>NC_009380.1:4573527-4878429 GCF_000016425.1 Salinispora tropica CNB-440 | reverse complement strand
CGGCCCGGCGAGGCGCCCGACCCACCACCAGCCCGCAGCGAAAGCCGCCGCCGGCGTCGCCAGCCCGACGACCAGCGCGGCGGCGCTCACCGTGCTGGGGCCGGTGACGGCGAGCAGGATCAGCTGGACCAGCGGCATCAGCAGGGCCAGTGGGGCGTAGCGGAGCAGATTCCGGGCGATGACGGGCCAGCCGGCCGAGTTGACCAGCCCCTGGGCGGCCAGCGAGGCGTCCGCCGAGTCCACCTGCCCGGCCGCCCCCCGCAGCGTCGCCAGCACCGTCGCCGGTCCACTCACCATCGACCGAGTCGCGGCCGAGAGCTCCGGTGGCGTCGGCGCCAGGGAGATCGGCGGTACGCCGGACTCGCGCAGCCGCGCCTCCTGCCCGGCCAGCCGGGCCCGGACCGTCGCCAGCTCCTCCCGGGCGGCCGCGACCGCGCGGGCCTGCTCGCCCGCTGCGGTGGCCGCACTTCGGCGTACCGCGTCGAGCTGTCGGGTCGCTGCGAGGTATTCGGCCCACGCCGCCTCGATCGGCTCCTGGCCGGGCCCCGTCTCCTGGCCGGGCCCCGTCTCCTGGCCGGGCCCCGTCTCCTGGCCGGGCCCCGTCTCCTGGCCGGGCTCCGTCTCCTGGACCGGCTCGACCGGCTCGTGGGCGGCCGCCGGCGGATGGACCGGCTGCGGTACGTGAATCGGCATCGGCGGGGTGGCCGGGGGGTGCTGCCGGTCCGGCCCCCGATCCTGGCTGGGTATCCGGCTCACGTCAGCACCGGATTCGTGGCGAACGGAACCAGGACGACGCCCTGCTCGCTGTGGCCGTCCCAGAGCAGCGCCCGGTCCGGTCGAGGCCGCCACTCCACCGGGCGGCCGAAGAGCGCCCCGAGCTGTGCCCCCGGCACATCCACGACGGCGACCGTGGCGAGCTTGGCCAACTCGTCTCCGGGTTCGAGTAGGGACGCGAACGAGGGTACGGTGCCCCACCGGCCGAGCAGGTGACGGCCAGCCGGCGGCCCCTCCCGCAGCAGGGTGGCGAGCCGGTCCGGCGGAAACCGTCCGGGATCTGGCCCGTCGAGGTCGAAAACGACCAGGTAGGCCGGCTCGGCTGAGTCGAGGGCAGCCGGCAGGTCAGTCTGATCCACCACCTCGACCGAGTGCTGGGTGGCCAGCTCGGCGGCGAGTGCCGCAGCGAGCGCCCCCACTTCCTCCGCGAGCGGTCCTGCTTCGTCCGCGGGAGGCACCACCACGAAATGGGCGGAACCCGGCTGGTGGTGGGCGGCGACGCTGCGGGCCGCGGTGACCAGCAGGCCGGCTGCGGCCACACCGGCACCGAGCACCGCCAGATTTCGCCCAGGGGCGGGGTCGAGCGATACCGCCACCGTCGACCGGGTCACATCCACCGCCCGGCCCAGCAGCGCCACCGGACCGGTCGCCCCACCGGCGACCGCCGACCGATACCGGGGATCGTTGCGGAGCTGCGGCTGGGCGTAACCGGCGAAGACAACTGGTGGGGCGCTCCGCTCCGGGCGGGCGTCCCAGAGCCGGTGCCGCAGGCCGTCCACCACCTCGGAGTGATCAAGTGGATCGGGGAAGCGGACCATTCGCTCGTGTCCCCGGATGGCGCCGCGCGGCCCCCCGAGGCCGCCCGCGGTGTTGACCACCGCACTCCCCACCGGCAGCCCGGCCGCCGAGTCGTTGGTCGAGGCCAACACCGCGCCCCCACCGGGAAGCGCCACCCGCACCGGGAACTGGCCGAGCAGCGGATCCCGGTCACTCCGCGCCCGAATGCCCAGGTCCCCCTCCCCGGCCAGGAGCAGATGCACGCCGTACGACCGGCCGGTGCGCGCCACGGCCTCGAGCAGGGCCGCGGCCTCGGCGGCGATTCGGTCCCGGCCGGTGAGTAGTCGCGGTAGGCCGTCCACCACGGCGACGATCCGCGGCAGCTCCCGGTGCTGCCGCAGCTCCTGGTACCGCTGCCCGCCGGCCCGGGCACCGGCCTCCTCGCGGCGGCGGACCTCGGTGGCCAGGAGGTCGAACAGATCCAGCACGTACTCCCGGTCGGCGGTGATGGCGGCGGCACGGACCTGCGGAATCCAGGAGCGGTCGTGTTCGGTCTGGAGGAACTCGGCGAAGGACTCCCCAGCGCCGAGATCGGCCAGGTAGAGGACGAGCTCATCGGGACCGTAGCGGGCGGTCAGGCCGAGCAGGGCGGTGGCGAGGAACGTCGATCGGCCGGTTTCGGAGCGGCCACTCACCAACCAGTGTGGCGTCAGCTCGGAGAAGCCCAGGGAAACCGGTCGTCCTCCGGCGTCCCCCACCGTCGTCGCCACTCCGTCGCGCGAACTCGCCGTCCACACCGGCTCGCTCGGCTCCGGAAGCAGCTCGGCCAAGGCCAGCCGCGAACCCTCCTCCACCTGCTCGGCGAGGCGACGGCAGACCGTGTCGACGAGGTCGGCAGGGGGATCCGGCTCGAGGAATACCGGTGAGTTCAACCCGCCCGGAGGATCCGCCTCCGGCCCCCCGAAGGTCGTGCCGGGAGGGCCAGCCAGCAGCGCGTACGCACTGCGGATCGTCAGTGACGCAGCGCGTGGCAGCGGAGCACGGCCGACCGGCCACCCCGCCACCAGCAGGTGCAGGCCGCTCGCTCTGCCCTGCTCGGCGAGCGCCTCCAGTCGGGTCAGGTCGGTGTGCCCGGTGGACTCGGGCAGCGCGGCGACGACCAGGAGCAGGGTCCGGTCGTGCCGACGTCGGCCGTCGGCGACCGGGGCCACCCACCGTTCCGCCTCCGCCAACACCGTCCGCAGGCCGGCGACGTCCGTCACCGGGGGCGGCAGGAGGCCGGCGTCGGCGAGCACCGTGAACGGGGTCAGCGCGGTACCCGTACCGTCGACCGCGCGTACCAGCAGCGCCCCGGCCGGCGTGGCCGCCAGCAGTCGTAACAGGACGGCCCGGACCAGGCCCGCCACCCGCGGATCCTCGGTGTCGGCGTCGATCGTCAGGTTCCCGGAGCCGATCAGCGGGACCAGCGCGGGGAAGCGCGCCTCGTCGAGGGGGGCGGCGGTGCCGACCCGGACGAAGGGCGGCGGCCCCTCCCCGGCGACGGTCTCCGCCGGCAGGGTCTCGAGCGCGGCTCCCGCCCAGCCGGGGGCGAGTTGACCGGCGACGCCCCGCAGCCGGTCGGCGAGCTCGTACTGGCGGGCGTGGTCGGCGGGAGCGGGACGGATGTCGTCGAGGACGTCGGCGGCGGCGAGCGCGGTGGCGGCAGCCTGCCGGTGTAGGGCGGCGGCCCGGTTCGCCCGTCTCCTCGGACCCACCGCGTCCACCCCCTTTTCGCGAGGTCGGCGACCCACCCCGCGGGAAGACCGTAACGCAGGACGGCCTGGTTCCGGCGGAGGCACCGCGGTGCTGCGCGGGTGTTGTTGCCGAGGCTACCGAGAGGGAGGACGTCGTCACGATGCGCCTGATTCGGGCATTGGGTCAGCGGCCGGCAGCAGTTAGCCTCAGGGGGTGGAATCAGTGCAGCCCCCCGCCGGTTCCCAGGTGTCCCGCCTACCGGCGCAGCGGCCTCCCTCCGAGCAGCTGGCGCCCCCACCCTCGGCGCCAGCGCCAGGAGCTGGGGTGCCGGTCCAGCCGCGGCGGCAACGACTTCGCACCATCCTCACCGTGACCGCCGCCGTGCTGACGGCGCTCGTGCTGGGCGGGATCGTCGGGGGCTACGTCCTCTACGACCGGGCCACCACCCCCGACCGCAGCGCACCCGAGGTGGTCGTGGACAACTACCTCCGCGCGTTTCTAGTGGACCGAAACGACACACTCGCCGACCTGTTCGTCTGTGCTGAGGGGATTTCTGTCGTTGAGCTGCGGGCGCTGCGGGACGACCTGGTCGCGCGAGAATCGCGGTTCGCGGTACCTATTTCCGTCAGCTGGGGGAATTTCGTCATTAGACGCGAGGGCGACGAGGCGGTCGTCGAGCTGGAGCTGGTGATCTCCGCATATGTCGACGGTGGCAGCTACAGCGAACGGCAGCCGTGGCGCTTGACCACCCGGCTGGGCGAGGACTGGCGGGTCTGCGCCGGCGCGCGGGTTGACTGACCTATTCGATCCAGAGCAGGTGGACGGGGACCTCGAGCGTGCTCGGGGTCTGCCCGCGCCAGGCCCACCGGTACCACTCGACCTCGGGGGTGACCCGGACGCAGATGTCGCCCTCGGCGCTCGAGTAGGTCTCGGTGACCGCGCGTAGGTCCCGGTGCTCCACCGAGTCCACCACGTGCACGACCCGCCGGCCGGCGACGGCGTCGGCCTCGAAGACCGGCGTCGGTGCCCGGTGCGTGGGCCGGTCCAGGGAGACCAGCCGATTGGACTCCGGGGGCGCCAGCTCCGGCCGCAGCCCGACCGTCTCCACCCAGACCCGGTCGACCGGAACGAGGGGGGCGAAGACCTCGACCTGGTCGGCCTCGGCGCGGTACCACTCGTGTTCGGCGATGACCGGCACGTAGGTGCGGCTGCCCTGGACCACGCGGTCGTCCGCGCGGAGGTCACCGCGCCAGCCCAGCCCGGGCTGGCCGACGCGCACCCGGCGCCCGCGCAGCTCGACCGGGCCGGAGGCCGGCAGCATCTCGATCGGTCGGGGTGGTAGCGGTGCCCAGTCCGGCTGGCCCGGGAAAGGGTCGGGCAGGGGATCTGTCATCGCCGTCGGTGCCTCACTCCACGCTCCGCAGTGGCGCGCCCCGCTCCCGCATGAAGCCCACCGGGTCGATCGCACCGTGGCGGCTCCGGTCACCGTCGACGTGTACCTCGAAGTGCAGGTGCGGGCCGGAGGAGTTGCCGCTGCTGCCGATCACCCCGATCTCCTCCCCGGCTCGCACCGTCTCACCCGCGCTGACCTGAGGCTGCTCCGCCAGGTGGCAGTAGCGGGTAATGATCTTACCGGCGTGGGCGATGTCGACGAACCAGCCGCACCCCCCCTTGCCGGGCCAGCCATCCACGTCGCAGCTCAGCTCCCCGGTCCGGTCCGGGTCGCAGCGGGAGACCAGGACCCGCCCGCTGGCGGCCGCGCGGATCGGGGTGCCCTTCGGCGCGGCGATATCCACCCCGTGGTGCGCCGGTCGCTGCGCGGTGCGGAAGCCGGAGCCGACATCACCGGGGATCGGCGCGGTCCAGCCGGAGGCGGCGATCCGGCCATCCTCCGCGGCGTCGCAGGCGTGCCCGCCGGCGACCGGCACGCTCCGGGCCGCGCCGCCGGCCAGGGAGTTGACGATCGTCGACGCCAGTGCCTCATGCTTCGCGTAGGCGTCCGGGAAGGCGCTGATCTGCACGGCCTGCGCGGCCCGGGTCAGCGGAAGCTGCTGCCAACCGGAGACCTCCAGCAGCTTCTCGTAGAACTTGCGGGCTGCGTACTCCGGCGTCATCCGCTCCTGGACCGAGCCCCAGCCCGCCCGCTGCTGGAACAGGCCCACCGAGTCGTGGTCCGAGCCGACGCCCTCGTTCGGAAGCTGTTCCGACCCGGCCACCGTGGGGTTGGCGAGATTGCGCAGGCGGGATTCCTGCATGGCGGTCGCCACGGCGATCACCCAACCGCGGGGCGGCACCTGCAGCTCCTGCCCGACCTTGATGATCCGGGCGGCGTTGCGGAGCTGGAGCTCGCCGTACTGCGACATCTGCGGCATCGCCCCGGTGATCTCGACGCCGAAGTCGTCGGTGCACTCCTGGTTGGTGAGACGGAGGTCGTCGTCGCCGCCGAGTTCGGTGAGGAAGAAGGCGCCCGCGCCACCGGTACAGCAGAGCAGGGTCAGCGTCGCGGTGAGGGCGAGGGCCAGCGCGCCGACGCGCAGGCGATGGCCTTTCGGCTCGGCTGCTCTACTCATCCCTGCTCCCAGTCCACCGCGTCCACCCGCCACCGGCCGTCCGGCGCCACCAGCTCCAGCCGGAGCCGGCCGGTGTCGAAGGGCACCCGCGCCTCGACGACCGTCTCCGACCGGGCCGTGACCGTCGCGGTGTCGGCCACCTCGCCGGTCGGGACATCGACCGGGTCCACCCCGGCGAGCTGCTCGGCCAACGCCGGGGTGGCCAGCGGGCGTAGCCCGGCGTGCCAGCGCTCGGCGGTCATCCCCGGCTGCCCCCGCCAGGCGGTGACGAACCGGTCGGTGATCTGCTCCGGCGTCGCCTCCCCGGGACGGGTCACCGGTGTGGGGGAACGCGTGTCGATCAGCCCGTCGTCGCCGACCGTCGGGTGCACCGTGGTGATCGGTCGCTCCGGGCGGTTGCTGAGGCTGCTCCCCGGCTCCTCCGCCCCGGCAACCAACCGGGTCGTGCCGATGACCCCGACGACCACCACGCCGAGCGCCAGCGCGACCCCCACCCGGGACCGGAACATTCGGGTGAGGAGCTGTTCGATCGCCCGCCGCACCGCGATCACCGGGCCTCGGAGCGGACCCGGGGAGTGCTCCGTTCCGGCGCGGGCCCCACCGTGCCGGGCCGGTAGATGACGAAGGAGGGGTTCTCCTGCGGGCCCTCCGGCTCGGTCCAACTCGCCGGCGCTCGCCGCTGCCGCGGTGCGGGGGTGGTGCGGCCCGTGGCGCCTCGCTCCCCGGACGTTGGCGTCCCGTCCCCCGGCCGCTCGCGGTGCTCCGGCCGGGCCCCGCCCTCGGCTGAGGGCGTCAGGTCCTCGTGCCGGGCCTCCGGCCGCAGCCGGCTCTGCTCCGCCACCACCGCGCCGCGGCGGCCCGAGCTCGGCTCGCCGGTGCCGCGGGACTCCGCGTCGAGGCGGGACGCCGCGCGCATGTCCCGGAAGAACCGGCGGTGCCAGGAGCCGGCCGAGCCACCCGCCTCGCCGCCGCCCTTGCCGCCGAGCTGGGTGACCCGCCGGTAGGGGCGCAGCAGCAGCCAGCCGACCACGCCACAGAGCCAGACCAGCACCACCTGGAGCCAGCCGGGCAGGGTCGGCGTGCTCATGATGAGGTCCACGGCGAAGAGGTAGATCGCGGCACCGGTGCCGAAGATGGCGATGTTGAAGATCGCCGCGACCACGGCGTTACCCAGCCGGCGCAGCCCGGCGCTCGCCGGGCGCAGCAGGCCGATGGTGCCGAGGATCGGCGCGGCGATCACCGCCCACCGGAAGAGTAGGAAGCCCAGCAGCACCAGCACCGACGCGGTGAGATCGAACATCGCGAAGAGCAGCGCGGCGAGCACCGCGATGAAGCCGGCACCGACCCGGTCCATGTCCCGGAGCCCCTGGAGGTACTCGTACGCCTCCGGATCCTCCTGCTTGACCTGCTGCGCGACCCGCGCCCACTGTTGTTGCTTGGCCCGGATGGTGGCCTCCCGGGTGGCCGGGAACTCCCGGAGCTTCTCCGTCTCCTCCCAGGAGAAGGACTTCGCGTCGTAGAGCGCCGGCCCGTACTTCTTCGCGGTCTCACTGTCGGCCGAGCCCAGCACCCCGCGCAGCCAGTTCCGGTAGAGCATCGTCTCGGTGGCCGTGTCGCTCGCCCGCACCGCCGGTGGCCGGTTGTCAGCGCAGGCCGCCGGATTCGGGACCGGGCACTGGTCCGGCGGGATGTCCTTGGTGGCGGGTCCGACCGCGTCGTGGACCACCCCCAGCGTGGTGACCAGGGTGCCGTCGGCGAGGTTGGCGGACTTCACCGGCCAGGCGGCCAGCGCGGTCACCGCCACCATCACGAGCAGGGCCCAGCCGGCGGTCGTCATGGCGTTGCTCATGTCCGACTGGCGGGAACGCCAGAGCAGGTAGAGCCCGACCACGCAGAGGGTGACGATCCCGAAGACGCTGAACACCTTCTGGTAGACCGCCGTGGTCGCCTGCTCCACCAGCGGATCGGCCCAACCCCACATCGACCGCGGATCCCAGGCCCGCTCCCGTAGGGCGTTCGAGGCGCCGACGATCGCGGTGGCGATCATGAACTCGCCGTTGGCGACCGTGTTGGTGAACTTGTAGTCCGGATGCAGCACCGCGGTGGCGCAGCCGGTGTCGATGTCGTAGGTGGTGTAGCTGTACCCCGCGTAGCCGTAGTCGCTGTAGTACCCCTTGCGACCGTCTTCCTTCGCGGAGTCCGGGCGGGCCGCGAACCAACCGGCGAGGCCGGAGTCCGGTGCCGTCGGGGTCGGGGCGTTGCGGCAGGTGACGTCGTCCTCGGCGACCGCCTTGAGCCGGGAGACGCAGGAGCGGAAGTCGGCCTGCCACTCCTCGGTGGTGCAGGCGCCGGCCGGGGCCGGTGCGGTCGGCGCCGGGGCCGGTGCCGCCGCCGCGCCGACCCCCGGCCAGCTGACCGTGGCCCCGGCGAGGACGCCGAGAGCCAGCAGTAGCGCCACCGTCCGAGCCCGGGCCCCGGCCATCTCACGCCTCCAGATCCGCTACGACGGGCAGCACTCCAGCCGCGGCGGCGATCGCCGCCGGTGTGGTGTCGAGGTGGTCGAGCAGCCCGTCGACGTACGAGACATCGACTCGGACCTTCTGCACCCGCCCGTCCACGTCGCGCATGACGAACTCGCGGTAGCCGAGGCGGGCGGCCGAGGCACTGTCGGCGGCGGAGAGGGAGGCGAGGGTGGCCTCGTACCCGTCGTTGACCGGGACCCGCAGCAGGCGTAGCGCCTCGGAGGCGATCTCCTCGTCCTCGGCGATCCGTCCGACGAAGACCGTGGAGACCAGGTTCTGCACGTCGAGGCCGAGGATGTCCTTCGGGTTCTGCGAGGCGACCAAGGCGGCCAGGTTCCACTTGCGGGAGTCCCGGGCCAGCCGGACCAGGAACGACCGCCCCGAACGCCAACCCTCCATGAAGTGCGCCTCATCCAGCCCGACCAGCTTGCGCGACGACATCGAGCCGCCGTAGCAGCGGCGGACGGCGAGCCGGTGCGCGGTGTGCAGCATGGGCAGGGCGAGCGCCTCCTCCGCCGACCAGTACTCTCGCTCGATCTTGAGATCGGGGAGACGGAGCCCGGCCATCGTGATCACGGTGAGGGTGGCGTCCGGCCCGAGCAGCCCCTCCGGGGGACGGCCGAAGAAGAGCATGGCCAGCGGCATCTCGGCGGTGTCCAGCAGGAGGTTGGCCAGCTCCCGGCCGGCGTCGTCGTCGAGCTTGCCCAGGGTGGCGACGACGTCGTCCAGGGTGGCCGTCTCCTCCGCCGGTACCTGGCGTACGGCGTGCCGGAAGAGCGTGGCGGTGGAGGCCTCCCGAGCGACCTGTGGCGGTACCAGCATCATGCAGATGTCCTGGACCAGCATCCGGCGCTCGGCCCGGGCGTTGGAGACCGCGATCTCGAACTCCCGGTCGCCCGCGTCACCAGTGCTGAACTCACTGCGCAACGGCGTGGGGATCAGCGAGTACGGGGCGAGGGTGCCGGGCTCGGAGCCGGTCAGGTTCAGCACCCGCGCGTACGGGGCCAGCTCCGGCATGGCGCAGAGCCGGGCGAGCGGGCCGGAGGGGTCGAGCAGCGTCACCTGCACCCCGCGGCGGGCGGCGAGGTAGCCGAGGGCGCCGAGCAGGGTGGACTTGCCGCCGCCGGGCTCCGCCACGAAGACCCCGAGACCCGAGCGTTCCCGGACCTCCATCGGGAAGTGCAGGTCGAGGAAGACCGGCCGGCGGCAGGTGCCGGCGGTACGCCCGATCAGGTCGCCCCGGCGGTCCCCGACGGTCGAGGCGGCCTGCGGGAGCGCGGCGGCGAAGAGGTTGACCGGCATCCGGCGGACGTAGCCGGTGTTGGCGATCGGCTCGCCGGGGATGAACTCGCGGGCCAGCCAGTCCTGGTTCTTCGGGTGTTGGAGCGAGACCCGCAGCTCTCGGGAGTAGAGCTGGATCAGCCGGCGGGCGCGTTCCAGGCACTCCTCTCGGCTCCGACCACCGACGGCGAGTCGGTGCCAGCCGTGCGCGCGGGCGGATTCGACCGGCAGCCCGGTGGTCATCTCGTCGCCGATGACCAGGGCCCGCTCCGCGAGGCGCTCCAACTCGGGTGGGGCGTCGATGCCGTGCTCGGCGTAGTCGAGCTGCTGGGAGCGGATCATCCGCAGCCGGTGCTCCAGGTTACGGAAGGAGTCGCCGGAGCCGAGGATGTCGACCCGGCTGGACAACTCCATCGGCCAGGGCAGCCGCTCGTGGAAGTGCAGCCAGGGCTCGTGTCGTTCGGGGATCTCCAGCGGCTCCATCCGTCCCACGGCGAGGACGGCGACGTGCCCCTCCTCCCCGGTCATCCGGTTGACCAGCTTGACCGTGGACCCGTACGGGGTGCGGTAGCGCTCCACCTGTTCGGTCAGGGCGAGCAGGTCGCCGCGTTCCCAGTGCCCGTCGGTGACCGGGGAGAGTCGCCCGGGCGGGGACATGCAGAGCGCCACCGAGCGGTAGAGGAGCCACTCCAGCTCCGGTGTGGTGACCCGGCGTCCGCGCATGCCGAAGGCGCCCAGCACCTCGTCGAACTGCTCGACGGTACGGCCGAGCTTGCGTCGTTCGCTGTCGGCGACGCCGCGACCGAAGGTGCGGCGTACCCGCTCCACCAGTGAGTCGCCCAACGAGCGCCGGGCGAAGGTCACCCCCAGGTAGGTCTGTCCCTCGGCGTGGTTGACCGAGAGCAGGTGTCGTTGCGCGGCGACCAGATGATCTGCCCAGCTCGGTGTACCCGGGACGTCGGGTAGCGGTGCCCGGGTGTGGGTGTCGATGGTGCGGGCCCACTCGTCGGCCGGGAACGGGCGGGTGGTGCGGCGCAGGTGCAGGCGGAATCCGGCCAGTCCGGCGTACTGCTCGGAGATCGCCGAGAGCAGCGCCTCCCGCTCGGCGTCGGGACGGAAGGCCCAGCGCACCTCGGGTAGCCAGTACCAGGCGGTGACCGTGTTGGGGGTGAAGGTCAGGTGACCGGCGATCTCGGTGATGGCCAGCTCCACCGACGGGTCCCGGTCCCCAAATTTGATCTTTGGCGGCTTGACTCGTGCCGATTTGGTGGCGCGGTCCCGGCGGCCGGTGGAGCGTCGACCGGAGGGGGGTAGGTCCCGGGTGCCCGACTCGGGTCGCTCGTCGCGCTGCCGCTGCGGTTCGGTGTCGGCCGGCGGTGGGTCCGCTTCCTCGGTCTCCGGGCGGGCGAGCCGCTCGCCGGCCTGGTGCGGTACCCGGGTGGAGCGTGTGGCCGGCCCGGCCGGCGAGCGCTGCGCCCCGGTCGGTGTGGCGGGAGCGGCCGGTGCGGCGGGTGGATCCGCGGCGACGGGCTGCTGTGGGATGGTCGGCTGCTGTTCGCGCATCGCTGGCCGGCCCGGGGCGGTCCGCGCCGGGCGGGTCGCGCCGAACAGGTCGAGGAAGGGGGAGTCGATGTCGGTGCCCGCGGCCGGCGTCGGCTCCGTGGGGGTCCGCTGGTGCAGCGGGCGGGGTGCCTGGAAGACGCCGACCCCACCGTGGCCTGGGGAGGTGGCCCGGGCCGGGTCGTGCCGGGCCTCATCGAGCTCCGCAGCGTAGCCGTAAGACTGCGTTGAGTCACCTGAACTGGCGGCCGGCTGCCCGGCCGGGGGTCCCGGCGCGTAGTGGGAACTCATGCGACCGCCTCACCCGCGTCGTTGCACTGCCCGGTCATGCCAGTTCCTCTCGGATCCTGATCCGGCTGCCGACCAGGCGGGGGTCCCGTTGCTCGGCGGCCGGCTCCCGGGTGCGTCGCCAGTCGGTCAGCGCGGTGTGGATCACCATTCGCGCCGGCCGGTCCGGGTCGACGTACCGGAAGACGAACGAGGTGGTCACGATCGCGAGGGCGATCTCCCACGCCGGGAAGAGTTCGACCTGCAGCGTGAACAACCAGTGGATGAACATGTAGAGGGGAACGAGCAGGATGAAGAGCCCGTACTGGGCGTACGGGAGGTGGACCGGGAGGGTGTAGCCCGGTGGCCCGAGGTAGACCAGGCGAGCCCGGTAGATGTCGTCGTCGGTGCGCAGCCGCATGATCGTGACCGCGCCTATTCGAAGATCAGATCGATCAGGTAGTCGCCGACGAAGAAGAGGGTGGCGGCCCCGGCGATGAAGGCCAGGCCGACGATCGCGATGGCGGAGCTCGTCAGCACCTTGGAGATCTCGCCCCGGCTCGCCCGCCCGATGAAGATGACGCCCAGCACGGCCAGCAGGATCGGGGCGATCTTGCTGGCGAAGAAGGCGACGACGCCTTCGGTGTTGATGCCGGTGGGCGCGGGCTCGGCGAGCGGTGTCGAGCTCAGGGTGGTGAGAGCGTGGGCGGCGGACGATGCCGCCTCCGTCAGCTCGATGGCGATCACTGGAAACCTCCCCATTTCGCGGCCGGCGGCGCCGCGGCGGTGCAGTAGGCATGCCTGGCGGGAACGGTGCTCACGGTGCGGCTGTGCCGCCGCGGTCGTCACCCACCGCGAGGCGGTGGGTCCTGGGCGGATTTCCCGCTTCGGCCCTCCCTCCAGGCTTCGCCATCTCGATGCTCGGCAATTCCAAAGCGTACGGCCACCCACTGTCTGCGACAAGCCGCGAAGAATGACCCTGATCCGACTCTGTCGTCCGACCCCGTGCCGGCGCCGAAGCGCATGTCAGCGCCCCCGCGCCGGGTGGCGCGGGGGCGCCACCGAGGACCGGTACGGTCTTCTTGTGACCGATCTGGTGCAGGCCGCGTTCCCGGTGGTGATGGGCATCCTGAACGTCACGCCGGACTCCTTCTCCGACGGCGGACGCTACGCCGATCTCGATGCCGCCATCGCACACGGCGTGCGGCTGCGCGGCGACGGTGCCCACCTGGTGGATGTGGGTGGCGAGTCCACCCGGCCCGGGGCGGACCGGGTGGCCGCCGAGACCGAGGCGGCCCGGGTCCGGCCGGTGATCCGCGAGCTGGCCGCCGCCGGGGTGCCGGTCAGTATCGACACCACCCGGGCCCGGGTGGCCGAGCTGGCGCTCGCCGCCGGGGCGCGGGTGGTCAACGACGTCTCCGGTGGGCTCGCCGACCCGGATATGGCCCGGGTGGTACGGGATGCCGGCTGCCCCTGGGTGCTCATGCACTGGCGCGGGCACTCTCGCGAGATGAGGGAGCTGGCCCGCTACGGCGACGTCGTCGCCGACGTCAAGGCCGAGCTGGCGCAGCGGGTTGAAGCGGCCCTCGCCGCCGGGGTGGCAGCCGACCGCATCGTCATCGACCCGGGGCTCGGCTTCGCCAAGACCGCCGCCCACAACTGGGAGCTGAGCGCCCGACTGCCGGAGCTGCTGGCGCTCGGTTACCCGCTGCTCTTCGCCGCCAGCCGTAAGTCTCACCTGGGCGCGCTGCTCGCCGCCGACGGCGCCCCGCGACCGACCGAGGGCCGGGAGGTCGCCACCGTCGCCACCAGCGTGCTCGCGGTCGCGGCCGGCGCCTGGGGGGTGCGGGTGCACGACGTCCAGGCCACCGCCGACGCGCTGGCCGTCTGGCAGGCCACCGGGTCACCCCGACTGGCCGGCGCCTCCGGCACCCGAGCCAAGGGAGAACAGCGTTGACCGACCGCATCGAGTTGACCGGCCTGCGGGCGCACGGCCGGCACGGGGTGTATGACTTCGAACGGGCGCACGGGCAGGACTTCGTTGTGGACGCGCTCCTGGAGCTGGATCTCGCCCCGGCCGCCCGTTCGGACGAGGTGACCGACACCGTCCACTACGGCGAGTTGGCCGAGCGGCTGGCGGCGGTGGTGACCGGGGAGCCGGTCAACCTGATCGAGACCCTCGCCGACCGGCTCCTCACGGTCTGTCTGGCCGACGCCCGGGTCCGTACCGCCACGGTGACGGTGCACAAGCCGGAGGCCCCTATCTCGGGTAGCTTCACCGACGTGGCCGTCACCATGACCAGGTCAGCCCAGTGACCCGCGCCCTGCTCTCGCTCGGCAGCAACCTCGGTGACCGGGTCGACCACCTACGGTCGGTGGTCACCGCGCTGGGTGAGTCTGTGCTCCTGGTCTCCGGTGTCTACGAGACTCCGCCCTGGGGCGACCGCGACCAGCCCGCGTATCTGAACGCCGCGGTGCTGGCCGACGATCCCGAAGCGGCACCGGAGGACTGGCTGGCGCGGGCCCAGGCGGCCGAGCGCGCGGCCGGCCGTGAACGCGATCCGGCCCGGCGTTTCGGGCCCCGCACCCTCGACGTCGACATCATCGCGGTCTGGACCCAGGACGGCACACCGGTGCTCCGGGACGATCCCGAGCTGACGCTGCCGCACCCCCGCGCCCACCTGCGCGCCTTTGTCCTGCGGCCCTGGCTCGACCTGCAACCGTACGGGCGGCTGCCGGGCCACGGCTGGGTAACCGACCTGCTGAACTCGGCGCCGGTCGGCGCGGACGCGTTGGAGCTGCGTCCCTGCCCCGAAGTGGAGTTAGAGTCAACAGCATGAGGCAGCGGAGTCGGTGGGCATGACGCGGGCGAGGTCATCACCTCCGGATGGTGCGGGTCCCGGCCGGATGGGCCCCACCCGAATCTCCACACTGGTGGTCGCCGGCCTCGCCGCCGCCGGGGTGGCGTGGCTGTTGATCAGTCTTCTCTACTACGACTACCTTCCCGAGGACCTGCCCTGGCTGCCAGTGATCACCCTGGCCGGGCTCGCCGTGCTGGAGGCGTACGCCGCGGTGAACACCCGGGCCCGGATCGAGCGCCGGCCGGGCCGAGAGCCGGTGAATCCGCTGCTGGTTGCCCGTTTCGCGGTCCTGGCCAAGGCGTCCGCGCTGGCGGGCGCGATCTTCGCCGGCTTCTACGGGGGCCTGACCGGGTGGCTGTTCGTGGAGCGCACCCAGGCCGCGGCGAGCGACCGGAACGTGGCCGGGAGCAGCCTGCTCGCCGCCTTGGCGCTGGTGGCCGCCGCGCTCTGGTTGGAGCGCTCCTGCCGGGTTCCCGAGCAGGAGGATGACGAGGACCGCGAGCCCGGCGACCGGGAGGGCCGCTCCGGCCAGCGCTGAGCACGGGCTTCCGCCGTGCTGCCCACGCGGGTACGGTGCCTGCCACCGGAGCGTAACGGCCGCCCCGGATCGCTCCGCGCGTCGGGACCCGGGAGGGACGGCCAGGTGGAGGGCGGCTGCATGGGGTACGGCGAATCGGTGCGGGGTAACGCGGAGACCTCCCCCGGTGCCCACACCGTCGTCCATGGCCCGGATCCGGCCCAGATCGAGTCCGGTGGGGACCGGCTCGGCGTGCACGTCGTCTGGGAGCTCCTGCTCCTGGTGGGTGCGGTCGGGGTCGGGTACCTGCTCTGGCGGGAGAACCCGGACACGCTGCGGGGCGACGGCCTGCGGTCGCTGCTCGTCGACGGGGCGGTTCTCGGGTTGCTGGCCCTCGCCGCCGGGCTGAGCCTGCGTACCGCGGCGGTGAATCTGGCGATCGGGCCGGCGGCCGTCGCGGCGGCGCTGCACATGGCGGAGCAGGGGGACCGGGGTGCGGTGGCCGCCCTCGGCCCGGCGATCGCCGCCGGGGTGCTCGGCGGGCTGCTCTTGGCGTTCGTGGTGACGGTGCTGCACGTTCCCGCCTGGGCGGCCAGCCTCGCCGCCGGCGCGGCTCTCGTCGGGTACATCGAGCAGCGCAGTGGCCCTGTTCTGCCGCAGGGTAGCTACGACCCGACGAGCGACGCGCTGTACCTGTTCGCCGGATTCGCCGCGGTCGCCGTGCTCGGCGGGCTGTTCGGGGCGTTACGGCCGATCCGTCGGCTGGTCGGCCGGCTCCGGCCGGTTGCCGATCCGGCCCGCCGGCGGGGGGCGCTGGCTTCGGTGGTGGCCGGAGGGGCGCTGGTCGCCTCCAGCGTCCTGGCCGTGCTGGCCGGCGCCCTGCTGGGGACCCCCGCCGTCGGCCCGGTCGCTGTGGTGTCGGGGCTGGACTGGACCGTTTTGGCGGTGGGAACGGCGCTGCTCGCCGGCACCAGCGCCTTCGGCTGTCGGGGTGGCATTCTCGGTACCCTGCTCGCCGTTTCGTTGGTCACGCTCGTCCTCACGGACCTGCGGGCGAGCGGCCTCTCGGCGAGTCGCTGGGCGGTCGGGGCGGTGGTGCTCGGGGTGGGGCTGGTGGTCACCCGGCTGGTCGAGGCGTACGGCGGGTCGCGGGACGACCGGGGGGCGGTGGCCGACAGCCCCAATGTCGATGGGCAGCTGCACGCCGACTGGAGCGTGCGGCGGCCCGAGCCACTCACGGACTGGGCCGCGGCCCTGCCGCCCCAGCCCGCCGAGAGCCCAAGAGATCAGTGGGACCTCCCGGACTGGGGGACCGGACGGCACTGGGACCCCAGCCGCCGCTGACCCGCGTCTGGCAGGTCGGCGGGGAGCGCGACGGTTAGGCTCGGCCGCATGACCGACACATCTTCGACCTTCCCCGCCGGCCGGTCGTTCGAGGAGTTGGACGCACTCTCCACCGAGGAGCTGCGCGAGCAGGCGTTCGCGGTGGCGCGGGAGCGCCGTGACGTGCGGTTCTTCTGGTCGGTGCTGCGGCGCCTGCCGAACGCCGACGAGGCCGCCGCCCTCGATGGCGCGCCGAACTCGGTCGGGCCGACCATCGACGAGGCGGTGGCGCTGTGGCGGGAGCTGACCGGCCACGGCTACGAGGAGTCGGCGCCCCTGCTGCGGGCGGCCTTCATCGACTATCTGCGGGGGTGAACACCCGGTTGGGGGTGGGCGGCCGGCTCTGGTCGTCGGAGTGGCCCAGGGCGAGCAGCCGAGATCGGGTGAGGACACCCACGGGTTGCTCCTGGTCGGTCACCATCACCCGGTCCGCCGTGGAGGTCAACAGGACCCCCAGCGCGTCGTACGCCGATGCCCCGAGCGGCACCGTGGGGAGGTCGGCGGCGGTCGGGGTGGCGGAGACCGGCTCGACCGTCTCCCGGGTGACCGGGGTGACGGCCAGGCGCCGGATGCCTCGGTCGGCACCGACGAACTCCCGGACGAACGGGGTGGCCGGCGCGCCGAGCACGGCAGCCGGGGTGTCGTACTGCTCCAGGCGACCGCCCTCGGAGAGCACCGCGATCCGGTCGCCCAGCCGAACCGCCTCATCGAGGTCGTGCGTCACCAGCACGATGGTCTTGCGGACCTCGGCCTGTAGCCGCAGGAACTCCTCCTGGAGCCGGGTCCGGACGATCGGGTCGACCGCGGAGAAGGGCTCGTCCATCAGCAGGACCACCGGGTCCGCGGCGAGTGCCCGGGCCACGCCCACCCGCTGCCGCTGACCGCCGGAGAGTTCGTGCGGGTATCGGGCGCCGAACTGGGCCGGGTCCAGACCGACCAGTTCCAACAGCTCGGTGACTCGCTGCCGGCGGCGGTCCCGGGGCCAGCCGAGCAGCTGCGGCACGGTGGCGACGTTCGCGCTGATGGTCTGGTGCGGGAAGAGGCCGACATTCTGGATCACGTAGCCGATGCGGCGGCGCAGCCGGACCGGGTCAACCCGTGTGACGTCTGCCCCGTCGAGCAGGATCCGGCCGGCGGTCGGCTCGATGAGGCGGTTCACCATCCGTAGCACGGTCGACTTGCCGCAGCCGGAGGGGCCGATCAGCACCACCAGCTCGCCGGCGGCGACCTCCAGGGTCAGTTCGCGGACCGCCTCGGTGCCGTCCGGGTAGCGTTTGCCTATACTATCGAGGGAGATCGATGCCGCACGCGCCTCGTCGTCAGCGGATCCCCGCGGGGTAGCGTCCACACATGTCCTTCCGCCTGAGTTACCGGGCCGACCCGGGTAACCCGTGGTTCTCCTGGCAGTACGTGCGGGACAACTCTGACACGATCCTCACCGCGCTGCGCGAGCACACCTCACTAACCGTGCGAGCGGTGCTCATCGCGGTGCTGATCGCGGTGCCGCTGGCCGTGGCCGCGTACTGGTTCCGCGCTCTGTCCGGGCCCATCCTGGCGGTCACCGGTGTGCTGTACACCATCCCGTCGCTGGCGCTGTTCGCCTTCCTCGCGCCGTATCTGGGGATCGGGGTGGTGACCGTGCTCACCGTGGTGGCGCTCTACGCGCTGTTGGTGATTGTCCGCAACGCGCTCGCCGGGCTCACCCAGGTGCCGCCCGAGGTGCGGGAGGCGGCGGAGGGCATGGGGTACGGCCGCTGGGGGCGGTTGTTTCGGATTGAGTTGCCGCTGGCCATACCAGGTATCCTCACCGGGCTGCGCCTGGCGACGGTCTCGACGGTGGCGCTGGTCACCGTGGGGGTGGTCGTGGGGCGGGGTGGGCTCGGTCAGTTGATCTTCGCTGGCTTCCAGAACAACTTCTACAAGGCGCAGATCATGACCGGTACGCTGCTCTGCGTCCTGCTCGCCCTGGTGTTCGATCTCGCCCTGGCCGGTGTCGGACGGCTGCTCACCCCGTGGCTGCGCCGCCGGAGCGCGGCATGACCGTGGCGGCGGGGCCGATCGAGGCGGCGGTGATCTGGCTCAACGACCCGCTGAACTGGACCAACCCGGGCGGCATCCTGGACCGGACCGGTGAACATCTCGCCATCTCCGCGGCGGCGGTGCTTCTGGGCTGCCTGGTCGCGTGGCCGATCGGCCTCTGGCTCGGGCACACCGGGCGTGGTGGTGGGCTGGTCGTGCTGGTGGCCAACCTGACACTCGCCGTGCCGACACTGGCCCTGCTCACCATCCTGCCGTTGACCTTCCTGGGCTTTGGTCGGCCCCCGGTGGTGGTGGCGCTGGCGGTCTTCGCGGTCCCGCCGTTGCTGGCCAACGCGTACACCGGGGTGCGTGCGGTGGATCCGGAGGCCCGGGACGCGGCCCGGGGGATGGGCTTCTCCGGCTGGCAGCTCCTGCGTCGGGTCGAGCTGCCGCTGGCGGTGCCGTACCTGGCGGCGGGGTTTCGCACCGCGGCGGTGCAGGTCGTGGCCACCGCCGCGTTGGCCTCCTTCGTCAACGGCGGCGGCCTGGGGCAGATCATCCGGGCCGGTTTCGGCCTGGACATCGCCGCCGGCGGCGGGCAGATCCTTGCTGGTGGGCTGCTGGTGGCGGGGCTCGCCATGGTGGTGGAGCTGGTGTTGGCGCTGGTCGAGCGGCTGGTCACCCCGCGACCGCTGCGGACCCGGGGCCGGCGCGCGAGACGGCGCGCGGCCGAGGCGGTCAGCGGCGCCTGACCTGGGTGCCGTGGGCATCCGGCGTTCACCGTCGAGTGTCGGGTGACGATCTGGTGACGAAGTCCGACGGAGTTTGTCGTACCCGTCGCGAAGATGTTGGGTGGGAACGCGGGCGGCACCGATCGCCCGTCGGACACGCGGCCGGCGCAGGAGCCGTGCCGGGACACGGAAGGCGGGCAGACATGCACGCACGCACACGTTTGGCGATCGGCGCTGTCGGCGTCCTGACCACGGCCGGGCTCTTGACCGGCTGCGGCGAGGCCGGTTCGTCGGGCACGGACGCGCCCGAAACGGCGGCGGCGGGGGAAGGATGCGCCCCGGTGGCCGGCGACGAGCTGGTCGTGCTGACCGACGACAAGTCGCTGCAGAACAGCGACAACATCATCCCCGTGGTCAATGCCGACGCCGCGACCCCGCCGCTCATCGCCGCCCTGGACCAGGTCTCCGCGGTGCTGGACACGCCGAAGCTGATCCAGCTCAACAAGGCCGTCAACGAGGACCGCAAGACGCCCGCGGTCGCGGCGGCCGAGTTCGCCACCGCCAACGACCTCACCGCCGGCCTCGCGAAGGGGCCCGGCGGCACGATCACGGTCGGGGCCGCCAACTTCAGCGAGAGCGAGACCCTCGCCGAGCTGTACAAGATCGTGTTGGTCGCCGCCGGCTACGAGGTCGAGGTGCAGCAAATCGGCAGCCGTGAACTCTACGAGCCCGCCCTGGAGAAGGGCGAGATCCACGTCTTCCCCGAGTACGCGGCCACCCTGGCCGAGTTCCTCAACACGAAGGCGAACGGCGAGGGCGCCGAGCCGGTCTCCTCGCCGGACCTGGACGAGACGGTCGCCGCGCTGAAGGTGCTCGGCGCGGAGGCCAACCTGGCCCTCGGCGCGCCCGCCGCGGCCCAGAACCAGAACGCCTTCGCGGTCACGCGGGCCTTCGCCGACAAGCACGGCGTGCAGACCCTCACCGAGCTGGCCGAGAAGTGCTCTGGTCAGGAGACCGTCCTGGCGGGACCGCCGGAGTGCCCGCAGCGGCCGAAGTGCCAGGCCGGGCTGGTCGAGGTCTATGACTTCCGGGCCGGGTCGTTCAGCTCCCTTGATGCCGGCGGACCGCAGACGAAGAATGCCCTGAGGACCGGCGTCGCCAGTGTGGGTCTGGTGTTCTCCTCCGACGGAGCCCTCACCGTCGGCTGAGCCCTAAGGAGTGGCAGGGCGGGTTGCGCCGCCGTTCCCAGGCGGCGCAACTCTCGGTAGGCTGCACAGCCATGTCCGTCCCGGCCGTGACCAATGGCACACGCACCTCCTGGTTGCCGACGGCACTGTTCCGAGTCGGTGTGGCGTGCGCCCCGGTGGCGGTGTTGGTCCTGCTCGTCGCCGACAGCAACGGGCCGTTACGGGTCGCTGCCGTGCTGGCCATCCTGGCGGTCGTGCTGATCGGCCTGTCGATCGCGCTGCGCCCTGACGGCGGCACCGGGGTCGCCGAGTTGCGGGGCGAGATCGAACAGCTTCGCCACGAGCTGCACGGTGAGATCGTGGCGGCGGCCCAGCGGGGCAACCAGGCGCTCGACCAGGTGCAGCGCACCCAGCAGGCCGTTGTGGCGCTCGGCCGGCGCCTCGACGCCGGTGGCACCGCGTCGGCCGAGACCGGCGGTGCGCAGCGGGCACGGGTCCCGGTTGACATGCCGGCCGGGCGGGCGGTGGTTCCGGATGCCGATCGCCAGGGTGACCATGAGGGCGACCGGAGCCACGCGGATGACTCCCCACCCCAGGTCCACGTTCCGGGCGGCCACTCCGTCGCCGGGGCGGCCGGGGCGTACGCCGCGTTCCGCCCGCCGGCCGAGGAGCACGGGGCCGGGGACCGCCTCGCCGGTCAGCACGGCGCCGAGCGGGCCGCCGGCGCCGACGGTGGTGCCTGGTCGCCGGAGCCGGACGGCCGGCACGCCGCCCCCCTGCGCGGCGTGGTGCGACACACCGAGACGGTGCACGTCACCCGGCACACCGTTGTCGATGGCGCCCGGAACCCCTCCGGCGCCCCCTCCGGCGACTACGACCGACGGTGGCGGTCTGGCCCGGCCGCGCCGTCGTGGGCCGGGGACGGGGAGCGCCGATCCTGGTCCGGAGCCGAGGCCGGGACCGGGGACGGGGAGCGCCGCTCCTGGCCGGGCGCCGGCGACTCCGCCGACCGGTCGTGGTCGGAACGGGGCGGGTGGGCGCGCGACGATCGTGGGTCGGGCGAGCCACCGGAGGTCGCCCGGAGTCCAGCGCAGTGGGATGACCACGGCTGGGCCAGCCAGCCCAACGGCCGGGGCTGGGGCGGTGAGCGTTCTGACCGCGGTGCCGTTGACCAGCCTGGCGGGGAGCTCGAAGTGGGCGGTGATGTCGAGGGCGGGTACTGGTCGCAACTCCGTGCTGGCGACCGCTGGGCGGCGGTCCGCGAGGACGAGCGGGGGCACGAGCTGCGGCTGGGCGAGCAGCGGGCGCAGGCGCGCACGGATCGGGGCGGTGCCGAATACCGGGTGGACCAGCGGTGGGCCGCGGTCCGTCGGGACGAGCCCAGACGCGACCGCGCCGACGCTGGGCGGGGCGGGTGGTCCGAACCGGCGGAGTCCGCGCTGCCCCCGGCGTCCGCCGAGTGGGGGCCGCCCCGGCAGCGGCCGCCGGAGCCCCGATGGCAGCCCGAGCCCCGATGGCAGCCGGAGCCGGGCCGGCACGGCCGCGGGGACAACCGGTGGCGTTGACGGCGCCGGCAACGCTGCACGGACGCCGCCGGACCGCTCACTTGTCGATGTCGCCGACCACGAAGAACATTGAGCCGAGGATGGCGACCAGGTCCGGCACCAGGCAACCGGGCAGGAGGGTGGCCAGCGCCTGCACGTTGGCGTAGGACGCGGTGCGTAGCTTCAGCCGCCACGGCGTCTTCTCACCCCGGGACACCAGGTAGTACCCGTTGATACCGAGCGGGTTCTCGGTCCAGGCGTAGGTGTGCCCCTCGGGTGCCTTGAGCACCTTCGGCAGCCGGGTGTTGATCGGCCCGGTTAGCCGGTCCACCCGGTCCAGGCACTGCTCGGCGAGGTCCAGCGAGACGTACACCTGGTCGAGTAGCACCTCGAAGCGGGAGTGACAGTCCCCGGCGGTGCGGGTCACCACCGGCACGTCGAGCTGGTCGTACGCCAGGTACGGCTCGTCCCGGCGTAGGTCGAGGTCGAGGCCGGAGGCGCGGGCGACCGGTCCAGAGGCGCCGTACGCGGCGGCCTGGGCCGCCGAGAGCACCCCGACGCCGACGGTACGGGCCAGGAAGATCTCGTTTCGCCGGATCAGGTTGTCCAGGTCGGGCAGGCTCCGCCGGACCTCGCCGATAGCCGCCCGGGCCCGCCCGGTCCAGCCGGCCGGCACCTCCTCCTTGAGCCCACCGACCCGGTTGAACATGTAGTGGATCCGCCCGCCGGAGACCTCCTCGAGCGCCGTCTGGAGTGTCTCCCGTTCCCGAAAGGCGTAGAACATCGGGGTGATCGCCCCGATCTCCAGCGGGTACGACCCGAGGAACATCAGGTGGTTGAGGACCCGGTTCAGCTCGGCGAGCGCCATCCGGAGCCAGGTGGCCCGCTCCGGAACCTCCATCCCCAGCAGCCGCTCCACGGCGAGCACCACGCCGAGTTCGTTGGCGAACGCCGAGAGCCAGTCGTGTCGGTTCGCCAACACGATGATCTGCCGGTAGTCGCGGACCTCGAACAGCTTCTCCGCGCCCCGGTGCATGTAGCCGACGACCGGTTCGGCGCTCACCACCCGTTCGCCGTCGAGCACCAGCCGCAACCGGAGTACTCCGTGCGTCGAGGGGTGCTGCGGACCGATGTTGAGCACCATGTCCGTGCCGAGTTGCTCCCCACCGGCGCCGGTGCCGACGGTCAGTTCGCGGAGATCGGCGTCCGTGGTCATGCCTGTCATGGTGCCACGAGTGGGTCGAGGGTGACGCCGGCCGGCTGGAGGAGCCACCAGTGCCCGCCGAGGCCCGCCGGGTCGATCAGCTCGGCCACCGCCGACGCCGCGGAGAGGGCCCGGAGGTATCCCGCGGGGTCGGTGCTGGCCCGCTCCAATGGGGGGCGGCGGCCGTCGGCACCCAGCGCCCGCAGCGCCGTCCGCTGCGACACCAGGGTGTACGGGGCTCGCCCGACCTGCGCACCGGAGGCGGCGACCGAGTCCACGGCGATGTGCGCGGTGACGTCGCACGATCCGTCGGGTACCGGTGAGACCTGCCGCCCGTTCCGGTATCCGGTCAGGGTCCCGGTGGTCGGTCGGGCTTGTCGGAGGTGCCCGTAGTCCACCGTGACCGCCAGCCCCCGGTCGAGTCGCCCGAGGGCGTCCGCCCAGGCGTCGTCGCGGGTCCGGCCGATCTCGGCGCGGGTGCCCGGGTCGTCGTCGGCTGGCGGCGACCACCACCGGGTCAGCCAGTCGGCGTCTTCCGGGCTGACCGGAGTACCGACTGTCTCCTCGCCCGTGGCGGGGTCCACCAGGAGGTACCGCCAGCCCTCCGGGGTGGCCACGGCCAGGTCCAGCGGGACGTTGTCGAGCCACTCGGTGGCCAGCAGGAGGCCGGTGACGCCCGCGGGGATCTGGTTCGTCCAGGTGATCCCCGCGGGCAGGTCCGCGGGGCGCGGGGCGCGTTCGACGGCGGTGAGTCGCAGCCGGTCTGGGAGGGACGTGTCGGTGGCCCCGGCGATACTGACTTCCAGGGTGCGCAGCAGCTCACCCCGCCCCGCCCCGATATCGACGACCGCGAGCTGTTCTGGGTGGTCCAGGGCGGCGTCGACGGTGGCGATCAGCCGGTGCAGGGCCGCCGCGAACGCCGGGGAGGCGTGCACGCTGGTGCGGAAGTGATCGGCCGGGCCGGCGCCGGAGACGAAGAAGCCGTCCGGCCCGTACAGCGCCTGCTCCATCGCGTCCCGCCAGCGGATCGGCATCAGCCCCTCCTTCGGTTTGGCCGTCCCGGTTGCGGACCGGCACCTCGTGTCGCCTTCGGGGAAACGGGTATCCCCGGCCCTCGGTGGTGAACGTTTTCACACCGCCCTGTCCCGGTTCCGGCGCGGCGGCGCATACTTGCGATCGACCGGTACCCCTCCGAGGACTGGATCATCGTGATGAGCGTTTCGCTGTCTCCGCGTCCCGCCGATCAGGCGGTTGGCGCTCCTACCTCTCGTTCCCTGACTGTCGGCGTGATCGGCGTTGGCCGGGTCGGTGCCGTGTTGGCTGCCGCTCTCGCCACCGCCGGGCACCGGGTCGTCGCCGCGGCCGGGGGCTCCGCCGCCTCACGCGCCCGGATGGCGCTGCTCCTGGCCGACGTGCCGGCGCGGTCGGCCACCTCGGTAGCCCGCGCCGCCACCGATCTCCTGTTGGTGGCGGTGCCGGACGACGCGCTCGCGGGGGTTGTCGCCGGCCTCGCCGAGGCCGGGGCGTTACGTCCGGGGCAGGTGGTCGCGCACACCTCCGGTGCGCACGGCCTGGCGGTACTGGCGCCGGTCGTGGTGGCCGGGGCCACCCCGCTGGCCCTGCACCCCGCGATGACCTTCACCGGTACGCCGGACGATCTCCCCCGGTTGCCCGGCATCTCGTACGGGTTGACCGCCCCGGCGCAGCTACGTCCGTTCGCCACCCGACTCGTCGCCGACCTCAACGGCGTACCGGAGTGGGTCGCTGAGGCGGAGCGACCGCTCTACCACGCGGCCCTCGTCCACGGTGCCAACCACCTGATCACCCTCGTCAACGAGGCGGCTGACCGGCTGCGGGATGCCGGGGTGACCCAGCCGGGACGGGTGCTCACGCCGCTGCTGCGGGCCGCCTTGGACAACGCGCTGCGGCTCGGGGACGATGCGCTGACCGGACCGATCTCCCGGGGTGACACCGGCACCGTCGAGCGGCACCTGGCCCAGCTCGCGGCGACCGCGCCGGAATCGGTGGGCCCCTACCTGGCGTTGGCCCGACGGACGGCGGATCGAGCGATCGCGGCCGGCTGGCTGCGGCCGACGGACGCGCAGCCGTTGCTGGGCGTGCTGAGTGGGTGGGATCGGAAGGTGGCTGCGTGACCGAGCTGGTGCACACCCGTGCCGACCTGGCAGCGGCGCGGGACGGGTTGACCGGCACCGTGGGCGTCGTGATGACCATGGGTGCCCTGCACTCCGGGCACGAGACCCTGTTGCGGGCGGCCCGGGAGCAGGCTGACAACGTCGTGGTCACGATCTTTGTGAACCCACTCCAGTTCGGGCCAGACGAGGATTTCGACCGCTACCCGCGCCCCCTCGACGAGGACCTGGAGATCTGCCGTCGGGCCGGCGCGGCGGTGGTCTTCGCGCCGGCCGTGCCGGAGCTGTACCCGCAGGGCCAGCCGCGGGTCTGGGTCAACCCGGGCCAGCTCGGCGAGGAGTTGGAGGGGCAGAGCCGCCCGGGCTTCTTCCACGGGGTGTTGACCGTGGTGCTGAAGCTGCTCCAGCTCACCCGGCCGGATCGAGCGTTCTTCGGTGAGAAGGACTACCAGCAGCTGACCCTGGTCCGCCGAATGGTTCGCGACCTGGAGGTGCCGGTGGAGATCGTCGGTGTGCCGACGGTCCGGGAGCCGGACGGGCTGGCCCTGTCCAGCCGTAACCGCTACCTGTCGCCCGATGGGCGGACGGCTGCGCTGAGCCTGTCGGGGGCGTTGCAGGCGGGGGTAGCCGCAGCTGCCGGGGGCGCGGACGCGGGCGCGGTGCTGGCCGCCGCGCATGCCGCGCTCGACGCCGGCCCGCCCGGTGTCCAACTGGACTACCTGGTGCTCACCGATCCGGAGCTGGAGCCGGGGCCGGTCACCGGCCCGGCGCGGCTGCTCGCCGCCGCCTGGGTCGGCACCACCCGTCTGATCGACAACGTGTCCGTCCAGCTCGCCCCGCGTTACTGACCCACCCTGACGAAAGGCGCCCGATGCTGCGCACCATGCTCAAGTCGAAAATTCACCGGGCCACGGTCACCCAGGCCGACCTGCACTACGTCGGGTCGGTCACGGTGGACCAGGATCTACTGGACGCGGCCGATCTGCTCCCAGGCGAGCAGGTGGCGATCGTGGACGTCACCAACGGCGCCCGCCTGGAGACCTATGTGATCCCAGGCCGGCGCGGCAGCGGCGTGATCGGAATCAACGGTGCCGCCGCCCACCTTGTCCACCCGGGGGACCTGGTCATCCTCATCGCCTATGGACAGCTGGAGGATGCGCAGGCGCGTGGCTACCAGCCGCGGATCGTGCACGTCGATTCGGGCAACCGGATTGTTGACCTGAACGCGGACGCGGCTACGGCGGCGCCCGGGACGGCGGGGGCGCCGGTCCCCAACCCGTTGGCGGACTCGCTGGCCTGACCGGGGGCGGTTTGCCCGCTTGTCGCCTCCGGCGGGCGAGCCCGCCCGCCGGAGCCACGCCACGAGGCTCTGTTACCGGCCGGGCATTGTTGGCTACCCTGGGTGGGCTCGTCGGCAGGCGGGGCGTCGACCCTGGGAGGCGGCGTGGGACATCGGGTCGGGAAGGTTGCGATCGCGGTCGCCGTGGTGCTGCTGGCGGGATGCGCCGGGCCGACCGACGGTGACCTGACCGACGACTGGGGGGCACTGCCCCCCGCGGGTCCGTTCACCCCCGAAGCGGGCGTCTGCCAGGTGGCCGACGCCACCGTCCAGGTGACCCTGGCGGCGTACCAGCCGGTGGAGTGCGCGGTCCCGCACCGGGTCGAGACCGTGCACGTGGGCACCTTCTCGGCGGGGCGGTCGGGCCCACCGGCCGCCGGCTCGGTCGACCTGCGGGGCGCGTTCGCCGACTGTGACACCCGCACCAGCACGTACGTGGGGGCCGGCTGGCGGGCCGGGCGGCTGCGGCTCTCGGTGGCTGTCCCGTCCCCTTCGGGCTGGGCTTCTGGTTCCCGGTGGTACCGCTGTGACCTGACCGAGGTGACCACCGCAGAGGTGGGTGCCGAGGTGGTCCTCCGCACCGGCAGCCTGCGCGGCGCGCTTGTCGACGGGTCACCGCTGCGGCTCGGTTGCCAGCAGACCAGTCCGGATCGAGGTGGTGGGGTGGGGACCCTGCGCCCCGTGGATTGCCGCAGCCGGCACGACGCGGAGTTCGTCGGGGTGTGGCGGGCACCGGACCAGCCGTACCCCACCGCGGACGTGGACTGGGCGCCGCTCTACGCCGGCTGCCGCAGCGAGATCGCGCGCTTCGCCGAGGTGCCCGATGACCCGGCGCTGCGGCTGCGCGTCGACGTGGTGGTCCGCCCACCCGGTGCCGACGGGTGGAGGGTCGGCGATCGGGGCGTCCGCTGCTACCTGTGGCTCAGCGACCGTGCGGTGACCGGGTCGCTGCAGGGCGCCGGTCCGGCCCGGTTGCCGGTCCGGATCCGCTAGCGAGGAGCAGGGCACCCTTCTTCGGCTTCGCCGGCGGGCGAAGGGGCCCGGTCGGACACGGCGTTGCCTAAACCACTCGTCTCGCCCCCGCCGCCTCCGGCGTGCGTTGTTCGGGTTGACTGTGGGGATGGACCTACCGACCGGCGACCAGCCGGCCCTGCCCCGTCTGCTGGCGGCGCCCGCGCCCGGGTGGGTGGAGACGACCGACGTGATCGTCGTCGGATCCGGTGTCGCCGGGCTGACCGCCGCGCTCCACCTGCGTGAGGCGGGCCTGCACGTCACGGTGGTCTCGAAGGTCGACATCGAGGAGGGCTCGACACGCTGGGCGCAGGGCGGCATCGCCGCGGTGCTCGATCCGCTCGACACTCCCGCGGCCCACGCCTCGGACACCGAGGTCGCCGGGGTCGGCCTCAGTGACCCGGCGGCGGTCCGGGTCCTCGTCGAGGAGGGGCCCACCCGGCTGCGGGAGTTGATGCGGATCGGCGCGGAGTTCGATCGCAACCCGGATGGCTCGCTCATGCTCACCCGGGAGGGCGGGCACCGAGCGGACCGGATCGTGCACGCGGGTGGCGACGCCACCGGTGCGGAGGTGCAGCGGGCGCTACACGCCGCCGTTCGCCGGGATCCATGGATCCGGCTCGTCGAGCACGCCCTGGTGCTGGACCTGCTTCGGGCTCCCGGGAATGGTCCGGACGGGCTCGGCCCGGCCTGTGGGGTGACCCTGCACGTGCTCGGTGAGGGCAGCGAGGACGGCGTCGGAGCGATCCTGGGTCGCGCGGTGGTGCTCGCGACCGGGGGGATGGGTCAGGTCTTCGCGGTCACCACCAATCCCGCGGTCTCCACCGGCGACGGGGTGGCCCTCGCGTTGCGGGCCGGTGCCGCCGTCACCGATCTGGAGTTCGTCCAGTTCCACCCGACCGCGCTGATTGTCCCGCCGTCTGCCCGGGCGCCCGGGGTCCGGCACGCCCAGCAGCCGCTGGTCTCGGAGGCGCTGCGTGGCGAGGGTGCCCAGCTGGTGGATTCCGACGGCAAGCGGTTCATGGTCGGACAGCACGAGTTGGCGGAGCTGGCCCCCCGGGACGTGGTCGCAAAAGCCATCCACCGGGTACTGCTGACGTCTGGCTCGGACCACGTCTTTCTCGACGCCCGTCACCTCGGCGGTGAGTTCCTTGCCCGCCGTTTTCCCACCATCGTGGCCTCCTGCCTGTCCATCGGGGTCGATCCGGCGACCGACCTGATTCCGGTGGCCCCGGCGGCGCACTACGCCTCCGGCGGCGTCCGTACCGACCTGCACGGCCGTACGTCCATCCCCGGCCTGTACGCCTGTGGTGAGGTCGCCTGCACCGGTGTGCACGGCGCGAACCGGCTGGCCAGCAACTCGTTGCTGGAGGGGTTGGTCTTCTCCCGCCGGATCGCCGAGGACCTGGCGACCGGCCTGCCGGAACAGTTGCGCCCGGCGTCGACCGGTGCCTGGGTGGGCGGTACGGGTCGGGTGCTCCCCGTCGCCGGCGTTCCCGCCCTGCAACGGGCGATGACGCGGGGCGCGGGCGTGCTGCGGTCGGCGGGGACCCTGGCCGACACGGCGGCTGCCCTGGTCGGGCTCGGCGAGGCCGAGGGAGTTCCGCAGACCTCGGACTGGGAGGCGACGAATCTGCTGACCGTGGCGACGGTGCTGGTGGCTGCCGCCGCCGCGCGGCAGGAGACCCGGGGTTGCCACTGGCGGGAGGACTTTCCGGTGGCCGACGAGCGGTGGCGTGGCCATCTGGTTGGCGCCGTTGACCCGCAGGGTCGGCTGACGCGAAGGTGGCAGGGGTTCGGGGCTGTTGGGCGTGGGGAGGGAACGTGACTGGGGAGACCGAGGGCTTGTTGCGGGCGGCGGGGCTGGACCCGGAGCGCGTACGACGGGTGGTCACCGACGCGCTGATGGAGGACCTGGGGCCGGAGTTCGTCGACGTGACCAGTGTCGCCACGATCCCCGACCACCAGGTCGACACGGCGGACGTGGTCGCGCGCGCCGACGGGGTGGTCGCCGGGTTGCCGGTGGCCGCTGCCGTGTTCGAGCTGGTGGGCGAGGTGACCGGAGCTGGTCGTACGGTCGTGGTGTCGCTCGTCGCCCGCGACGGGCAGCGGGTGGCGCGTGGAGACGTGCTGGCCACGGTGACCGGCCCGACCCGGCTGCTGCTGACCGCCGAACGCACCGCGTTGAACCTGCTGTCCCGAATGTCCGGCGTCGCCACCCACACCCGGGCCTGGGCCGACACGTTGGCCGGCACGAAGGCGATGGTTCTGGACACCCGGAAGACCACCCCGGGCCTGCGGGCTCTGGAGAAGTACGCGGTCCGTGCCGGAGGCGGTACCAACAAGCGGATGGGCCTGTACGACGTGGCCATGGTCAAGGACAACCACAAGCTGGCGGCCGGTGGGGTGGCCGCGGCGTTCCGGCGGGTCCGGGCGGCGTTCCCGGGCGTGGGAGTACAGGTGGAGGTGGACACCCTCGCCGAGGCGGTGGAGGCGGTCGAGGCGGGCGCCGACTTCCTGCTGGTCGACAACATGGGGGTGGACGTGTTGCGCGAGGTGGTGAGCGCGGTCGGGGAGCGGGCCGAGCTGGAGGCGACCGGGGGGCTGACGCTGGCGGTGGCGGCCGACGTGGCGGCTACCGGGGTGGACTTCCTGTCGGTTGGCGCGCTGACCCATTCGTCGTCGATTCTGGACATTGCGCTGGACCTGCGGACAGGGTGAGGCGGCCCGCGCTGGCGGTGTCTAGGCTGTGGGTGTGCTGCTTTGCATCGACATCGGAAACACCAACACCGTGCTGGCGACCTTCGATGGCGACAAGCTGGTGCACTCGTGGCGGATCAACACCGATCCGCGGTCGACCGCGGACGAGTTGGGGTTGATGTTCCGGGGTCTGCTCTCCGGCGCCGATGTGGAGATCAGCGGCGTGGCGGCCTGCTCGACGGTGCCCGCCGCCCTCCGGTCGGTGCGCACGATGCTGGACCGCTACTACGCTCACGTGCCGCACATGATCGTCGAGCCCGGCGTGCGGACCGGGGTGCAGCTCGCCATCGACAATCCCAAGGAGGTCGGTGCCGACCGGGTGGTCAACACGCTCGCGACGTACAACCTCTACGGCGGGCCCTCGATCGTCGTCGACTTCGGCACCACCACCAATTTCGACGTGATCAGTGGGCGGGGCGAGTTCCTCGGCGGGGCGTTCGCCCCGGGCATCGAGATATCCTTCGACGCGCTCGCGGCCCGCGCCGCCCAGCTGCGGAAGGTCGAGGCTGCCCGGCCGCGTTCGGTGATCGGCAAGAACACGGTCGAGTGTCTGCAGGCCGGTCTCTACTTCGGCTTCGCCGGGCAGGTGGATCGGATCGTGGAACGGATGGTGGAGGAGCTGGGTGCGGTCAAGGCCGTGATCGCCACCGGGGGGCTGGCGCCGTTGGTGATGAAGGAGTGCCGGACGATCACCCACCACGAGCCGATGATCACCCTGATCGGGCTCCGGATGGTCTACGACCGCAACGTCTGAGCCAGGTTCTCCCGAGTGCGGTGCAGCCGGTGGTCAGCGCTGAGTGACGTCCGGATACCGCGGTCCGTACCGGTCGTGGCCGCCCCCCAACGACGGTGTTGGCGTGGGCTCGGTCATGGCGGCCGGCTATCCGATGTCCCTCGCAAGAGCCCTTGAGTACGCTCGGGGGCTGACCCCGCCTGAATTCTCTGCCTGAGGAAGCGTGCCGTGACCGAGCAGAACGCCGTACCAGTTGACCCCGCCGACGACCTTCCGGAGCAGATGAAGGTCCGCCGGGAGAAGCGGGACCGGATGCTCGCCGAGGGGATCGAACCCTATCCGCTTGGGTATCCGCGGACCCGCACGATCGCCGAGATCCGCCAGGGGTACGCCGACCTGCCCACTGACACGGCCACCGGTGACCAGGTGTCGGTCACCGGGCGGGTGATCTTTATGCGGAACACCGGCAAGCTCTGCTTCGCCACGCTGCGGGACGGCGACGGCACCGAGCTGCAGGCGATGCTCTCCCTGGACCGGGTCGGCGCGCAGCGGCTTGAGGACTGGAAGCGGCTGGTGGACCTCGGTGACCTCGTCGGGGTAACCGGTGAGGTGATCACCAGCCGGCGTGGGGAGCTGTCGGTGCTGGCGCAGGGGTGGGCGGTCACCGCGAAGGCCCTTCGTCCGCTGCCGGTGGCGCACAAGCCGCTCAGTGAGGAGGCCCGGGTCCGGCAGCGCTACGTCGACCTCATCGTTCGCCCGCAGGCCCGGCAGATGGTTCGTACCCGGGCGACCGCGGTTCGTAGCCTGCGGGAGTCCCTGCACGAGCGGGGCTTCCTCGAGGTGGAGACCCCGATGCTGCAGCTGCTGCACGGCGGTGCGACCGCTCGCCCATTCGTGACTCACAGCAATGCGCTCAGCACCGATCTGTATCTACGAATCGCTCCGGAACTATTTCTCAAGCGCGCGCTCGTTGGTGGCGTAGACCACGTCTTCGAGATCAACCGTAACTTCCGCAATGAGGGCGTTGACTCATCGCACTCGCCGGAGTTCGCGATGCTCGAGGCTTACCAGGCGTATGGCGACTACGACACGATCGGCGAGTTGACCCGTCATCTCATCCAGCAGGCGGCGCTCGCGGTCGGCGGCTCGACGGTGGTGACCCACGCGGACGGTCGTGAGTTCGACCTCGGCGGTGAGTGGCGTTCGGTGACGCTGTTCGGTGCCCTTTCCGAAGCGCTCGGAGAGGAGGTCACGGTACGCACGGAGCGGACCCGTCTGGTCGAGTACGCGGACAAGGTGGACTTGGCGGTCGACCCGAAGTGGGGTCCGGGCAAGCTGGCCGAGGAACTGTTCGAGGAGTTGGTCGTCCCGGGTCTGCTGGCGCCCACCTTCGTGCGGGACTATCCCGAGGAGACCAGCCCGTTGGTCCGGGCGCACCGCACCGAGCCGGGCCTGACCGAGAAGTGGGACCTCTACGTACTCGGCTTCGAACTGGGTACGGGCTACTCCGAGTTGGTGGATCCGGTGGTTCAGCGGGAGCGTCTGGTGGCCCAGGCGCGGCTCGCGGCGCGGGGCGACGACGAGGCGATGCGGCTCGACGAGGACTTTCTCCGGGCCCTGGAGTACGGAATGCCACCGTCTGGTGGTATGGGAATGGGAATCGACCGGCTGCTCATGGCGCTGACCGGCCTGGGAATTCGGGAAACCATCCTCTTCCCGCTGGTCCGACCCGAGTGACGGTCGGGGCCTCCGACTCGTAACCGGATCCTATTGACGCGCGGAGCATCGTCCGGGTTATTGTGCTCTTGCGGGATTCGCAGAACCGCTGCACCCTGCTGGAAGGAATGTGGGACGTGGCCAAGCAGATCATTCATAAGCTGGTCGATGACCTGGATGGCGGGGACGCTGACGAGACCGTCAAGTTCGCCCTCGATGGCGTTCAGTACGAGATCGACCTGTCGAGCGTCAACGCCGAGAAATTGCGGGAGGTATTCGCCGCATACGTCGCCAACGGCACGAAGGTGGGCCGGGGTGGCGTGGTCGTGGGGGGCCGGGCTGCCCGCGGCCGGGGCGGTGCCACCGCCGACCGTGAGCAGAACAAGGCGATTCGGGCCTGGGCCAAGAAGGCCGGCAAGGAGATTTCCGACCGGGGTCGCATCCCGCAGGAGATCGTGGACGAGTACCACGCTCGCGCCGGCCACTGACCGGTGTGTGGTGGACGCCGGCCCGGAGTACAGCCTCCGGGCCGGCGTTGCTGTGTCTCGGGCCGGAGGCCGCCGGGGTGTGCGGCGCTACCGCCGGTGGGACCTGCGGTGTCGCCGTGGCTGGGGCCGGGGTGAGTCGCTTCTGGGGCTGGTGGCGGCTCCCCGGGGACGTCGTGGGTTGATCCGGAGGCGGTCGAATTTCGCTCTGCGCGTAGCAGCGCTGCTACCGGAACACCTGCTGAGCGCGGACTGTTGGGCAAAACAGCGCGTATCCGGCACCACCGGGGAGGCAGGACCCCAGCGGAGTCGGCCCGCGGCGATAGAGTTGAAAGGCACGGACGCCCATCCCGGGCGTCCACGCAGCGGCCCCGCCACGATCTAGACCATCGAGGCGCACGGTATGTGAGGAGCACGAGGGCATGTTCGAGCGGTTCACCGACCGAGCGCGTCGGGTTGTCGTCCTGGCCCAGGAAGAGGCCCGGATGCTCAACCACAATTACATTGGTACTGAGCACATTCTGCTGGGCCTGATCCACGAGGGTGAGGGCGTGGCCGCCAAGGCGCTGGAGAGTCTGGGGATCTCTCTGGAGGGCGTGCGACAGCAGGTTGAGGAGATCATCGGGCAGGGCCAGCAGGCGCCGAGTGGTCACATTCCGTTCACCCCGCGGGCCAAGAAGGTGCTGGAGCTGTCACTGCGGGAGGCGCTGCAGCTTGGGCACAACTACATCGGTACCGAGCACATTCTGCTGGGCCTGATCCGTGAGGGTGAGGGCGTGGCGGCTCAGGTGCTGGTGAAGTTGGGGGCGGACCTCAATCGGGTCCGTCAGCAGGTGATCCAGCTGCTGTCGGGCTATCAGGGCAAAGAGCCGGCGGCGGCGGGGACAGCGCCAGGCGAGGCCGCTCCGTCGACGAGCTTGGTGTTGGACCAGTTCGGTCGCAATCTCACGCAGGCGGCTCGTGAGGGCAAGCTTGATCCGGTTATCGGTCGGGAAAAAGAGATCGAGCGGGTCATGCAGGTGCTGTCCCGGCGGACGAAGAACAACCCGGTGCTGATCGGTGAGCCGGGTGTGGGCAAGACCGCCGTGGTGGAGGGCCTGTCGCAGCGGATCGTCAAGGGCGAGGTGCCCGAGACGCTGAAGGACAAGCAGCTGTACACCCTTGACCTGGGTGCTTTGGTAGCGGGTTCACGGTATCGGGGTGACTTCGAGGAGCGGTTGAAGAAGGTCCTCAAGGAGATCCGTACCCGTGGTGACATCATCCTGTTCATTGATGAGATCCACACGTTGGTGGGCGCGGGTGCCGCCGAGGGTGCGATCGACGCGGCGAGCATTCTGAAGCCGATGCTGGCGCGGGGTGAGTTGCAGACCATCGGCGCGACGACGCTGGATGAGTACCGCAAGCACCTGGAGAAGGACGCCGCGTTGGAACGCCGGTTCCAGCCCATCCAGGTGGGTGAGCCGTCGTTGCCGCACACCATTGAGATCCTGAAGGGTCTGCGGGACCGCTACGAGGCGCACCACCGTGTGTCGATCACGGATGCGGCCCTGGTGGCGGCGGCAACCCTCGCTGACCGCTACATCTCGGATCGATTCCTGCCGGACAAGGCCATCGACTTGATCGATGAGGCGGGCGCGCGGATGCGGATCCGGCGGATGACCGCGCCGCCAGACCTGCGGGACTTCGATGAGCGGATCGCGCAGGTGCGTCGGGACAAGGAGTCCGCGATCGACGCGCAGGACTTCGAACGAGCCGCGCAGCTGCGGGACACCGAGAAGCAGCTGCTGGGCCAGAAGGCGCAGCGGGAGAAGGAGTGGAAGGCCGGTGATCTGGATGTCGTCACCGAGGTCGACGACGAGCAGATCGCCGAGGTGCTCGGTAACTGGACGGGCATCCCGGTCTACAAGCTGACCGAGGAGGAGACCTCCCGGCTGCTGCGGATGGAAGACGAGCTGCACAAGCGGGTCATTGGCCAGGAAGACGCGGTCAAGGCGGTGTCGAAGGCGATCCGCCGCACGCGGGCCGGCCTGAAGGACCCGAAGCGGCCGTCTGGGTCGTTCATCTTCGCGGGTCCGTCCGGGGTCGGTAAGACCGAGTTGTCCAAGGCCCTCGCGGAGTTCCTCTTCGGCAGCGAAGACGCGTTGATCCAGCTGGACATGTCCGAGTTCCACGACCGGTACACGGTGTCCCGGCTCGTCGGTGCGCCTCCCGGCTACGTCGGCTACGACGAGGGCGGGCAGCTGACCGAGAAGGTCCGCCGGCGGCCGTTCAGCGTGGTCCTCTTCGACGAAATCGAGAAGGCCCACCCGGACGTGTTCAACACGCTGCTGCAGATCCTCGAGGACGGGCGGCTCACCGACGGTCAGGGCCGGATCGTGGACTTCAAGAACACGGTCATCATCCTGACAACCAACCTCGGTACCCGCGACGTCGCCAAGGCGGTCTCGCTGGGCTTCCAGGCCTCTGATGACTCCGACTCGAACTACGACCGGATGAAGCAGAAGGTCAACGACGAGCTCAAGCAGCACTTCCGGCCGGAGTTCCTCAACCGGATCGACGACACCATCGTCTTCCACCAGCTGCGCCACCGGGAGATCCTCTCGATCGTCGATATCATGATCGGTCGGATCGAGACCCAGCTGCGCAACAAGGACATGGGCCTGGAGCTCACCGACAACGCCAAGCAGTACCTCGCGACGAAGGGCTTCGACCCCGTCCTCGGTGCCCGGCCGCTACGCCGCACGATCCAGCGGGACATCGAGGACAACCTCTCCGAGCGGATCCTGTTCAACGAGCTCAACCCCGGCCAGATCGTCATCGTCGACTGCGACGGTGATCCGACCAATATCGATTCGTCCACCCTCACCTTCCGCGGCACCGACAAACCGGCAGACCTGCCGGACGCGGTCCCAGCCGACCTCGGCGGCGCTGCCACGGGGGCGGACGACACGGCGTAGGCCGGGCAGATCCAATCCGAGCGACAACGGCCCGATGGCGATCGCCATCGGGCCGTTGCTCGTTCTCAGCGGACGAGGATCGGTGGTCCGTCTCCGGCCAGCCGGAAGGACGCCTCGTTGACCTGTTCCACGAGGCCGTCGTTGACCAGGCCGGCCAACGCCCGGAACCGCTGTGTATCGTCGGCCCACACCTGGTCCAGGCGTTGCTGGGGCACCGGGGCGGTTGCCTCCCGGAGCACCTCGAGAAGCAGCCCACGGACCTGACGGTCGGTGCCGGCGTACCGTTGCGGACGTCGGGTGGGGCCGGTCGGCGCTGGCTCCCCGGAGGCCCGCCAGGCGCAGATCGAGGCGACCGGACAACTCCCACAACGGGGCGACCGAGCCGTGCAGACCACCGCTCCCAGCTCCATGAACGCCGCACTGGCGAGCGCGGCGGCGGCCGGTTCCGCCGGAAGTAGCTCCTCGGCGGCGACCAGGTCGGCTGGGCGGGTGGTCGGGCCGGCGTCCGGCTTACCCGCGACCGCCCGACAGATCACCCGTCGTACGTTGGTGTCCACCACGGGGTGCCGTTGCCCGTACGCGAACGCGGCCACCGCCCGCGCCGTGTAGGTGCCGACTCCCGGCAGGGCCAGCAGCTGTTCCAGCCTGTTCGGCACCTGCCCGCCGTGCCGCTCCACGATCGCAACCGCGGCCTCGCGCAGCCGGACCGCCCGCCGCGGGTAGCCGAGCCGCCCCCACATCCGGATCGCCTCCGCTGGCGGCTCCGCCGCGAGGTCGGCCGGGGTCGGCCAGCGGGCCATCCAGTCCGTCCAGGATGGCACCACCCGGGCGACCGGGGTCTGCTGGAGCATCACCTCACTGACGAGGATTGCCCAGGCGCCAACCTCGGGGCGCCGCCACGGCAGGTCCCGGGCGTGCTGCGTGTACCATCGGCTGACCAGGGTGGTGAAGGTCGGTTCAGTCATCGTCGGCGATCATGTCACGTCTCGGGACCGCGCCCACACGGCGACCGGCCCCGCTGACCAGTCCCGACGAGCGGTCGACCGGGCAGTCTTTGGGTGGCGTTGTGGGACTGGGCGGGGAGAATCCGGGGATGACTGAGCTTGCCATCACCGTCATCGGTCGAGACCGGCCCGGCATCGTGGCCGATGTCGCCGAGGTGCTCGCCCGCCTGGGTGCGAACCTCACCGACAGCACCATGACCCGGCTACGGGGGCATTTCGCGATGACGCTGATCTGCGTGGGCCCGGCCGTCGCCGAGGCCGAGGCCGCGTTGGCGCCGCTCACCGCCGACGGCCAGCTACTGGCGACCGTTCGCGCGGTGGTGCCGGACGCGGAGCAGGCGTCGAACGGTGCGCCGTACGTGCTGGCGGTGCACGGCGCTGATCGGTTGGGGATCGTCGCCGCCATGACCCGGGTGCTCGCGGAGGTGGGCGGCAACGTCACGGACCTGAGTACCCGGCTCGCCGGCGCGCTCTATGTCGTCGTCGCGGAGGTCGAGCTGCCGCCGGACGCGGCCGAGCAGGTGACGGCCCGGTTGGCGTCAACCGCCGCCGAACTCGGGGTGGAGGTAACCCTCCGGCCGGCAGACCCGGACCTGTTGTGAGCCGTGAGGAATACGCCGGCCTCGGCGACTGGACGCTGGACGTGCTGGGCCCGCCGGGTCAGGTGCGACCGGTGGTGTCCGCCCCGGCCGCGGTGCTCAGCCGGGCCGGCCGCGACGTGGATCCGACGGCCGAGCAGACGGTACGCCTCGCGGCCGATCTGGTCGCCACGATGCGCGTCTCCCCGGGCTGTGTCGGTCTGGCCGCTCCGCAGATCGGGGTCGGTGCCCGGGTCTTCGCGGTGGATGTCACCGGACATCCGAAGGCCAGCACCGGGCACGGCGCGTTTGTGCTGTGTAATGCGGTCGTGGTGGAGGCCAGTCGATGGAAGGCTGGCCGCGAGGGGTGCATGTCCGTGCCGGATCTGACCGGTGACGTCAAACGCGCCGGTCGTCTGGTGGTCGAGGGGGACCTGCCCGGAACCGGTAAGACGGTTCGGTTGGTCACCGACGCGTTCGAGGCGCGGGCCCTGCAACACGAGATCGATCATTGTGCGGGTCTGCTGTTCCTGGACCGGGTCGCCGGCGCCCACGCCGTGTACCAGCGCAAGGTGTATCTCTGACCGGCCCGACCCCGACCCGTACCGGTCCAGGTCACCTTCCGCTTTCAGGTCTGCACCTTCGGCTGTCTGAACCGTCGTCAGTGGAGAACAGCTTCCACGAGCTGAGGATGGTGTCGGCGCGTCGCCGCCGATTGCCGCACTTGCTGCCGCTACGGTAGGACATCATGCGTCTGACGGTCGGCCCCTTGCCTCCCGCCGTTTACTGGCGGCGTCGCGCCGTCGTGCTCGGAGCGGCGTTTCTCCTACTGGTTGTGGTTCTCTACTCGTGGGGCAACTCGGAGGAGCCCGCCAAGAATGCCAGCGGGCAAGAGCAGGCAACCTCCTCCGACTCAACGCCCGACCCCGAAACACCGGCCGACGCTGAGCAGCCGGATCCGTTACCCCCGGGCGACTCGGGCGATGCCGGCGGGGCGGATCCGCCCAACTCCGAGCCGTCCGAGATGGATGAGGTGAGCGACCCCCCGCCCTCGGCTCCCCCGGCCACGGACGACGGTACCTGCACCGATGACGAGATCAGCGTGACCGCTGTCGCCCTGCCCGCGTCGGTGGGTCAGGGTGGTGCCGTTGATCTGCAATTGAAGATCAAGAATAGCTCGGACCGGACCTGTAGCCGGGATGTCGGCGCGGACCTACAGGAGCTGTTCCTCAAGTCGGGGGCGGCGACGATCTGGTCCTCCGACAGCTGCGGCACCGGCGAGGGCTCGGATGTCCAGTCGTTCACGCCGAACTTTGTGCGGTCCTATCAGATCCGCTGGAACGGAAACGACGACACACGCTGCTCAGGTGGGGTCGCCGTCGGCCCCGAGGCCCCGCCCGGCACCTACCAACTGCTCGCCCGGGTCGGCACGAAGTACAGCGCGCCCGTAGAGATCAAAATTACCGGTTGACGGAGCCGGGTGGCGGTCGACTGAATCGCGCCCTCGGTTGGCCCGCGGGCCGTATTGTCGGACCACGCATCGGCTCATCGGCGGGCCGTGCCGCCGGCTGTCAGACGTAGCGTTCCAGGATCGATGCCTCGGCGAGCCGGGAGAGTCCTTCTCGGACGCCCCTGGCGCGGGCGTCGCCGACGCCCTCTACGGCCTGTAGGTCCTCCACGGTCGCGCCGAGCAGCCGCTGAAGGCTGCCGAAGTGCCCCACCAGGCGGTCAACGATCGCCACCGGTAGGCGCGGCACCTTGGCCAGTAGCCGGAAACCGCGGGGGCTGAGCGCGGCGTCAAGCGCGTCGGAAGCCGCCGGGTAGCCGATGGCTCTGCTGACCGCGACCAGGTCGATCAGCTCGGTTGCGGTCAGCAGGTCCAACTCGACCAGGGCCTCGTCGAGGGTGCGTGACTTGCGGCCGGTGGGCAGGTAGTCCCGGATGACAAGGGTGCGGTCAGCGTCCACACCGGCCATCAGCTCGTCGAGTTGCAGAGCGAGGAGCCGGCCGTCGGTGCCCAGCTCCACCACGTAGCCGGCGATCTCGTCGGCGATCCGACGGACCATCTCGAGCCGTTGTACGACGGCGACCGCATCCCGAACGGTGACCAGGTCCTCTATCTCCAGGGCCGAGAGGGTGCCGGAGACCTCGTCCAGGCGTAGCTTGTACCGTTCGAGCGTGGCGAGTGCCTGGTTGGCGCGGGAGAGAATGGCGGCCGAGTCGTCCAGCACGTGCCGCTGGCCGTTGACGTAGAGGCTGATGATTCGCATGGACTGGCTCACCGAGATGACCGGGTAGCCGGTCTGACGGGCAACCCGCTCGGCGGTGCGGTGCCGGGTGCCGGACTCCTCGGTGGGGATCGCGGGATCGGGCATCAGATGCACTGCCGCCCGGACGATCCGGCTTCCGTCGCTGGAGAGCACGACAGCGCCATCCATTTTGCACAGCTCGCGTACGCGGGTGGCGGAGAACTCCACGTCGAGCGGGAAGCCGCCGGTGCAGAGGCTCTCGACGACCTTGTCATAGCCGAGGACGATCAGGGCGCCGGTGCGTCCCCGAAGGATCCGCTCCAGCCCGTCGCGCAGGGCGGTGCCGGGTGCCATCAGGGCCAGGTTGGCGCGCAGCGGGTCGCTGGCCGCGCCTCCGGTCACGTGCACGCTGATCGGACGGGCGGGCGAACCCACGGCACCGGTGCGGGCGTGAGGTGTCGCGCCGGCAGGCTTGGTGGTGTCGCGGTCGATCGGCACGAGGACAGTCTACGGACTACTCTGCGGTGGGTGCTGCCGCGGTTACTGTGATGTGTCGTGCTGCCTGGATCAACCGATTCCATCATTTTTGGATGGTTTATTGGGAATTACCGGTATAGATAGATATGAAGGTTATTCCGCAGAAGCCTGTGCGACGGCCTGGAGCGCGGCCCGGACATCACTGACCTCGATCACGCGTAGCTGGTCAGCGCGGACGCCGGTGCTCTCCGGACCGCAGCCCGGTGGCACGAGCGCGAGCCGGAAGCCGAGTCGGGTCGCCTCGGCCAACCGGCGTGGCACCGCCCCGACCCGGCGCACCTCGCCGGTGAGCCCAACCTCCCCGATCGCCACCAGGTGCGGGGTGATTGCGAGGTTGAGCCCGCCGGAAGCGACTGCCAGGGCGACCGCCAGGTCGGCGGCGGGCTCGACGACTCGGATGCCGCCAACGGTGGCCGCGAAGACCTCCCGATCGTGCAGGGTCAACCGCTCGGTGCGTCGTTGGAGCACTGCCAGAACCATGGCGAGTCGGGCGGAGTCGAGCCCGGAGACGGTCCGCCGTGGCGACCCGGCCACCGTCGCTCCGATCAGCGCCTGCACCTCGGTGACCAGGGCACGTCGCCCCTCCATCGCCACCGTGACGCAGGTGCCGGGCACCGGCTCCGAGTAGCGGGTGAGAAAGAGCCCGGACGGGTCGGCCAGGCTACTGATGCCGCCCTCGTGCATCTCGAAGCAGCCGACCTCGTCGGCCGCGCCGAACCGGTTCTTCACCCCCCGCACCAACCGGAGGGACGAGTGCTTGTCCCCTTCGAAGTGCAGCACCACGTCAACCAGGTGCTCCAACACCCGTGGGCCGGCCACCTGGCCGTCCTTGGTGACGTGCCCCACCAACAGAGTCGCGATGCCCCGCTCCTTGGCGACCGCCACCAGGGCCGCGGTGACCGCGCGAACCTGGGTAACCCCACCGGGCACCCCTTCGGTGCCGGTGGTCGAGATCGTCTGCACCGAATCCAGCACCAGCAGCCCCGGCTTGACTGCGTCCAGGTGCCCGAGCACCGCGGCGAGGTCGCTCTCGGCGGCCAGGTAGAGCTGCTCGTGTAAGGCGCCCATCCGCTCGGCGCGCAACCGGACCTGGCTGACCGACTCCTCGCCACTGACCACGAGCGAGGGGTTGGCGCCGCCGGCGGCCCACTGCTGCGCCACGTCGAGTAGCAGGGTCGACTTGCCGACCCCCGGCTCGCCGGCGAGCAACACCACCGCGCCCGGAACCAGACCACCGCCGAGCACCCGGTCGAGTTCGCTGACGCCGGTCGGGCGGGCCCGCGCGGGCGCGGCGCTGATGGTGGCGATCGGCCGCGCGGGCTCAGCCGGCATCCGGGAACTGACCACCCGGCCGGAGACGGTCGGGCCGGTCAGCGTGCACTCGACGACCGAACCCCACTCGCCGCACTCCGGGCAGCGGCCAACCCACTTCGGTGGCTGGTGTCCACAGGCGTCGCACTCGTAGGCGGGGCGGGGCTCGCGGGCAGCGCGGGCGCGGCCGCCGGTCGCGCCGGCACGGGAGGATCGGGAGGTGGTCACACCAGGACGTTAGCCGTCGCGCCGGCGATCAGTGCCCGGAGCCACCCTCACCGCCGTGCCCGTCCTCCAGCTCCTCGAAGCCGGTGTGGCGCTCGATGATCGGCTCCGGGGGAGTGGCCGGGCTGAGCGGCACGGAGACCGGGGCCGCGGCCCGAATCGTGGTACCACCGAAGTCGAAGGTCACGAAGATGGCCTCGCCGACGTGCAGCGGCTTGCCCAGGCCGATCAGCCGCAGCACCGTCGACGCCTCCGAGTTGAGCTGCACGAGGCTCAGCGGTGGCACCGTGATCTGGGCCGGCTGGCCCGCCGGGGGCGAGGTGGGCGGGAGGCCGGCGTCCGCCCCCGGGGACTCGGTCTGGGTGGGCGTCACCGCCGAACCCTCCCCGAGCGGGGCGTGGGGATCGATGAGGACGACGTCCCGGGCGTCTTCGGTGGTGACGGTCACCGTGACCGGGTCCGGCGAGTCGTTGTAGAGGACCACGTCCAGGTTCGCGTCGTCGCCGGCCTGGTAGCCGTCCACGCCCGGGTAGGCGATCAGCAGGCTACGAATGGCGAAGTCGCCGTTGTCGCTCGCGACGTTGACGCCCTGGACCGACGGTACGGTGCCGGCGGTCTCGGCAACCTGGCCGGCGCTGCATCCGGCGAGCAGTAGCCCACTCGTTGCCAGCCCGGCCAGTAGCAGGGCCGACCGGTGGGAACCCCTGATCGAGCGCGTCACGTCGGTCCTCCTCGTCATGATCGGGCCCGGTCGTACGCCGGACACGGTGGCCATGCCCGTGCAGACCGCGCTCCAGGGTAGTTGGGCCTGATCCAGTTCCGCACGCCGACCCGGGGATGCCACCTCCGCGGGGGCGTTCAGGCCAGCGGCCCGCTGGTCACGAGCAGAATCACGTCGATGAGAGCGATTATCAAAACCGCTCGGAAGGCGGCCACCGAACGGGTCCGGGCGCGGTTGGTGACACGCTCGCCGCACCAGAGCAGAGGTGGTGTCAGGACGGCGACGGTCACCGTGGCGAGCCCGACCGGTGACGGCGGTCCGGGCGGCCCGAGGACCAGCGTGGCGGTCGCGGCGAGAAGGAGCCCGATCGCGGCGGTCCGGCTGCCGCCCGCGCCGAGCCGGTGGGGCAGCCCGCGGACCCCGGTGCGGGCATCGTCGTCGAGATCGGGTAACACGTTCGCGAAGTGCGCGCCCGCGCCGAGGAGGGCCGCGGCGGTGACCAGCCAGACCGGTGGGACTTCAACACCCGGCAGGGCCAGCACGATGAAGGCCGGCAGCGACCCGAAGGAGACCGAGTAGGGCAGGACCGACAGGGGCGAGGACTTCAGCGGCCAGTCATAGAGCAACGCGGAGAGCAGGCCAGCGGTGGCTACGGCCGCGGCGGCCGGGTTCGTCGTCAGCGCGACTGCCGGGGTGGCGAGGGCGGCCGCCGCGGCGGCCAGAGCGGTCGTGCGTCGGCCGACCAGACCGGTGGCGACCGGCTTGTCGGGCCGCCCGACCACGGCGTCCCGCTTCGCGTCGAGCGCGTCGTTGGTCCACCCGACGGCCAGCTGGCTGGCGGCCACGGTGAGCACCACGGCGACCACCCCCGCCGGCCGGTGCCCGACCCCCCAGGCGAGCAGGCCGGCCACGGTGGTGACCGCGGCCGCTGGTTCTGGGTGACTCGCCCGGAGCAGGGCCACCACCGGCCTGGTGCGCGCGGCTACCGGCCCAGTGCCGCCGGCCGCGGGTCCGGCTCGGTCCGGCCGGGTCAGCACCCGCGCGACACGCCGTAGCACTGAGGAGGTCATGAGGGAAGTCTGGTCGTTACCGGGCAGTCGTGCCACGCTCGGTCCATGCCAGACGCGGGCCGCACCCTACCGCGCAATGATCCGCGCCAGTACGACGACCTGGCCGGGGAGTGGTGGCGGCCGGACGGCGTGTTCGCCATGCTGCACTGGTTGGCCGAGTCCCGGGCGGCGATGGTGCCCGCGGCGTCGCGTCCCGACGCCCTCCTGGTCGACCTCGGCTGCGGTGCCGGGCTCCTCGCCCCGCACCTCGCCGGCAAGGGCTATCGACATGTTGGGGTTGACCTCACCCGTTCGGCGCTGCGCCAAGCCGCCGAGCATGGGGTGACGGTGGTCAACGCCGATGCGACCGCCGTGCCGCTCGCCTCCGGCTGCGCCGACGTGGTGGCCGCGGGCGAGCTGCTGGAGCATGTTCCCGACTGGCGACGGGTGGTGGCTGAGGCCTGCCGCCTGCTCCGTCCGGGAGGGCTGCTCGTCCTCGACACGCTCAACGACACCGCGTTGAGCCGCCTGCTGGCCGTCCACATCGGCGAGCGGCTTCCCACGGTCCCACGGGGCATCCACGACCCACGGTTGTTCGTGGATGCCCGCGCGCTGACCGCCGAGTGCGCCCGGCACGGCGTTGACCTGCGGCTGCGTGGCATTCGGCCGCAGCTGACCCGGGTGCTCGGCTGGCTGGCCCGGCGGGCAAGGGGTGCGGTCGGGGCGCCTCCACGCATCGTGCCGACCTGGTCAACGGCGGTGCTCTACCAGGGCTGGGGCCGGCGCGAGCGCGATCAGACGCGGACGGATGTACCCGAGGAGGGGACGGTTCCATGATGCAGGCTGTGCAGGTGGCCCGCCGGTTGGCGCCGCGATTCGCCGCTCGGGCGGCCGACCACGACCGGGAGGGCACCTTCCCCGCCGACGACTTCCGAGACCTCCGGGAGGCGGGCCTGTTCGGCCTGATGGTGCCGCGGGAGCTTGGCGGCCTGGGGGCCACCTTCGGGGAGTACGCGGCCGTCGCGACCGAGCTGGCCCGGGGAAACGGCGCGACCGCGCTGGTGTTCAACATGCACGCCTCGGTCACCGGGGCGCTGGGCGCGGTGACCGAGGAACTGGCCGAGGCGCTCGGGATGCCGAACGAGGCGCTGGCGGCGCGGGATCGACTGCTGCGTGCGGCGGCGGATGGTTCCTGGTATGCGGTGGCGATGAGCGAACGCGGGGCGGGAGCCCGGCTCTCGCGGCTGAGCACGGTGTACGAGCCGGTTGACGGCGGCTGGCGGATCAAGGGGAGCAAGACCTTCTGCTCCGGCGCCGGTCACGCCGACGGCTATCTGGTGGCCGCCCGTAGCGCGGGTGATCCTTCGGTGGTCTCCCAGTTTCTCGTGCCGGCGGGGGACGGGCTGGCCGTCGAGGAGACCTGGGACTCGCTGGGCATGCGGTCCACCTCCTCGCACGACCTGCACCTGGATGTCACGGCACCGGCTGACCGGCTGCTCGGCGGCGTCGAGGGGCTGGCTCTGGTCGTCGCGCAGTTGATGCCGCACTGGCTGGTCGCGAGTTACGCCGCGGTCTACGTTGGGGTCGCGCGGGCGGCGATCGACGCCGCGGCGGAGCACCTGAACGCCCGTGACCTCGGTGGTCTGCCGGCGGTTCGGGCCCGGCTCGGTCGCGCCGACGCGGCGGTGGCCGCGGCGGACCTGGTGGTGGCGGAGGCGGCGCGGCGGGTGGACGAGGCGCCAGGTGACGCCGAGACCAACCGTTGGGTCTGGCGGGCGAAGCTGCTGGCGGGCACCACGGCGGCCGACGTCGCGGCCTCGGTGCTCGAGGCGGCCGGTACGGCGGCCACTCGGCGGGGGCATCCGCTGGAGCGGCTCTACCGGGACGCGCGTTGCGGTTCGCTGCACCCCGCCACGTCCGACGTCTGCGCGGACTGGCTCGGTATCGCCGTACTCGGTGGTGACCCGGACCGCGATGGGTCGGCCCCTCGTTGGTGAACGTGCTGGGACATCGAGACGAAGGGTGGGCATCATGGCCGTGCCGGTGATCGCGGGAATCGGTACGGCGCATCCGCCGTCCGCCGACCAGGGTGAGCTGTGGGACGGCTTCTTCGCGCGGCACTTCTCCGGAACCACCCGAGCCCTGGCTCAACGGATCTTCGCCAACTCGGGGGTGAACCGCCGGCAGGCCGCGGTGAATCCGCTGCTGGAGGATGTCTCCGACTGGCCAACCGAACGGCGGATGCGGCGTTATCAGGTGGAGGCCCTGCCTTTGGGCAAGGAGGCGGTGGGACGGGCGCTCACCGCCGCCGGTCTGGCCGCCGGGGACGTCGGGCTCTTCGTGGTGTGTTCGTGCACCGGCTACGCAACCCCGGGGCTGGACATCCTCCTCGCCCGGGACCTGGGCATGGCGCCGGGCACGCAGCGGGTCTTCGTCGGCCACATGGGCTGCTATGCCGCGTTGCCGGGGCTGGGCGTGGCGAGTGACTTCGTGACCGCCCGGGGTCGACCCGCCCTGCTGCTCTGCGCCGAGCTGACCAGCCTGCACATTCAGCCCTCCACCGCCCGGGTGGACACCCAGCAGATCGTCTCGCACGCGCTCTTCTCCGACGCCGCGGTGGCCGCCGTTGTCGTACCCGGCGGCCCCGGGTATGCGGTACGTGAGGTCGCCTCGGTGACCGACACCTCCACCGCCGATCACATGACCTGGGATGTCACCGATGCCGGATTCCGGATGGGGCTGTCGCCGAAGGTGCCGCAGGTGCTCTCCACGCAGGTACGGGCGTTGGTGGACGGCCTGCTCGCCCGGCACGGCACGCACCGATCGGAGGTGGACGGCTGGGCGGTGCACCCGGGTGGCCCCCGCATTCTCAACGTGGTGGAGCGGGAACTCGCCCTGCCGGCGGCCGCCCTGGCGGCGTCCCGGGAGACGCTGGCAGAGCACGGCAACTGTTCGTCGCCGACGGTGTTGTTGGCACTGGACCGACTGCGCCGAGCGGTCGATCCGGCGCGACGGGTGGTGATGTTGGCCTTCGGCCCTGGCCTGACCCTGTACGCGGCCCTACTCGAAGGGCCCGTCTGAGTCGACCGTCGCGGATGAGTGGGCCCGACGTGGCACCGGTTGCAGGTCCGGCGGCGGTCGGGCTCCCGCTGTCGTGGTCGGTTGGTGCGGGTTCGGGTCAGTTGGCGAGGCGGGCCAGTTCGGGTTCGTAGTCGGCGGTGGAGTGGAGCTCGGGGACCAGCTTCCGCACGGTGCCGGAGCGGTCCACGAGCAGCGCGCTGACCACGTCGGCCCGGGGCGGTAGGCGCAGGAAGGCTCGTAACCCGTCGGCCGGGTCGTCGAGCGCGCGAAGGGTGTTCGGCGGGGCGGGGGGTGCGTCGCGTACGGCGGGGTCGGGGTTGATGGCGATCACGGTGACCCCGGGCGGCGCGACGGCGACGGTGCTGGCCACCTCGGCTGGGCAGGCGCACGCGTCGGCGAGGAGGATAACGGCGGGCAGCAGACCCCGCAGCGGCACCGGTTGACCGTTGTCCACCAGGTCGAACGCGGGCATGGTCCGCCCGATCAGATCCGTTGGCGGTGCGGGGGTGGCGGGGGTTGACGCCAAAGGGGCGGGGGGTGACTGGGCCCAGATGGTCGCGCTCAGCCCGGCCAACACGGTGACCATTACCACCAGGAGTGCCAGCAGCGTGGGCACGACCGAACCGGACGGGGTCGGCCGGTTCAGTTCTCGGCGGATCTGTTCGGCCTCGGCCGAGAGCTCGGCGGCGTTGTTGGGTACGACCACCCGGCCCCATTCGGGCGGCAGGTCCGGCAGTCCGGAGTCGTCGTCTGCGGCGGGCCTGCCCATCGAACCCCCTGGATTCTTGGCGAGCCTGAGGCGGGCTCTCGTTCAGCCTGCCGTACCGGGCCTACTCCCGCCAGGCGTGGGCGCGTGCCGGGGACACGGGCTACGATGAGTCGAGTGCATCGCCCCAGATCCCGGGTTTCGTCACCCAACCGTGGCAGCATATTGCCGTCACGGAGCGTGTTTATTACTTCGGTCTGGCTGCCTGTCAAGCTGAAGAAATCCCTCTCACAGGGCCCCTGAGCTGCGCCAACGGTCAGGGCAGCGGTGAGACACCGGTGTCTGAGCGTGTTACCCTAGACACAGCGAAAGGGGTTTCGAACCTATGGTTTTCAGTGTCGGCGAGACCGTTGTTTACCCCCACCACGGGGCCGCACTCATCGAGGCAATCGAGACTCGGGTCATCAAGGGCGAGGAGAAGCAATACCTCGTTCTCAGGGTCGCGCAGGGTGACCTAACGGTCCGGGTTCCCGCGGAGAATGCCGAGATCGTGGGTGTGCGCGAGGTGGTCGGCGAAGAGGGCCTCGGCAAGGTCTTCGACGTTCTCCGGGCTCCGCACACCGAGGAGCCGACCAACTGGTCACGGCGTTACAAGGCGAATCTGGAGAAGCTGGCCTCCGGTAATCCGCTGAAGGTGGCCGAGGTTGTCCGTGATTTGTGGCGTCGGGAGCGGGAGCGGGGGCTGTCCGCAGGCGAGAAGCGCATGCTCGCCAAGGCCCGCGACATTCTCGTCGGTGAGGTCGCATTGGCCGAAAAGAGCACCAAGGACGAGGCGGAGACGCTGCTCGACAAGGTGCTGACCGAAGCCTGATCCGCACCTGAGTGTCGTACCCGATCTGCCATGAGGAAATCATCGAGGACCGCGACGTGACCGCGCAGCTTGATCCGCGCGGTGACGTCGCGGTCCTCGTGCCTGCGGCTGGTGCCGGTGTGCGGCTGGGCCCCGGCCGGCCGAAGGCCCTTCGGCTGCTCGGCGGGGAGCCGCTACTGGTGCACGCGGTCCGCCGGCTCGCCGCCGCCGCGTCGGTGCACACCGTGGTGGTGGCCGCTCCGGCGGCGGACCTGGTCGCGGTACGCGAGCTACTGGCCCCGGTGGCGCCGGTCACCGTGGTGGCGGGCGGCGTACAACGGCAGGCCTCGGTCGCCGCCGCGCTCGCTGCGGTCCCCGCCGGCCCCGAGATCGTGCTGGTGCACGACGCGGCCCGAGCGCTCACCCCGCCCGGGCTGGTCGAATCGGTCGCCGCGGCGGTCCGGTCCGGTCACGACGCGGTGATTCCGGTACTGCCGGTGGTCGACACCATCAAGGAGATCGGTGTCGGCGAACGCGTCCTCGGCACGGTCGATCGTTCCGCCCTGCGGGCGGTGCAGACGCCGCAGGGGTTCCGGCGGGGGGTGCTGACCACTGCGCACGCCGCCGCGACCGACCCGCTCACCGACGATGCCGGTCTGGTCGAGAAGCTCGGTGTGCCGGTGGTCTGCGTACCCGGCTCCGAGCACGCCCTGAAGATCACCCGCCCGTTCGACCTGGCGTTGGCCGAGCACCTGCTGGCGATGGGCCGCTGACGCGTACCCTCGGGTGGTGATCGTTCCGCGGGTTGCCATCGGCGTCGACATGCACGCGTTCGAGTCCGGTCGACCATGTTGGGTTGCCGGCCTGCACTGGCCCGGGCAGGACGGTCTGGCCGGGCACTCGGATGCGGATGTCGCCGCCCACGCCGCCTGCAACGCGTTGCTCTCCGCCGCCGAGCTCGGCGATCTCGGCGCCAACTTCGGGGTGGGGCAGCCGGAGTGGTCCGGTGCTTCCGGCGTGGCCCTGCTCAGCGAGAGCGCCCGCCGGGTGCGGACCGCCGGCTACACGATCGGCAACGTGTCGGTGCAGGTGATCGGGAACCGCCCCAAGATCGGACCACGTCGGGCCGAGGCGCAGCAGGTGCTCTCGGCGGCGGTGGGTGCCCCGGTGAGTGTCTCCGCCGCCACCACCGACGGGCTCGGCTTCCCCGGCCGGGACGAGGGCCTGACCGGCATCGCGGTGGCCTTGGTGTACGCGGCCCCGGCCGCCTAGGCTCGCAGCGATGTCCAGCGAACCCGCCTCTGACCGTTCCGCCGTCGACGGTTACCTCCAGCGAGCCCAGCTCCTCGCCGAGCTCGGCCGCTACGACGAGGCCGTCACGGAGCTGGGGTTCGCCCACGCGCTCGATGCCGACAACGCGGCGGTGCTGATGGCGCTCTCCCGGGTGCAGCTCGCGGCGGGGCGGCCCGCGGAGGCGCTCACCGCCGCCAACGGTGCGCTGGCTGTCGCTGGGGACTCGGTCCCCGCCCTGGTCGCTCGCGGGATGGCCCTGGCCGACCTGACCGAGCACGGGGAGGCGGCCCGGACCGCGGACCGAATTCTCACCCTGGGGCCGGACGACGCGTACGCCCAGCGCAGCGGCGCGGCGATTCTGGCCGGTTCCCGCAATGGTCAGCCCGCGCTGAACGCGGCGTGGCGAGGGGTGGAGCTGGCCCCACAGGAGCCGGCGGGGCACCTGGTGCTCGGGCTGGTCGCGGCGAACCTACAGCTGTACGACCTGGCCGAGCGGGCGTACACCGAAGCGCTGCGGCTCGACCCGCAGCTCGCCGAGGCGCGGCACGACATCGGGGTGCTCCGGCTGGAACAGCGCCGGTGGAGCGAGGCGCTGGAGCACCTCGCCGAGGCGGCGGCGATCAGCCCCGGTCGGATCAACTCGGTTCGGACGATCTCTGCTGGCCTTCGTCAGCTCGTCGTGTTTGGCGCCGGTTGGTCGATGGTCTCCGCGGTGGTGATCGCGTGCTTCGCGGTGGGCAGCCCGGGGCTTTCTCGGGCCGTTGCGGCGGCGGCCGCCCTCGGCGGCGCGTTGATGGTGTGGCGACACGCGGCGAAGCTGCCCGGGGTGGCCCGCGCCATCCTGCCGGAGCTGCTGCGCTCCGACCGGCCCCTGGCGCTGGCCGGGTACGCGACCGTCGCGGCCCCGGTGCTGCTACTGCTCTATGCCCTCGTCGGCACGGTGTGGCCGTTGGTCCTGGCGATCGTGGTGGCAGCCTTCGCCGTCGTTACCGCGCTCGCCCGCCCGGTGCGCTGACCAGCGCTGGCAGGCGCGGATCAGCGCTTCGGTGGGCGTCGGGCGTTGGTGGGCGGGTGTCGGCGCGCCTCGTCGGCTACCCGCGCCGCGCCCAGGTCCAGGCGTACGCGTCGTCTTCGCAGGCCGCGGCCGCGTCGCAGAGTTCCAGCGGGCGGAAGGTGTCGACCATGACGGCGAGTTCGTCGAAGTAGTCGACGCCGATCGACCGCTCGGCGGCACCGGGCTGCGGTCCGTGGGTGAAGCCTGAGGGGTGTAGCGAGATCGAACCCTGCCCGATGCCGGAGCCGCGCCGCGCCTCGTAGTTGCCCCCGGTGTAGAAGAGCACCTCGTCGGAGTCGACGTTGTGGTGGTTGTACGGCACCGGGATGGCGTCGGGGTGGTAGTCAACCTTGCGGGGGACGAACGAGCAGATCACGAAGTTCGGGCCCTGGAACGTCTGGTGCACCGGCGGGGGCTGGTGGATCCGGCCGGTGATCGGCTCGAAGTCGTGGATGGAGAATGCCCAGGGGTAGAGGTGTCCGTCCCAGCCGACCACGTCGAACGGGTGATTGGCGTAGACGTGCCGGGTCCAGCCGCGTCGGTGCCGGACCAGGACGTCGACGTCCTCGCCGTCAACGAGCAGCGGTGTGTCCGGTCCGCGGACGTCCCGCTCGCAGTACGGCGAGTGTTCCAGGAATTGGCCGCGCACCGACAGGTAACGCTTGGGCGGGCCGACATGTCCGGCCGCCTCGATCGCCAACAGTCGGACGGGTTCGGTGCCGGTGGGAACGAGCCGGTGGATGGTCGAGGTCGGGATGATCACGTAGTCGCCGGCGACGGCGTCGAGTGGGCCGAAGGGGGACTCGACCCGCAGGGCGCCGGACTCGACATAGAGGCAGTGGTCGCCGGTGGCGTCGCGGAACAGCGGGGATGGCTGGTCGGCTAGCACGTACGCGATCCGGACGTCGTCGTTGCCGAGCAGGTAGCGCCGGCCGAGCACCGGGTCGGCACCGGCCGCGTCGAGTTGGTGGGTGCGCAGGTGGCGGGGCTTGAGTGGAAGGTTCGGCGTGCCCGTGACCGTCGGTGGGCTGAACACCTCGGCAGCCACGATCGCGGTCGGTGCGTACCGGTGGTAGAGCAGCGAGGAGTCGGCGGAGAAGCCTTCCTGGCCCATCAACTCCTCGGCGTAGAGGTGGCCGTCGGGTTGACGGAACTGGGTGTGGCGCTTGCGCGGCACCTCGCCGACGCGGCGGTAGAACGGCATCTCGCCCTCCCCGAGCAGATTATCCAGGGTGTCCGATAATCGGACGCTATTGTCCGCTCTTTTAGCGTCCCGTAGATTGTTGTGTCGTGTCAACGAAGCTGCCCCGACTCCTCGCCGGCCTCGTCGACGACGCCGCCGTCTTCCCACCCGGCAGTGCGTCGCTGCCCGACGCCGTTACGGCGCACCGACAGCACCGCTCGTCCTGGTATGCCGAACTCGTCGGCCCGCTCCTGGTCCCCGCCTCCACAGTGCTTAACCGCGAGCTGCATGCCCTGGTCGAGCCGCTCGAGGAACTCGTCGTCGGGCTGATCGGAGACACCGGACTAGGCGGCCTCTCGGCCACCCTCGCCGCGGTGCCCCCCGGCGTCACGATCCAGCAGGTCGAGGTCGCCGTCGCCGCCCGCGGTGCGGACCCGCAGCCCGGCCTGACCACGTTGTTCCCGCTGGTGGAGCGGCTCGGCGGCCGTACCGTCTATGCCGAGATTCCGCTGACCTTCGGCCTGATGGGGGCGCTCGACCGGCTCGTCGAGGCCCGCGCCGCCGGGCTGCCGGTGGCCGCGAAGTTCCGGACCGGTGGGCTTGCCGCCGAGCTCTTCCCCACGCCCACCGAGCTGGCCACGGTGATCCACGGGTGTCAGCAGCGGGAGCTGCCGTTCAAGCTGACCGCCGGGCTGCACCAGGCGATGCGACACCTGGACTCGGAGACCGGGTTCACCCACCACGGCTTCGCCAACGTGCTCGCCGCCGCGCTCGTCGCGTCCGGGGGTGCCGGCGTGGAGCAGATCACCGAGCTGCTCACCGCTACCGACCCTCGGCCGTTGCTCGCGCCGATCGAGCAGCGACTGGAGGCGGCGCGTCCGCTCTGGGTCGGCTACGGCTCGTGCAGCATCCTGGAACCACTGACCGATCTGATCCAGCTGGGGCTGGTGAATGGGGGTATTGACGCATGACCTGGGTAACCGGCCTGGAGGGCTCGCCGTACGGGCTGCACAACCTGCCGTACGGGGTGTTCCGTACCGCCGACCGCGAGCCGCGGGTGGGCGTACGCGTCGGCACCCACGTACTGGACCTCGGTGGCGCCGAGCAGGCCGGCCTGGTGTTTGCCGCCGGCACACTGAGTCGCCCTCGGCTGAACGACTTCATGGCGCTCGGACGTCCGCAGTGGACGGCGGTACGGCAGCGGATCGTCGAGCTGCTCACCGACAGCACCCACCGGGCGGCCGTCGAGCCGCTGCTCCTGGCACTGGCGAACGTGGAGCTCCTGCTCCCCTTCGACGTGGCGGACTACGTCGACTTCTACTCCTCCGAGCAGCATGCCAGCAACGTCGGTCAGATCTTCCGGCCGGGCCAGCCGCCGCTGCTGCCCAACTGGAAGCACCTGCCGATCGGCTACCACGGCCGGGCCGGCACCGTCGTGGTCTCCGGCACCCCGATCGTCCGACCGTGCGGCCAGCGGGCGACCCCGCAGGGCCCGGTCACCGGCCCCTCGGTCCGCCTCGACATCGAGGCGGAGGTCGGCTTTGTGGTGGGTGTACCCAGTCCGTTGGGCAGCCGCGTGCCGGTCGGTGACTTCGCCGACCACGTGTTCGGCGTGGTGCTGGTCAACGACTGGTCCGCCCGGGACATCCAGGCCTGGGAGTACCAGCCCCTCGGACCGTTCCTCGGCAAGTCCTTTGCCACCTCGGTCGCGGCCTGGGTGACGCCGCTGGAGGCGCTTGGCGCGGCGTTCGTGCCGGCGCCGGAGCAGGATCCGCCGGTCGCTGACTACCTGCGCGACGAGCCCCACCTCGGGCTGGATCTGCGTCTGTCGGTGGAGTGGAACGGCGAGCGGGTGAGCGAGCCGCCGTTCGCCACGATGTACTGGACCCCGGCGCAACAGCTGGCCCACCTGACCGTCAACGGAGCGGCCCTGCGCACCGGCGACCTCTACGCCTCCGGCACCGTCTCCGGCGCCGAGCGCGGTCAGGTCGGCTCGTTCCTCGAGCTGACCTGGGGCGGCGCGGAGCCGGTCCGGATCGGTGGCAGCGAACGCACTTTCCTGGCCGACGGCGACACCATCACCATCACCGGCACCGCGCCTGGCCCGAACGGCACGACCGTCGGCCTCGGCGAGGTCACCGGCACCGTCATCGCCCCCCGCTGACCAGCGAAGACCTTCCCTCCCACCCGCGTCACCCCACCTCGCCCCGCCGGGTCGGAGCGACCCCACCGGTGCGGCCAGGCCCGCCCGTACCGAGCGAGAAACCTCTGTCGGTACGGGCGGATCGCACAGGTCGTCCGATCAGGCCCCTTTCCTGTCACGTTGATCGATCGGATCCGTCGCCATGCGGTACGGGCCTGCTCCCCGGGTCTGGCTCTCCGGCCGGTTGGCGGCACAGCGACAGGAGGGTGAAGGATGAACGATCTTCCAGGTGCGGTTTGGCGATCCAGCAGCCGCTCCAACGACCAGGGGCTCTGTGTGGAGGTAGCCGACAACCTGGTCCCGGCGCTCGGCGTGGTGGCCGTACGTGACTCGAAGGACAGATCCGGTCCAGCCCTCGCGGTGGGTGGTACGGAATGGGCGAGGTTCATCCGGGCTGTCCGGGCTGGAGAGCTCGGTAGCTGAGCGGTGCGGGGCCGTGCGGGGCAGCGGTCCGGCAAAAGCTGCCGGGTGAGGGCCCCGCGCGGCGGTCACGGCGCGTACCGTCGACGCCACGGGAGGTGGCATGTCGCGGGTGACGGTCACGCGGTCTATCCAGGCGCAGTCGAACGACGTGTGGTGCCTGCTCACCGACCTGACCGTGCGCACCCACACCACCCTGGACCGCATGGTCCTGACCGATGGCGAGTTCGGCCCCGGCACCGCCTGGCGGGAGGTCCGCTCCCAGCCGGACGGGTCGGCGCTGACCGAGGAGTTCGTCGTGGTCGAGGCCGAGCCGCCACATCGGCTGGTGCTCGCCTCGCCCGGCACGGGGGTGGACTATCGGGTGACCTGGACGCTGCGCCCGCCCCGGCGCCGAGGCGAGCGCGACACGGTGGTCACGGTCACTCAGGAAGCGATCCCCTCCGGCGCCCGCAGTCGGATCGTCGCGTTCCTCCTCGGTGGCCTGGCCGCTCGGGCGGTCGCCGGGGCGCTGTGCCGCGATCTCGCTGAGCTCGCCGCCCGCGCCGACACCGCCGCCCGCGCCGACACGGCGGCCTGGCGGTGAGATCGCGGCCTGGGGTGGCCGCGTCGTCGCCGCCGGGCCGGTTGTGCGGGCCGGGCGGCCGGGCCGGCAACCACGCCGCGACCGGGCGCCGCGCGCTGGGTAGGGTTCCGGGCGGAGGTGCGCATGGTTGTCCCGACGGGCCGTCGGCTGTTCGTGGTGGCGGCGGTGGTCGTGGTGGTGCTGATGGCGGTGGCGGCCACGGTGTACCGGGTGCTCGCCCCGGCCGAGGTCAGCACCCCAGCGGCCGGCGCATACCCCACCGCTGCGGCTCCGGCCCCCGGCCTCGTCGCGCGGCTGCCGGTGGCGCCGCTGGTGGTGGACGGCCGGATCCGGGTGTACGCGGGCCAGCGTCAGGTCTATGCCGACGAGCCGGTCGAGTTCGAGCATCGAAGCACCCCGTACTGGTCGTACCGCCGCTGGCCCGCCGAGCTGGTCGGTGTTGTGGCGAGCGGCCACACCGTGGTGACCCACTGGTCGGACGGCCAGGTGGTGGCCCTGGACGGGCGTACCGGCGAGGTCGCGTGGCGGGCTGACGGGCCGGTGCCGGAGCACGACACGGCGGCCCGGCGAACCGGCGCGGAAACCGTGTGGAACCCGAAGGGGCTCTTCGTCGCCTCGGCTGCCGACATGTCGGTGGTGCTCACCGTCGGCCGGGGTGCGATGGCCGGCTGGAATCTGGCCGACGGGCAGCGACTCTGGCAGTCCGACGTCCGGGCGGGGTGCCAGCAGGCGGTCGGCACCAGTACGGCGGGTGGTCTGGTGAGCGTCGACTCATGCGGCTCTGAGGCAACAGTCGACTTCCGGGACGTGGCCACCGGCTCCGTTACGCGCTGGAGCCCGCCCGGCGGCCGGGGGACGTTGGTCGTCACCCCGCTTGGCTGCCACTCGGGTCGATCTGGTTGCGCCGGCCTCCGTACGGCGACCGGCCCGGGTGACGACGCGGCTCGGGGGTGGCTGTTCGGCCCTGGAGAGCCAGTGGCGGCACCGGTGCTGGACGCGCCCGACACCCGGCTCGCCGGTGACATCGCCGTCGGCGTACGGGACGGCGCCCTCGTGGCCCGCGAGGCGCGGACCGGGAGCGAGCGGTGGCGGCACGAGGATCTGGGTGGGGCTCGGGTACTCGCAGTGGAGCCGGACCGGGTGCATCTGGTAACTGAGCGCAACGAACTGATCACATTCGATTCCGTCAGTGGGGATCAGCGATCCCGGTTCACGCTTACCCTCGGCTCCGACAGCACGTCGTGGGCCCCAGGCACGGCGTACGCGGTCGGTGGCTACCTGGCGGTGGAGTGCCTCCGCCTCCCGGTCGACTCGGAGGCGGAGGACCAGCGCTACTTCCTCACCTCGCGACCGGTCCTGCTTGCCGCGACCTGACTCGTCCGCCGCCAGCCCGATCTGCCGCCGTCAAACCGTCGGCACCAACCTGCTCGGCCCGCTGTCAACCCTGACAGCGGGGCGCCAGGTCGACAGCGGGCCGAGCAGGTCGCGGGCCGGCGGGTGGATGGTGCGTCAGCCGAGCGCGGCCTCCGCCGCGGCGAGGAAGGCGTCGTTCTCGGCCGGGGTCCCGATGGTGACCCGGACTCCGTCGCCGGGGAAGGGCCGTACGATCACGCCGCGCGACTCGCACGCCCGACCGAACTCCACCGCCTGGTCGCCCAGGGGTAGCCAGACGAAGTTGGCCTGGCTGGTCGGTACGTCCGGGACCAGCTTGCGTATCGCCTCGGTGACCCGGCCCCGCTCGGCCACGACCAGAGCGCAGCGCCGCCGCACCTCGTCGGCCTGGGTGAGGGCCGCCAGCGCGCCGGCCTGCGCGGCCACGCTGGCGGAGAAGGGCGTGACCACCTTGCGGATGGCGGCAGCCACCTCCGGCTGGGCGACCAGGAAGCCGATCCGCAGCCCGGCCAGGCCCCAGGCCTTCGACAGGGTCCGTAGCACCGCCACGTTCGGTCGGTCCCGATAGCTGAGGCCGTCCGGCACCTCCGGGTCGGTGACGAACTCCCGGTAGGCCTCGTCGATGACCACCAGTACGTCGTCCGGGACCACGTCGAGGAAGCGCTCCAGCTCGGCTCGGTGTACCGCGGTGCCGGTGGGGTTGTTCGGGTTACATACCAGGACCATCCGGGTGCGGTCGGTCATAGCGGCGGCCATCGCGGTCAGGTCGTGCCCGTGCCCGCCGTCGTTGCTGACCCGTACGCTGGTCGCGCCGTTGGTCGCCGCGATGATCGGGTACGCCTCGAACGAGCGCCAGGAGTAGAGCAACTCGTCACCGGGCATGCAGGTGGCCCGGACCAGGTGATCGGCGAGCGCCACCGAACCACAGCCGGTGGCGATCCGCTCGGCGTCCACCGCGTACTGCTCGGCGAGGGCCTCGCGCAGCGCCACCACACCCATGTCCGGGTATCGGTGGGCACTCGTGGCGGCCTCGGTGACCGCCGCCACCACACCGGGCAGTGGTCCGTACGGCACCTCGTTGCTGGCCAGTTTGATCGCCTCGGGCAGGCCCAGTTCGCGGGCCAGGTCGGCCGGGCTGCGCCCCGGTACGTAGCTGGGCAGTACGTCCAGGTCGGCGCGGGTGAGCCGGGGCGCCGACCGGCGTCGTCCGTTGTCGGTCATGGGGTGTCTCCCGGGGGTGCGGGGCGGTCTTTCGGGACAGGGGTGCGGGGTAGCTGAACCACCACGGTCTGCGCCCGCTTGTCGTGCAGGGCCTGCCGGAGCGGACGGTCGAACAGCGGTGAGAGTGAGTCGATGAGCTGCAACAGGAAGCCGACGCAGCAGAACCAGAGCAGGGTGGGTAGGCCGAGCGTGTTCCAGCGGCGCAGCGCCCGCCCGAAGCCCAGCGGGGCGGCGGCGCTCACCGGTAGCACCTGGAGGCCCATCACCCGTTTGCCGAAGGTCTGCCCGCGGCTGGCCATCGACGGCACCTCGTAGGCCATCCAGAGCGCCGTGGCGATCAACAGAATCGCGATCTGGAGGCCGCCGGCCTGGTCACCCGCCGCCGGTAGGGGCTCGGTGGTGGTGTCCTGGTCGATGATCCGGCGCCAGGCCTCGGCGATGGGTGGGGACATCTGCTGGATGTACTGCCACACGAACCAGAAGTTCACCACCACGTTCAGCGCGAGGACGACGGCGATGTCGATGAGGCGAGCTACCAGTCGGGCTCCCAACCCGGCCAGCGGCAGCCCGTGCGGACGGGGCTCGGGCTGCTGGCCCGGCCAGGTCGGGTACGGCGCGCCGGGTGGTGGCCCACCGGCAGGCCCCGGATGCGGGCCGCCCGGTGGGGGCCCGTACCCCGGCGGCGGGGTGCCGGACCCGGACGCGGCGTGGTGCCCCGCAGCGGCGGACGGCTGGCCGGCGGACGGCTGGCCGGCGGACGGGCCGGGCTCGTCGGCACGGGTAGCCGGCTCGGGCTCGGGCTCGGGCTCGGGCGGCGGCGGGCCCGCCGGGGGTGTGGCCTCGGCCGGGATGGGCGCGCCGAGCCAACCCTCGCCGTCCCAGTACCGCCGGGTGTCCGGGTCGGCCGGGTCCAGATACCAGCCAGGTGCGACGCTCACCGCGTCACCTCGTTCTGCTCGCTCACCTGGACACCTTAACGACGGTGGTTGGCGGCCCGGCCGTGGCGGCCACCGGGCGGGCCGCCAACCACCGGCTGTCACAGGTTGCCGCGCTTGTCCTGCTCCCGCTCGATGGCCTCGAAGAGCGCCTTGAAGTTGCCTTTGCCGAAGCCGAGCGAGCCGTGTCGCTCGATCAGCTCGAAGAAGACGGTCGGGCGGTCCTGCACCGGGTTGGTGAAGATCTGGAGCAGGTAGCCGTCCTCGTCCCGGTCGACCAGGATCCGGCGGGCCTTCAGCTCCTCGATCGGAACCCGGACCTCGCCGATCCGGGCCCGCAGCTCCGGGTCGTCGTAGTACGAGTCGGGGGTGTCCAGGAAGTCCACGCCTGCCGCGCGCATCGCGTCCACGCTGGCCAGGATGTCGTTGGTGGCCACCGCGATGTGCTGGGCCCCGGGGCCCTGGTAGAAGTCCAGGTATTCGTCGATCTGCGACTTCTTCCGGGCGACCGCCGGCTCGTTGAGCGGAAACTTCACCTTCCGGGTGCCGTTGGCGACGACCTTGCTCATCAGCGCCGAGTAGTCGGTGGCGATGTCGTCGCCGACGAACTCCGCCATGTTGGTGAAGCCCATCACCCGCTGGTAGAACTCGACCCACTCGTCCATGCGACCCAGCTCGACGTTGCCGACGACGTGGTCGATCGCCTGGAAGAAGCGCTTCGGCTGGACGCCAGCGTCGATCATTGGCTGGCGGTCGACGATCGGTCGGCGGGCGACGTAGCCGGGTAGGAACGGGCCGTGGTAGCGGGAGCGGTCCACCAGGGTGTGGCGGGTGTCACCATACGTGGCGATGGCGGCGAGCCGGACCGTGCCGTGTTCGTCGCTGACCTCGTACGGCTCAGCAAGGCTGATCGCGCCCTGGGCGATGGCGTGCGCGTGCGCCGCGTCAACGTCGGGGACCTCCAGCGCGATGTCGCAGACCCCGTCGCTGTGCCGGGCGACCTGCTCGGCACCGGCCGCGTCCGGGCGGACCGCGCCGGTGAGGACGAAGCGGGCCGAACCACTGGTCAGCACGTACTGAGCGTGATCCCGGTAGCCTTGCTCCGGCCCCCGGTAGGCCACGCAGGTCATGCCGAAGGCGGTGGAGTAGTAGTGCGCGGCCTGCTTGGCGTTGCCGACCAGGAACTGCACGTGGTCGAGACCCTTGACCGGGAACGGGTCGTGGCTGATGTCGTGGTCAACGGCGCCGACCAGCAGGTCGGCGTCGACCTCGTCACTCGTCTGGGGTCGGTCGATCGCCTGGGTCATGGTGGCCCTCCCTCGCGTACCGGCCGGCCTGGTGGGCCACAGCCGTGTTCCGTCAGTGCCGTGCTCTTCCCGTGAATATCGCTGTGCTCCCGGTCACTGGGCAACTGTTGTTGATCAGGCTGGTCAGGTTGCACAAGCGGTAGGGTCCGTACCCATGAACACTGGTCATGCTGTCCAGCTGGACGGCCTCGACGTTGGCCTGATCGAGCTCTTCGCCGAGGAGCCGCGGATCGGAGTGCTGGAGTGCTCCCGTCGCCTCGGGGTGGCCCGGGGCACCGTGCAGGCGCGGCTGGACAAGCTGGTCGCGCGAGGGGTGATCGACGGGTTCGGCCCCGCGGTGTCCCCGGCCGCTGTCGGTTTCGGGGTGACCAGCTTCGTCACTCTGGAGATCAGCCAACGACACGGGCGCGATCCGGTCGTCGCCCACCTGGCGGCGATCCCGGAGGTGCTCGAGGCGCACACCATCACCGGCTCCGGTGACCTGCTCTGCCGGATCGTGGCCCGTTCCAACGCCGACCTGCAACGGGTGATCGACCAGATCGTGTCGCACGAGAGCATCCGCCGCGCCTCCACAATCATCGCCCTGGCCGAGCAGATCCCACACCGGGTTCTTCCCCTGCTCCGCTCCGCGCTGCGGGGAACGGCACCGACGGCTGCGGAGGCCACCGGGTGCACTCAGCCGTTCTCGGCGAGCGCGTCCCCCAGCGAGGTGCGGCGGTAGCGGACCGTCCGGCCGGCGCGAGCGCGGGTCACCAGGCCGGCCTCGCGCAGCACCGCCAGGTGGTCGCCGACGCCGCCCAGACTCAGACCGAGTTGCGCGACGAGCTGACTGGGCGTCGCGGGGGCCGCCAGGGCGCGCAGCACCGTCGCGCGGGCCCGACCGACCAGCCGGTCCAGCGCGTCCACCGGCCGGGCCGGGTCGGGGGACCCGAGTAGTTCGGCGACCCCGGCGGCCCGGTAGACGATCGCGTACGGCCCGGGCTGCTCGACGTAGCTCATCAGGGCGCCGAAGACGGTGGGGACGAAGAGCATTCCGCGCCCGGTCAGCGAGTACGTCCGCGGGTCCCGGTCGGCGATGTCGAGAAAGCCGACCGCCGGGCCCGGAATCCAGCGCAGCCGTGGGTCCAGGTCCGCGACCGCCGCGCCCCAGCCGTACGCGAGCAGCCGCCCGGCCCGGTACAGCAGGTCCCGCTCCAGGACGGCGCGCAGCCGCGGCCACTCCGGCTCGACCAGCGTGGCCCAGGCCGCTTCGATCCCGTCGGCGAGCCGGTCCACCACCTCCGGCGAGTCGTAGATGCGACGGGCGCCCGCCGGTGGGGTTCGGTGGCCGGCGAGGTTGCGGGCCAATTCGGCGCGGGCCCGCGCCAGCGGAGTAGCCCGGACCAGGGCGAGTTCGTCGGCGAACTCCCGCGCCGTGCCGTCCGGTGGCGGTTGGATGAAGTCCGCGTTGTACGCGCCTCGACGCTGTAACGCCAGCAGCGCGTCGACCGCCGGCACGGTTCGCCGCAGCTGCTCGAACGTGGGACGGGTCCGCGTCACCCACGGGGTCAGCCCGGTGACCGTGTTCTGCCCGGCGCAGAGCCGCAGCGCCGACATCGCCTCCCCGAGCGGCGAGATGGCGTATCGGCTCACCGCCACGTCCGCCGAGGTCACCTCGATTCGCATGCCGCTCCTTTCGTTGGTGAACGAAAGGATAGGTCGCCGCCGGATTGCTCCCCACACTTGCTCGAATGATCGTCACCGACTCCCGTCCCGTCACCTTCCGGGATGTCTTCGCCGTCGCCGAGTTCCGGGTGCTCTTCGGCAGCTACAGCGTGTTCATGATCGGCGAGACGGTGAAGATGCTCGCGTTGTCCGTGTTGATCTACGAGCGCACCGGCTCCGGGCTGCTCGCCGCGTTGGCGTACGTGACCGGGTTCCTGCCACACGCGGTCGGCGGGGTGTTCCTGCTGGCCCTCGCCGACCGGTGGCCGCCTCGGCTGCTCATCGTCGGCTATGACCTGTTCCGGCTCGCCACGGTGGTGGTGCTCGCGCTCGGCGTGCTCTCCCCGGCGGCCATGCTCGGCCTGGTCGCGGTCGTCGGACTCCTCGCCCCGGTCAGCAGCGCCGCCCGCAGCGCGTTGCTGCCGGAGGTGTTGCAGGGCGACGCGTACGTGCTGGGGCGGTCGGTGCTCACCATTGCGGCCGGCGGCACCCAGGTGGCCGGGTTCGCCCTCGGCGGTCTGCTGCTCGGGCTGGTCGGGCCGTACGGTGCCCTCTGGCTCACGGCAGCCACGTGTCTCCTCGCCGCCCTGCTGGCCCGGGTCGGGCTGGCACCGCGGGCGCCGCGGGTGGGTGGGGCCACCGGAAGCGCGGTCACCGGAAACGCCATCGGGGAGACCTGGCGGGTCAACCGCGCGCTGCTCGCCGACCGGAGGGTGCGGGGCCTGCTGCTGGCGCAGTGGATTCCCGGTTCGCTGCTGGTCGGGGCCGAGGGTGTCGCGGTGCCGTACGCGGCCGGGCTGGACGCGGAGGCCAGCGCCGGCATCCTGTTGATGGCCGCCGCGTTCGGGATGCTCGTCGGCGACCTGCTGGTCGGGCGGTTCGTCGCGCCGGCCCGTCGGGAGGCGTTGACTCCGTGGCTGGCGCTGCTGCTCGGCGTGCCGATGTTGGCCTTCGTGACCCGGCCCGGCCTGTGGTCGGCGGCGGCGTTGCTCACGATCGCGACCGCCGGCTTCTCCTACCAGCTCGGGCTGGCCCGGCGTTTTCTCGACGCGGTGCCGGAGTCCCGCCGGGGGCAGGCCTTCGGGTTGCTGGGCACCGGCCTGATGGCGGTGCAGGGGCTGGCTGCCGCAGCCGGCGGAGCGCTGACCGAACTGGTCACGCCCGGCATCGTGATGGCGCTGGCCGGGGTTGCGTCGCTCGCCGCAACGGTGACGCTCTGGCGGATTCTGGCCCCGCCACCGGCAACGGTTGAGGCGGGAATTCTGCCTTAGCGGGCGGAGCGCGGCCGCGCGTGCCGGGTGCGGGCGCGGCGGGGTGCGGCCGGCGGGGTGGGCGGCTACCGTGTCCCGGTGGCGAAGGGGCGCGGCCTTGGTAAACCGGGGTGGTTGCTGTTCGGGCTCGTGACGGTTGTCGTGCTCTCGGTGAGCGGTGTCTGGAACCCGTTTCCCGGCGTGTGGGACTGGGTGAACCGCAGCGCCCCGATCGCCGGGCCGGGCGTGGTCTGGCAGCAACGCGTCGGTGGCACCCCGCGCAGCGTCACCGTCGCCGGTGAGGCCGTCGTGGTCGAGCAGCGCACCCGGGTGGAGGCGGTACGGCTCGCCGACGGCAGCCCGCTCTGGAAGCGCAAGGCCGACTGGTCGGCGGTCGCCGGTGTGGGCCAGGACGCCGTCGTCGTTGTCGGCAAGCTGCTCACCCGGGGGTACGAGGTGCTCGACCCCGTCACCGGTGCCACCCGGCGGCGGGACAGCGAGGCGGTCGCGGTCTGGACCTGGCAGAACCTGCTGCTCGACGCGCGCTGCCCCGCCCCCACCGACTGCACGTTGCACGCCTGGGATCCCGACGGTGACACTCCGCTGTGGACGGCGTATCTGCCCGGGGTCCGCAGTGGGCTGCTCGGCGACAACCCCGGGCTGCTCGACACCCGCCGGATCGAAGCCGTCCGAATCGACAACGAGATCTCCGGGCCGGAGCCGGTGCCCGGGCTACTCGGGTTTCCGGTCGACGGTCGCGTGCACGTGCTGGACACCGCGACCGGACGGGTGCTCGTCGACATCGAGCCCGGTCGCGACGAGCGGCTGTCGGTGGTCGGCGGCCGGATGCTGCGGCTCACCGCCCGCTCCGAGGAGGGCAACTGTCTCTACGCCGTCTCGGGGTGGGACCCGTTGGCCGGGCGGGAAACCTGGCAGCGGTCGGGCGTCAACTTCGGCACCGCCGACGCCATCGGCTGCGCCCAGCGCCGGGACCCGCTGGGCGCCCGCAGTGTGCTGATCGGGGTGTCGCCGGACGGCAAGCAGGCGGTCCTCGACGCCTATGACGGCCGGCTGCTGCTGGTTACCGACCCAGGCACGAAGATCGTCGCCATTGATGATCGGTACGCCCTGGTCCGCGCGGCCGACAAGCGCTCGGTCTCCGCCCGTGACCTGGCCAGCGGCGAAACCCGGTGGAGCCGCCCCGCCGAGGAGGAGCCGAGGGTGGTGCTCACCCCGTCCGCGGCGGTCATCGCCGAACAGGAGCCATCCCGGCTCGTCGCGCTCGATCCGCGTACCGGGGCTGAACTGGCGAACCTCCGTACGGCAGCGAACGCGCTCGCGGTCGGAGCGAACGGCATCATCATCGGTGAGGGCCGGCAGATCGGATACGTCTCCTTCAGGCCAACCGACCAGGCAGGATGAGAGCGCTGTCCCAGGACCTACCCGGCGGGTGGGACCGGACGGCTCTTCTGCCCTAGGCTTTCCGCTCATGAGCAGTGCCGCCTCCTTCTCGTACGCACCTCTGCTGCCGACCGGTTCGGACCAGACGGAGTACCGCCTGATCACTGACGAGGGCGTTGACGTCGTCAACGGCCCCGGTGGTCGCCGATTCCTGACTGTGGAGCCGGCGGCGCTCACCGCGTTGACCGCCGAGGCGATGCACGACATCGCGCACTTTCTGCGCCCCGCACACCTGGCGCAGCTCCGGTCGATCATCGACGACCCGGCGGCCTCGCCGAACGATCGCTTCGTCGCGCTGGACCTGCTGCGCAACGCCAACATCGCCGCCGGTGGGGTGCTTCCGATGTGCCAGGACACCGGCACCGCGATCGTGCTGGGCAAGCGTGGCCGGCACGTGCTCACCGACGGGGCGGACGCCGAGTCGATCTCCCGGGGCGTCTGGCAGGCGTACACCCGGCTGAACCTGCGCTACTCGCAGCTCGCCCCACTGACCATGTGGGAGGAGCGCAACACCGGCAGCAACCTGCCGGCGCAGGTGGAGCTCTACGCAGAGGACCCCGACGGGCAGCCGGACGCGTACAAGTTTCTCTTCATGGCCAAGGGTGGCGGCTCGGCCAACAAGTCGTACCTGTACCAGGAGACCAAGGCGCTGCTGAATCCGACGCGGATGATGCAGTTCCTGGAGGAGAAGCTGCGGTTGATCGGCACGGCGGCCTGCCCGCCGTACCATCTGGCCGTGGTCATCGGCGGCACCAGCGCCGAGTACGCGCTGAAGACCGCCAAGCTCGCCTCCGCGAAATACCTCGACGCGCTGCCGACCGCCGGTTCGATGACCGCGCACGGCTTCCGTGACCTGGAGCTGGAGGCCGAGGTGTTGGAGCTGACCCGCGGCTTCGGCATCGGCGCGCAGTTCGGTGGCCGGTACTTCTGCCACGACGTGCGGGTGGTCCGGCTGCCCCGGCACGGCGCGTCCTGCCCGGTGGCGATCGCGGTGTCCTGCTCGGCGGACCGGCAGGCGGTCGCGAAGATCACCCCCTCGGGAGTGTGGCTGGAGCGGCTGGAGACCGACCCGGCCCGCTACCTGCCCGACGTGACGGAGTCCCAGCTGGAGTCGTCGGAGGCGGTCCGGGTTGACCTCAACCGGCCGATGGACGAGATCCGCGCCGAGTTGAGCAGGTACCCGGTGAAGACCCGGCTGTCGCTGAGCGGTCCGCTGGTCGTCGCCCGGGACATCGCCCACGCCAAGATCGCCGAACGGCTGGACGCCGGTGAGCCGATGCCGGCGTACCTGCGGGACCACGCGGTCTACTACGCCGGCCCGGCGAAGACCCCCGAGGGCTATGCCTCCGGCTCGTTCGGCCCGACCACGGCGGGTCGGATGGACGCGTACGTGGAGAAGTTCCAGGCCGCCGGCGGCTCGATGGTGATGCTGGCCAAGGGCAACCGCTCCGCCCAGGTCACTCGCTCCTGCCAGGAGCACGGCGGCTTCTACCTCGGCTCGATTGGTGGCCCGGCGGCCCGGCTCGCCCAGGACTGCATCAAGCACGTCGAGGTGCTCGAGTACGCCGAGCTCGGGATGGAGGCGGTCTGGCGGATCGAGGTGGAGGACTTCCCGGCCTTCATCGTGGTTGACGACAAGGGCAACGACTTCTTCGCCGAGGTGACCAAGCCGGTCCTCACCGTGGGCCGCCGCTGACAATCGTGGGCCACCGTTGACATGTGGGCCACCGTTGACATCGGTGCGCCCGTTCGGCCGTAGCCGAACGGGCGCACCGCCCCCGTCGGATGTCGCCGACTGCGCGGCCTGAATTGTCGGCCGCCGTTCTCTTGATCCGCTCTCACCGCGCTATCGCCGTACGCGAAATGGGTTTTGGCCGGAAGCTACCCTGCTGGAAGTTGCAGGTACGGCAGGGGTGGGAGCATGCGGTTTGGGATCCTGGGCCCACTGCGGGTTGGTGGCGAGGCCACCGTTACCGCGGGTCGGGATCGGACCATCCTCGCGATGCTGTTGCTGCAGGCTGGTCGGATCGTGCCAGCGGAGGAGTTGGTGGACGCGGTCTGGGAGGAGCGGCCGCCGGCTACTGCCCGCGCCCAGCTGCAGACCTGTGTGTCCCGGCTGCGGCGCCGTTTCGGCACCCTCGGGCTTCCGCCGGAACTCATCGTCACCGACCCGGTCGGCTACGGCGTCCGTACCGCGTCGGGTGACCTCGACGCCGAGGTGTTCGGCGACGAGGTGGCTGTCGCACGGGCGGCGGTCGCCACTGGTCACCTGGTTGACGGTCGCCGGCACTTCCGTGCCGCGCTCGCGCTCTGGCGGGGACCGGCGTTGGGCGGCGTCGCTGGTCGGAGCGTACGCGGGCGGGCCCGGACGCTCGACGAGCAGCGGTGCACAGTGCTGGAGGAGTGTGTTGACGTCGAGCTGCGGCTCGGCAACGCCGTCGACCTGATCGACGAACTGACCGAGGCGGTCGAGCGGCACCCGTTGCGGGATCGCCTGCGGGGTCAACTGATGCTGGCCCTCTCCGCCATCGGTCGCCAGGCCGATGCTCTCGTCGTCTACCGGGACGGGCGCCGTCGCTACGTCGACGAACTGGGTATTGAGCCCGGTGCGGAGCTGCAGGAGCTACACCAGCGGATGCTCGCCGGTGACCTGGTCGCCGTTGGGCCGCGACGTACCACCACCACCCCGGTTCGGGGCCTGCCGAGGGCGATCAGCGATTTCACCGGCCGGCAGGAGATCGTCGCGAACCTGCTCCAGCAGCTCCACGAGGGGGACACCCAGGTTCACCTGATCGACGGGATGGCGGGTAGTGGCAAGACCACCCTCGCCGTGCACCTCGCCACCCGTCTCGCGGACCGTTACCCGGACGCGCAGCTCTTTATCGACCTGCATGGCCACAGCGAACGCACGCCGTTGACCCCGGTCGCCGCGGTGGCGACCCTGCTGCGGCAGCTCGGGATACCGGCGGAGCAGGTTCCGGTGGATGTGGAAGATCGGCTCGCCCTGTGGCGTACCGAGCTGTCCAACCGGCGGGCGTTGGTGTTGCTGGACAACGCGGCGAGCGTTGACCAGGTCGCACCCCTGCTACCGACCGGGCGTTCCTGTCTCACGTTGGTAACCAGTCGACGACGACTAGTTGGATTGGATGCGGGCCGGCCCGTGTCGCTGCCCGTTCTCGAGCTGAACGAGGCTGTCACGCTGCTGGGGCGGGTAGCCGGTCCGGAGCGGGTGGCTGCCGAACCGGAGGCGGCGGCGGAGGTGATTCGTCGCTGCGGCTTCCTGCCGTTGGCGATCCGGCTGGCGGGTGCCCGGCTGGCGCACCGGCCGAGCTGGCGGATTGTTGACCTCGTCGAGCGGTTGGCCGGAGCCCGCGATCCGTTGGCCGAGTTTGCGGCCGGGCAGCGTTCGGTCGGAGGTGCCTTTGCCCTGTCGTACGCGCAGGTTACGCCGTCCGCGCAGCGGCTCTTTCGACTGCTCGGCGTGCATCCCGCCAGCAACTTCGACAACGCGCTCGCCGCCGCGTTGGCTGAACTGGCCCTACCCGACACCCGGGACCTGCTCGACGAGCTGATCGATGCGAACCTGGTGGAGGAACCGAGGCCGGGCCGGTTCCGCCTACACGACCTGGTCCAGGAGTACGCTCGTCGCCTGCTGGCTCAGCCGGCGTGGGCAGCAGAACGCTCCGCCGCCCTGGAACGACTCCTCGATCACCACCTGCATACGGCAGCGGCGATCGCCGACCGGTTCGAGACCGCCGCAAGTCTGTACCAGCTCACGAGGCCGATTGCGTCGCGGGCGGACCTGGTGGCCAGCTGTGTCGAGCAGGGCCGGGCGTGGTGCGACGAGAACCGTACGGTGCTGACCGCCCTGCCCCGCATCGCTGAGTCAGAGGGTTTCCTGCAGCACTGCTGGCGGCTGGCCCGCGCCTGCTGGGGCTTCAACTATGAGCGGGGCCAGCTGGACGACCTGATCGAGACACACACCGTCGGTCTCCGCGCCGCGCGACAGTTGGGGGACGACGCGGCGATCGCCACGACGCTCAACTATCTCTCGGCCGCGTACTATCGGCTGGGTCGATTCGCAGAGGCCATCCGGCTTGTCGAAGAGGCGCTCATCCTGCGACGTCAGCTCGGGCTCACCTCGGCGGTTCGGACCACCCTGTACAACCTGGGCAGCCTGAAGGCGGCCAACGGGGACTACCGCCCCAGCATGCGGCTCTTTCAGGAGGCGCTGGAGCTGGCACCTCCCGGCGAAGACCTCGCAGGCCTAGCGAATCTTCTGAACAACATCACGCAAACCCTGCTGAACTGGGGGCGCTACGGTGACGCGTTGCGATTCAGCCGGCAGCACCTGTTGGTGAGTCGGCAAATCAGCGACCTGCGGCAGTTGTCGCACGCTGTCGGGCATGTCGGATCGCTTCGTCACCGGCTTGGGGACAATGAACCGGCCCGGCGGCTGCTGCTGATGGCGCTGCGCCTCAAACGCCGGATCGGTCACCGGTACGGCGAAGGTGAGATGCTCAACGAACTCGGTGTGATGGAGCGGGAGGCTGGGCGGCCCGAAGAGGCGGCGGCGCTGCACCGGGAAGCGCTGGTCACGATGATCGACGCGGGCGACCACGTCGGGCAGTGCGGCACGCGGAACCTGCTGGCTCGGGCGATCGCCGATCAGGGTGACCGGCCGAGCGCCTTGGACCTCTTCCGCCGGGTGCTGCACGACGCCCAAAAGATCAACCATCGGTACGAGCAGGCGCGGGCCCTGGACGGTATGGCCCACTGCCTGCGGTCGACGGACGCGAGTGCGGCGCGAGCGTACTGGACCCAGGCGCTTGCCCTGTTCCGGCAGCTCGACGTCCCAGAGCGGCAGAAGGTGCGGCGGCTGCTGACCGAGCTGGATTGAGTGGCTCGGGGTGAACTTCCGCGACGTGCGGCGGTGCGCGGCAGGATGGTGGTGTGACGAATCCTGAGGCGACGGGTAACCGGATCGAACGCGACTCGATGGGCGAGGTGGAGGTGCCGGCCGAGGCGCTGTGGCGGGCGCAGACCCAGCGCGCGGTGCAGAACTTTCCGATCTCCGGGCGGGGGATCGAGCCGGCCCAGATCCGGGCGCTGGCGCAGATCAAGGGTGCCGCGGCCGAGGTCAACGGTGAGCTGGGGGTGATCGACGGGAAGGTGGCCGCCGCGATCGCCGTCGCCGCCGCGCACGTGGCCGACGGTGGGTACGACGACCAGTTCCCCGTTGACGTGTTCCAGACCGGCTCCGGCACGTCGTCGAACATGAACACCAACGAGGTGATCGCCACCCTGGCCAGTCGGAAGCTGGGCGCCGACGTGCACCCCAACGACGACGTGAACGCCTCGCAGTCCAGCAACGACGTCTTTCCGTCCTCGATCCACCTGGCCGCCACCGAGTTCGTGACCCAGGACCTGCTGCCCTCCCTGGCGTACCTGGCGGAGGCGTTGGAGGGCAAGGCCGTCGAGTTCGAGACGGTGGTCAAGGCGGGGCGTACCCATCTGATGGACGCCACCCCGGTCACCCTTGGCCAGGAGTTCGGCGGGTACGCCGCGCAGGTCCGCTACGGCATCGAGCGGCTGGAGTCGGCCCTGCCCCGGCTGGCCGAACTGCCGTTGGGCGGCACCGCCGTGGGCACCGGCATCAACACCCCGCTGGGCTTCGCGGCGCGGGTGGTCAAGCGGCTCCGCGACTCGACGGGGCTGCCGCTGACCGAGGCGCGGAACCACTTCGAGGCGCAGGGGGCACGGGACGCGCTGGTCGAGACCTCCGGGCAGCTACGGACGATCGCGGTCGGCCTACACAAGATGGCCAACGACATCCGCTGGATGGGCTCCGGCCCCCGCGCCGGCCTGCGGGAGCTGCGGATTCCCGATCTCCAGCCCGGTTCGTCGATCATGCCCGGCAAGGTCAATCCGGTGGTCTGTGAGGCGGTGCGCCAGGTCTGCGCACAGGTGATCGGCAACGACGCGACGGTCGCCTTCGCCGGATCCCAGGGCGACTTCGAGCTGAACGTCATGCTCCCGGTGATGGCCCGTAACCTGCTGGAGTCGATCAAGTTGTTGGCCGCGTCGGGCCGGCTGTTCGCGGACCGGTGCGTGGTTGGCCTCGTCGCGGATGTCGAGGTCTGTCTGGCGTACGCGGAGGGCTCGCCGTCCATCGTCACCCCGCTCAACCGCCATCTCGGGTACGACGAGGCCGCCTCGATCGCGAAGGAGGCCCTCGCGAAGCAGGTCTCGATCCGGGAGGTGGTGGTCTCCCGGGGGCACCTCGATTCCGGCAAGCTCACCGGGGAACAGCTCGACGAGGCGCTCGACCTGCTCCGGATGACACACCCCTGACAGGTGTGGGGTGCTGCGGCACTGAGCAGTGGGACGCACCAGGGTCTGGCGTATACGTCATCGTGGCCCGTCCGCCCGCCTGACCATGGAGGGCCGCATCCAACGGGTGTTGGCCGGGTGGCGCGTGCGGTTCGTGATCAGAAAGGCGGGGATATCGGTGCCGGTAGGTAGCGATTAGTTATTACTGTGTGACTGGATCGGGCCGGAAACGGGAGCTACGGGTGCCCGACTGTGCGTGATGTCTGGTCTCAGTCGACTGTGAGTCGGTGTCGTTGGCGCGTTTGGCAAGTAGCGGGCGTAGCGTCGCCCGCTGCCGGTTGACGTTTGCGGGAGCGTACGTGTCATGGCCGCTGCCCACGCCGGGCCTGGTGCAGTGAGCAGGCCACCGTCGCCGGAACCTTGCCACGACGCGGTAAACGTCAGTGACCCACGTCAGTATCCGCGTCTCGCGGAACCGCTTCCTTTAACTCCTTCTTAGTCATTTCTTAGACACGTTGCCGCAGGAAATATCTGGCACGTAGCGTCGCCTCGACCCCGCAGTTTTAAACCGAGGAGGCTACCGGCGTGTACGGCTGGAGCGAATCGATGGAACCGGATGATAATCGCCGGCGACCCGAACCGGCGGCCGACGGCTGGGACCGGCCTGCCGACGAATGGGACCGGCGGCAACAGACCGCGCACCGGCGGGCGGAGTCCGAGACCCCACAAGGCTGGGCAGCCGCGGGTAGCTCGTACCATGACCAACCCTCGCGGGGTGGGCAAGCCGCCCCCACCTGGCAGCACACCGACGGCTGGCAGCAGGAATCAGCGGGCGGCTGGCGCCGGCAGCCCACGGGCTGGCGAGACGAGCCCTCCGGAGGCGGGCGTCACGCGGCTGGTGCCACCGGAGGACCCGAGGTCACCGGCGGTTGGCGGCCTGAGGAGACGGCCACCAGGCCGACCGCTGGGTACGAAGACGACATGACCAGCATGCGGCCGGTCGCTGGCGCCGCTCCGGCCGACGCTACATCCGCCAACAAGGGCCCTCGGGTCGGCCACCGGAACCGCCGGCCCGTGCTCATCGGGGCCGCGGCGGCGGCCACGCTGGTCGTGAGCCTCGGAGCCGGCGCCGCCGCACTGTCCGACGGTGGCGACACCGTCCCCACCTCGGCACTCAAGGACATTGTGGCCACGAATCCGACCTCGTATGAGGGGGGCGTGACGTCGTCCTCGAGCAGTCCCAGCACCGCGTGGAGCAACGCCTCACAGTCGCGCTCGGAAAACGCGCGCCGGAAGTCAGCCGCATCGTCGCGTCATTCCACCAGGTCCCGCTTCGACCAGGAACGCCACAGGGGCAGCTACCGCTCCAAGCCGTCACATACCACCACCGCGCCCAGCCCGACTCGGGTGCCCACCACCGCGCCCAGCCCCACTCGGGTGCCCACCACCGCGCCCAGCCCGACTCAGGTACCCACCACCGCGCCCAGCCCGACTCAGGTACCCACCACCGCGCCCAGCCCCACTCAGGTACCCACCACCGCACCCTCCGACGGCGGGGTGAGCACCGAGGCCAGCGAGGTGGTCCGGCTGGTCAACGCCGAGCGTGCGAAGGCTGGCTGCGCGGCACTGAGTATCGACGAGAAGCTGATGACCGCCGCCCAGCGGCACAGCCAGGACCAGGCCGACCAGCAGAAGATGTCGCACACGGGCAGCAACGGCAGTAGCCCCGGCGACCGGATCACCGCTGTCGGCTACCAGTGGCGCACCTACGGGGAAAACGTCGCCTGGAACCAGCAGTCCCCCGAAGCCGTGATGACCGCGTGGATGAACAGCCCCGGCCACCGGGCGAATATCCTGAACTGCTCCTTCACCGAGATCGGGGTCGGCGTCGCGAGTAGCAACGGACCGTACTGGACACAGGTCTTCGCCACGCCTCGCTGACCGCGGTCGGTATCGATTGCCGAGTCGTCCACAACGAACCCTGGTCTTTGCCCATGGCCGCTCGGCTGTGTGTGGACGCAGACCTGACGTCGCCCGGGTGCCCGACAGTGTTACGACGTGTCGGGCACCCGGACCGGGGAGTGCCATCCCAAACCCACTGTCACCACCCGCTCGCGCCCACCCTTGCCCGCCGGCGTCTTCGTCGAACGGGCTGGGTCTCTATCCGGGAAACAGAACCTCGCTCGCCAGCCGGTCGCGCCACCGCGGTCGGCTTTGCCGCGTTTCTCGAGAAGGCCAGCGGGAAGGTCCGCAGAGCCGTCACCCCCCCGCCCAGCGCTGTGGTGAGGCCGAGAACCCTCCGGAGTGTGGATCCTCGCCGGTGATATTCACGCGTGTCCCTGGCCTGCTGCGGACGGCGTACCCCCCGAATCGGGCGTGCGCCTGATCGGTCATTCGCCGGCCAAGCGCGGCTGCCAGCCGCTCTCCACCGACCGGGCACACCGGTCGGGGTCGTCCCCCGTGGCGGTGAACAGCGCGGTCAGCAGGAGGGGGCCGTGGGCGAGGGTCGGCCGGGGTAGGGGGCCGGTGGCGACCAGGGAGACCAGCCCGTGGGCGACGGCCCAGCTCTGGGTGGCCAGTGCGAGCGGGTTGGTGTCGGCGCGATAGCGGCCCGCCCGCCGGCCTCGATCGGCGGCTTGAACCAGGTATTCCAGCGTGTCGTCCGCCGCCTGGGCGTCTTCCAGGTCGAAGCTGGCGTCGAACATGACCCGGTACAGGTCGGGGTGGTCCAGGGCATTGCCCAGGTAGGCGGCGATCAGGGCGGTCAGGTCCCGGACCGGGTCCGCCGAGGGGGCGACCTGGGCGAGTCGGGCGCCCAGGCGGGTGAAGCCCTCCTGCCGGAGCGCCTTCCACATGCCGTCCATCCCGCCGAAGTGGGTGTAGATGGCCATGGTCGACACGCCGGTGCCGGCCACCAGCGAGCGGAGGGTGATGGGTTCGCGGGTGCGGAGCATGTGCGCGGCCCGCTCGATGAGTTGGGTACGGACCGCTGGGTTCTTTGTCCTGGCCACAACCCAGGATACATAACATAGCTGTGCTATGTTTTACTGGACTGACCGACAGGTCTCCATGAAAGGGAGTCAGCATGACCATCACCCTGGTGAACCCCGAAGGGCTGCCGAAGGTCGACCTCTACTCGCAGGTGGCGGTCGCCACCGGGTCGCGGCTCGTCTTCCTCGCCGGCCAGGTCGCCGTCGACGCCGACGGGAACACGGTCGGCGTGGGCGACCTCGCCACCCAGATCGAGCAGTGCTACCTCAACATCGCCACCGCCCTGGCCGAGGTTGGTGGATCCTTCGACGACGTGGCGAAGTTGACCGTGTATGCCGTCGACTGGACGCCTGACAAGATGGCGCTCATGGGGGAGGGGGTAGCGCGGGCGGCGGCGAAGCTGGGCGTCACCCTGGCCGCCCCGTTGACGGGACTGGGCGTCAGCGCGCTGGCCGGCCCTGACCTGCTGGTCGAGGTCGAGGCGACGGCAGTCCTCGACGGTTAGGCCCGCCGGCGCGGGCCGCCTCCTGGCTGGCTGTCGACTCCGTCCGAATCTTGCTGTGAACCGGCATCGTCAGCCGTGCCGGGGCATCGTCCACCCGGCACCCGTCTCAGTCGATGCGAGTCATCTCGTAGCGAGTGCATTCCTCGATTTTGTCGGCGGTAGCTTCGGTATGGGCTTGCACGTGCGGGCTGTCCATATGCGCCTGCCAGAGTTCATGGGACTCCCAGTTCTCGTAAACGAGAAAACGAGTCGGGTCGCTGTTGTCCTGATGAAGGTGGTAGCTAACGCAACCTTCGTCCTGGCGAATGATCGGAACAACCCTCTTGAGCTCAGCCTTGAGCGGTTCCACCTGGTCCGGCTTGGCGCGAACGTGGACAACGATGGTCAGGAATGGCATTCGGTGCTCCAGGACTCCTCGTCAGGTTCGCGTCGCCTCCTCAAACTAGCGGAAGAGATCACCCGGAGTCCGGCAAGTCGCCAGTTGGGCACCACCCTGGCGCCCCGTTGTCCCCGGGGCGCGGGCCCGGCGCGCCCCAGGGGCAGCTCAGCTCAGTGCAGGATCTGGAACCGCAGGTGGGTCGCCTGGGGTGTACTGATCACACCGATGTTCTCCAGCCGAAGCGCAGTAGCATCGAAAAGCTGGATACCGTCATTGATCACCATGGGCCGTACCGCCAGCCGAATCTCGTCGACGAGTCCCGCGGCCAGGCACTGCTGGGCGATCTGGGCGCCGCCGCCGATAGTGACCTCGCGCTCTCCCGCGGCGACCTGGGCGCGGCGTACCGCCTCGGCGACGTCCGGGACGAAGTGGAAGACGGTGTCCCCTTTGGCCACCTGCTCCGGCGTGCTGTGCGAGACGACGAAGTGCTCGACCGGAAACGGGTTGTCCAGGAACCCGTCCTGGCTGGCGCCCTGGTCGTAGGTCCGTCGCCCCATGACCATCGCGCCGATGCTGCGCTGCTGCTCCTCGACGATCGCCTGGCTTTCCGGCGAGGGTGCGAAGAACCATTCATGCAGCCATTCGGGCTCGCCGTTCGGTCCGGCAATGCAGCCGTTTACCGACACTGTCATATCTAGCACTACTCTTCCCATGATCCCTCCATGATTTGGTGGCATCCTGCTTCTAGAACCGGGGAGCCGCTCCTGCCCACCTCTCGGGATTGCTGAGGTGTCATGAGCATGAGCAGCCCCGCATCCGCCGATGTCATCATCGCCCACCGACATTCTGGTGCCGCGCCGACCGATGCACCCTTACCGTTCTATCGATGAATATCGGTTCTAACCAACCCCGTCATCCTGACCTGAATTCACCGCCTACAGGCTGGCCCGGGGTGTCCAGGCCAGGAAGCGGTCGAAGAGAGCTTTCGGGTCTGGGCCGTTCTGTGGGTGGAGCTTGTGTAGGTCGGCTGCGGCGTCGTGGAGTTGGGTGCAGAGGTAGATCCGGAGTGCGACGGTGTCGGTGGCGTATTCCTGTCGCAGGGTGAGTCGGGCGGTGGCGCAGGGCCAGGGTGCGGCGCAGGTGCGGCAGATCCAGAGTGGGCGCAGTGGTAGGTGTGGTCGGGCGGCGGGGGCGGCCGGACGGATCACCACTTTCCGCCGTTGGCGCGCCAGGTTTGGGCGAGGGTGAGCCAGCCGGCACGGCCGACCTTTGGGTTGGCGACGGTGGGGGCGTTCCATGTGGGGCGGTTCGGTGGGGTTGGGGCGGTGGCCGGTTCGGTCGGGACGGTGGTGTGTCGGTCGGGGCAGGTCCGCCAGGGTAGGCCGCAGGAGCAGGAGGGGCGTGCTCCGCGCCAGAGCCGGCGGTGCTGGGGTGCGAGTGGTATGGGGCGTTGGTTGCGCGGCCACCGGAATGGGCGCGGTAGCCAGCTTCGGGTGGATCGAGACATGGCGCTGCCTTCCTCTCGAACGTTTCGTGTGACAGACCCAGCGGTGTGATCGCCCAGCCGGGGGAGCGGCGATCCCATTACGACGCCGCGCTCGGGATCGGAGGCAGGTGTCGTGCTTCACAGTTTGCTGAGGGCGCGGCTACGGTCGGAAGGGTTTGGCCGTGCTGTGGGAGAGCCTCTGTGCTGGGTGGGGTCGCTGGTGGCGCGGTACTGGAGTCGATCAACCGGTTCGTGGAGGGCGGTTGGAGATGGCGACTGGGGAGATGACCGCTGCGGCGTTCTTGGTGGCGGAGTTGCGCCGGGCTCGGGTTCGGCGGGGTTGGAGTCAGGAGGAGCTGGCCAAGGCGATCAACTATTCGCCGTCGATGGTCAGTGCGGTGGAGTTGGGGCAGCAGCCGCCGACCAGCAAGTATCTCGAACAGTTCGACAGGGCTCTCGACACCGGCGGCCTCTTTACCCGCATGCTTACTGATCTGGTGGCACTTGATAGAGCACAGGCATGGTCGCGCGGCTGGCGCAGAATCCAGGCGGAGTCGTGGGCCCTACGCTGGTTCGACCCGCTACACGTTCCAGGTCTGTTGCAGACCGAGGCGTACGCGCGGGCGGTCTTCGAGTCAGATCCACTACTTGATCCAGAAGAAGTCCAGCGGCGACTTGCCGACCGGCTGGACGGTCAATCGGTGCTATACGCCGAGCGTCCATCCCGGCTCGTGGGGGTAATGGATGAGGCGGTGCTACGGCGGAGGGTGGGCGGGCGAAAGGTCATGTGCGACCAGTTGTCGCACCTCGCCCGTCTAGCCGTCGAGCACCCCCACGTTCGAGTCCAGGTCGTGCCATCCTCGGCGGAGGAGTACCCGGGCCTTAACGGCCCGTTCATTCTCGCCAGCATGACCGGTGGCAGCGAGCTTGCCTTTCTCGGCGGCCAGATCGGCGGGCAGGAGCTGGATCGGTCGGCTGATCTCATGCGCTTGCAACGGACCTGGGAGGCTACCCTCGCCGTGGCCCTGCCCCCGCAGGAGTCCATCGAGCGGATAAGGGAACTGGTGGAGTCATGGAAATGAATGGTGCTCGCTGGCGCAAGAGCCGTCGGAGTGGTTCCAACGACCAGTGTGTTGAGGTGGCGACGAACCTGTCGGGTGTGGTGGGGGTGCGGGACAGTAAGGATCCGGTGGGGCCTGTGCTGGCGGTCGACCCGGGTTCCTGGCGGTCCTTCGTGGCCTCGCTGCAAACCGGTGAGTGAGTAGGCGTCGTAGCGCGTGGCTATGGGGTGACCACGCTGAGGTGGGCCGGGGGTAGGTAGAGGGGTGTGGCGTCGCCGGGGCGCAGCGGTGCTGCCGGCCCGGTGGTGAGGTGCAGGGTGACGCCCGCGCTGGTGGCCTGGATGTCGAGGTGGGTGCCCCGGTCGGTGACGGTCGTGATGGTCGCCGGCACCACGTTGTCGCCCTGATGGTCGCCGGCCAGGATGGCTTCGGGGCGGATGAGGAGCAGGCCCGCTCCTCTGTGGTCGGTGTTGAGGTGGAGGCGGCCGAGGGGGCAGTCGAAGCGGCCGGGGTGGGCGATGCCGGGGATGGCGTTGTCGGCGCCGCCCAGGAACCGGGCGACGGCGAGGGTGGCGGGCCGGCGGAACAGGTCGGCGGGTGGGGCGTGTTGGGCGACCCGGCCGTCGAGGAGCACGGTGACCGTGTCGGCCACGTCGGTGGCCTCGTCGCGGTCGTGGGTGACGAACAGTGTGGTGGTGCCCTCCTGGCGGTGCAGGTCGGTGAGGAGCGCCCGCATGTCACCGCGTAGTTGTGGGTCGAGGGCGCTGAACGGTTCGTCGAGCAGCAGGACACCGGGGCGGGCGGCCAGGGCGCGGGCGAGGGCGACGCGTTGTTGTTGACCGCCGGAGAGTTCGCCGCTGCGCCGGTCGTCGTAGCCCGGTAGCGCGACGGCGTCGAGCAGCTCGGTGACCCGCCGCCGAAGGACAGCGCGGTCGGTGCCGCGCATGCGCAGGCCGAAGGCGATGTTCTCGGCGACCGTGAGGTGCGGGAAGAGTAGCGGTCGTTGGAAGACGACGCCGAGGTCGCGCCGGTGCGGGGGTTGGCGCAGGACGCTGCGGTCGGCGAGCCGGACGTCGCCGCCGGTGGGGGCGCTGAGCCCGGCGATGATTGCCAGGAGGGTGGACTTGCCGCTGCCGGAGGGGCCGAGGACGGCGGTGCGGGTGCCCGCCGGCACCTCCAGACTGACCCGGCGCAGCGTCGGCGTGCTGGCGCCGGGGTAGGTGTGGTCCAGGTCGGTGATGGTGATGGTGGTGGTCATCGGCCGACTCCGAGTAGGGCGGTGTCGCGGCTGGCGAGTTGTCGGGCGGCGAGGGCGGTGAGCAGCAGGGGTGGGGCGACGGCGACCAGCGCGATGGCGGCGGTGGCGGCCTGGTTGCCGCTGCCGGCGGCGGTGGAGAAGAGCAGCAGCGGCACGGTGGTGACGACACCCCCGCCGATGAGCAGGGTCAACAGATAGTCGCTCCAGGAGATCAGGAAGGCGAACATGGCGGCGACGATCAGGCCGCCGCGCAGCTGGGGGAGGCTGACCTCGCGGAACGCCCGCCAGGCCCCGGCGCCGAGGGTACGGGCCTGCCGCTCCAGGGCGGGGTCGACGCCGGCCCACACCCCCGACATCAGCAGCGTGGCGTACGCGGTGGCGGCCGGCAGCTGGGCCAGGACCACGCCGGTGAGCGAGTCGACGAGCCCGGCACGCAGGTAGACGATCTGCGCACCCATGGCGACGGCGAACGGTGGCACCAGCACCGGGGCGAGCAGGACCAGCTCGATCAGCCGCCTTCCCGGCAGCCGGTGCCAGGCCAGCGCGCGCCCGGCGGCGGCACCGAGGGCGGTGGCGAGGGTGGCGACGGCGGCACCGATGCCGACGGAGGTGGCGACGGCCTCGGCGAGGCGGGACTGCGGGCCGAGGGCCTGCTCCCAGCCGGCCAGCGACCAGCGGGTCGGCCACAGGTCGGGGTAGAACCACTGGTCGGTGAAGGCCTGCACAGCCAGCGGTAGCAGCGGCCCCATCACCCACAGGCCGGTGAGGATCAGCACCGTGGGGCGGGCCAGCGCCGTACCGAGCGGCCGGGGTCGCCGTGCTCCCGTCGCCGGCCCTGCTTCCGTCGCCGGCCCTGCTTCCGTCACCGCCGCGCTCCGGTCACCCGGCCGACGGCCCGCCGGCTGGCCCCGGTGTACACGAGCGCCGCCGCGACGGCGATGACCGCGATCAGCAGGGCGATGGCGACGCCCTCGGCGCGGCCGGAGAGCTCGGCGGCGGTGAACCGCTGGTAGGCGAGTACCGGTAGCGGCTGCGGGTACGCGCGGCCGAGCAGGGCGGGCACCTCGTACGCGCCGAGGGTGAAGGCGAAGATCAGCACCGCTACGGCCAGGATCGATGGGGCGAGCAGCGGCAGGGTCACGTGCCGCAGCACCTGCCGGGGACGGGCACCGAGGGTGGCGGCGACCCGTTCGTGCTCGGCGACCGGCCCGCCGAGCGCGGCGAGGACGACGATCAGCACGAACGGTGCCTCCTTCCACACGTACTCGACGATCACGGCGACGGCGTGTGGATCGGCGACCAGGGCGGGCAGCGCGACGCCGACGACCCGGGCGGCGCGGGCCAGCAGGCCGGAGTCGGCCAGCACCAGTCCGATCGCGACCGCGCCGATCAGGTGTGGCACGGGTAGCCCGAGCTGGGCCAGGAAGGTGGCGGTGCGTCGGCCCACGGCGGTACGGCGCAGGGCCAGGGCGGTGGCGACACCGATGGCGACGGCGAGCGCCGTGGCGGCAATGGAGATCCAGAGGCTCAGCAGCAGCCCGTCGGTGAACGCCGGGCCTTCGGTCACCCGCTGGTAGGCGGCCAGGCCGACCGGTGTGTCGGTGAACCCGGCCAGGCCGAGGCTCTGCGCGAACCCGTAGCCGAGGCCGCCGCCGAAGAGCAGCACGACGGTGGCCAGCGCGGGCAGGATCAGCAGGAGCCCGGTGCGGCGGTGGTTCACTGTTGCAGAACCTCGCGCCGCCAGCCCTCCTCCAACGGCGGCAGCCACTCCGCCCGTAGCTCCGGTTGGCTGTTGCGGGACAGCTGGTCATAGCTTGGCACCTGCGCCGAGGCGGGCAGGGCGGCGAAGCGGTCCCGCCACTCGACGTCGAGCTTGTCGAGGTCCACGGCCGGGTACTGGCCCCACCCGTCGGGGCGGGCCTTCTCGTACTGCAACTCGGGGGAGAGCATCAGGTCGGCCAGGGCGAGGGCGGCGGAGCGGTTGGCGGCGTTGGCGGGTACGGCGAGGTAGTTGGTGTTGCCGATGGTGCCCTCGTCCAGCAGCAGGGTACGGGTGCTGGCCGGGAACTGTCCCCGTTCGACCAGGCTGGTCACCTGCGCCGGCCCGTACGTCATGGTGAAGTCGACCTGCCCGTTGGCGTACAGGTCGTTGAGCTCCTTCTCGTTGGCCGGGTACGTCTCACCCGCACGCCACAGGGCGGGCCGCAGCTCACGCAGGGTCTGCCACAGCGGCGCGGTGAGCCGGTCGTAGGCGGCCTGGTCGACGTCGTCCGGGATCTGGTCGACCCCGCCGGCCTGGGCGTAGAGGGCGTGTCGGACGAAGACCGAGCCGGTGAAGTCCGGCGGGGCGGGGTAGGTGAACCGGCCCGGGTGCGCGCGGATCCAGTCCAGCAGACCGGCGAGGCTGGCCGGCGGGTCGTCGACCCGGGCGGAGTCGTAGACGAAGGCGAACTGGGCGCGGCTCCACGGCACCTCGCAGCCCTCGACCGGAGTGCCGAAGTCGTTGGCGACCGCCGGTTCGGACCAGTCGACGTAGCGCATGTTCGGCAGCAGCTCGACCAGCCCGCACTGCCACAGCCCGGCCTGCTTGCCGGTGCGGAAGTTCTCCCCGTTGATCCACACCAGATCCACTGATCCCCCCGAGCCGCGGCCGGCCTGCTTCTCGCCGAGGACCTTGTTGACCGCCAGGGCGGTGTCGGTGATCGGTACCCGGTTGATCCGGACGTCGAGGCGTTCGCGGGCGGCCGGGGCGACGACCTCGTCGAGGTAGCGGTTGGCGCCGTCGTCGCCGCCGTACATGAAGAGGTTGACCGTCTGCCCACGGGCCTCCCGCAGCACCTGGGCGAAGTCGCGGGGGGCGGGGTCGGCGTCGCCGGTGCCGGCGGTGCAGCCGGCGGCGAGCAGGCCGGCGGCGGTCAGCGCCGCCACCGCGTGCCATCGTCGGTTCATCGGGTGGGCCTCCCGGCGGGCTCGGACAGGGTACGGACGGCGTGCGCGACGCGTTGCCCGGCGGTGATGGCCACCACGACGGCCCACCCCCAGGCGAGGTGCCCGGCGAAGCCGGGCAGCAGGCAGAACAGGGCGTGTACGGCGATGGTCTCGGCGCCCTCGGCCAGTCCACCGAGGAAGTGCAGCGACCGCTCGTCGCCTCGCTCCCGGCCCACTCGCTCGGCGATCGACGAGTACGCCAGCAGCGTCGCCCCGTTGACGTAGTAGGTCACCAGCAGGACCAGGAACGGGGTGGCGGGCCCGTCAACGCCGACGGCGACCCCGGCGACGAACGCCCCGTACACGGTGAAGTCCGCGACGATGTCGAGGAATCCGCCCAACGGGGAGGCGGTGCCGCGGCGGCGGGCGAGGGGCCCGTCGAGGCCGTCGGCGAGCCGGGACACCAGCCACGCCACCAGCGCCGGCCACCACCAGCCGGCCGCCGCGGCGGCGCTCGCGGCCAGCCCCAGGGTCAGGCCGGCGGCGGTCAACCGGCCGGGGGTCACCCACGGCCGGTCCACGGCGGCGGCGACCCGGTCCAGGGTTTTGGCCAGGACCGGCCGCAGACGTGCGTCGATCATCAGCTGGTGACCTCGACGGTCGGTACCGCGCGGGACTCCCGTCGGCGGGCCCGGCGTGCCGCCACCGCGCCGGCCAGGGTCAGCGCGGCCAGAGCTGCCACGGCGACGAGGAACTGCGGCGAGGTGGGATCGGTCAGCGACCCACCGACCGCGGTGTAGGCGACGATTCCGGGCGTCATGCCGATCGCCGAGCCGAGGGCGTAGTCGCGCAGCCGTACGGCGGTCACCCCGGAGCCGTAGTTGAGCAGCGCGAACGGGACCAGCGGCACGAGCCGCAGCCCGATCACCGCGATCAGCCCCCGTCGCGCCAGGAACTGGTCCAGGCGGTACAGCCGGCCGCCGACGAGCCGTTCGACGGCCGGGCGGCCCAGCAGCCGGCCGAGCAGGAACGAGGCCACCGCCCCCGTGGTCGCCCCGACCAGCACCACCACCGAGCCGCCGACCACCCCGAACAGCGCCCCGGCGGCGGCGGTGAGCAGTACCCCGGGCACCAGCAGCACGGTGCCCAGGGCGTACCCGGCGATGTACAGCAGCGGCGCCCACGCCCCGGTAGCGGCGACACGGTCGCGTAGCGTCTCCACGTCCGGGGTGCCCTGGGTGGCCAGCAGCGTCGCCGCGCCAGTCAGCAGAACCACCAAGAATGCCAGCCTCGGCCACGGTGAGCCGACGATCCGGACGAGCCGCGAGGTCACCTCGGGCCGGGCTGATTCGTCGGTCATCGGTTCCCGCTCCGGATCGGGTGCAGGGCGCGGCGCAGGGCGCGGAGCGCGGCCGTCGCCCGGGCCGGTAGCGGCGCGGTCAGGTCGGCGCGGAGCTGGGCGAGGCTCGCGTTCCACGGCCCGTCAGCGTACGTCGGGTAGGGGTGGACGGTGCCGGCCACGTCGCGCACCTTCGCGCCGCGCCGGATCGCGGCGGCGAGTTCGGCGATCGACTCACCTGCCCGGGGTGAGACGACGGTGGCGCCGAGGAGCCGACCGCCCGGCCCGCTCACCAGCTGGGTGAATCCGTCGGTACGACGGTCGGTGATCGCCCGGTCAACGTGGTCGTGGGAGAGCCGCTGCGCGTGTGCTCGGGTGCCGTGGCGGTGGCGCGCCTGGGCGAGGGTCGCCCCGACGCGGGCCACCTCCGGGTCGGTGAAGGTCACCCACGGTACGGCGGCGTAGTCGATGCGGCGGCGCAGCCCGAGTAGCGCGTTGGTGGCGGCGTATCCCCCCTGCACCCCGGCGACGTGGGTGAACGGGAGGGTGCCGGTGACGTCACCGGCGGCGTAGATCCGCCGGTTGCTGGTCCGCATCCGGTCGTCGATCACGACGTGCCCCTGCTCGTCGCAGCGCACCCCGGCGGCGGCCAGGCCCAGGTCGGTGGTGCGGGGGCGGCGTCCGGCGGCGACCAGGATCCGGTCGACCTCGATCGTCTCGCCGCCGTGCAGGTGGAGCGTGCCGTCGGTGACGCGGTCGACGCCGGTCCCGGTCACCACGGTCACACCCTCGGCGCGGAGTCGTTCGGCGATCAGCGCGCCGACCTCCGGCTCCTCCTTGCCCAGCAGCCGGTCGGCCAGCTCAACGAGGGTGACCTCGACGCCGAGCCGGGCGAGGGCCTGGCCCAGTTCGCAACCGATCGGACCGCCGCCGAGGATCGCCATCCGTCGGGGCAACTCGGTGAGGTCCCAGAGTGTGTCGGTGGTCAGCGGGTCGGCCTGGGCCAGGCCGGGCACGGTGGGCAGGGCCGGCGCGGAACCGGTGGCGATCAGCGCCCAGCGGAACCGCGCCAGCCGGGTGCCCGCGTCGTCGGTGACCCGCAGCGTCGCCGGGCCGGTGAACTCCGCCCGGCCGGCCACCACCGTCGCCCCCGCCGCACTGATCGCGGCGGGGGAGTCCACCGGCTCGATGCGGGTGATCGACGACCGCACGTAGGCGAGCACCGCGGCGTCGTCGATCGTCGTCGGGCTGGTGTGCACCCCGTACTGGTCGGCGGTGCGGACGCTCTGTGCGGCGTGCGCGGCGGCGATCAGCGACTTACTGGGCACGCATCCGGTCCAGAGGCAGTCACCCCCGGTACGGGCCGATTCGACCAGCAGTACTCGCGCACCGAATCGGCCGGCGGTCTTGGCCGCCACGATTCCCGCGGTGCCGCCGCCGAGGACCGCCAGATCCCACTCTTCCACCCCACCAGCCTTCCTCGCTGCGCCGCCCGTGCGGCTATGCCTGTCCAGGATGCCCGGTCGGGGCCGGGGTCACCGAACTCTGTAATGCAACGTTCAGAACTGGGGTCGCGGCATCTGGCGGGGTCCGGTCAGGGCCGGGTGGCGGTCTTGCGGGCGCGGTAGGCGGTGACGGCGGCCCGGTTGCCGCAGCCGGCGTCGCAGAAGCGACGGGATCGGTTGCGCGACAGGTCGACCAACACGTTGGCGCACTCGGGGTGGTCGCAGCTTCGGAGCCGGTCCAGTTCGTCGCTGCGGACGAGGTCGGCCATCGCCATGGCGGCCTCCACCGCCATTCGGGTCGCGAGCGGCGCGTCTCGGGGCACCGCGTGTAGGTGGTACGGCTCGTCGTCGTGCGTGATGAGCTGGGGAAGGGCGGCGTTCTCCCGGAGTAGTCCGTTGACGATGGACACGATCTCGTCGGTGTTGCTGTGCCAGATGCGGCGCAGCCGGGGGCGCAGCTTGCGTACCGCCCGCAGTTCGCTGTCGGTGTGCTCGTGTCGTCCGCTGTACGCGTGCGCGACGAAGAAGGTGTTCAGTGCGGCCGTGTCGGGAAGGCCTTCGCCAGCTCTGCCGTCGGTGTTCACCAGCGCCGCGGCGGCGATCAGTGCGCACTCCGTGTCATGGGCAAAAAGCAACTTGACTCCTGTCATGGCGGCGACCTAGCGTCATCGGCGTTACCTCATTTTGCCCATTACATGGTGTCGTTGCCAAGGAGAACCCCGATGCGCCAACCCCCGCGCGGCAGCGCCGGCCTCATGCTGGCGGTGCTCTCGGCACTGACCTTCGCGACCTCCGGGACGTTCGCCCGCTCGTTGATCGACGCCGGCTGGTCCGCCGGGGCGGCGGTGGTCGTCCGGGTCGGCCTCGCCGCCCTGGTGTTGATGGTGCCAGCGGTGCTGGCCCTGCGCGGTCGCTGGTCGACGCTCCGGGACAACGCCACTTCGATCGGTGCGTTCGGGCTGCTCGGCGTCGTCCTCGCCCAGGTGTGCTTCTTCAACGCCGTGCGCTACTTGCCGGTCGGCGTCGCGCTGATGTTGGAGTACCTGGCCGTCGTGGTGGTGGTCGGTTGGATGTGGCTGGCACACGGGCAACGACCCCGCCGGCTCACGGTCGTCGGTTCGATCGTCGCCCTGGCCGGGCTCGGCCTTGTGCTCGACCTCGCCGGCGCCGGGCGTCTTGACCCGGTGGGTGTGCTCTGGGGGCTCGGGGCGGCCGTCGGGCTGGCCGGCTACTTCGTGCTCGCCGGTCGGATCGACGCGAACCTTCCCTCGGTGGTGCTGGCCTCCGGCGGGATGGCGGTCGGTGCCGGTGCGCTGCTCCTCCTCGGGCTGGTCGGGGCGTTGCCGCTGCGGGCATACACCGGCACGGTCGACTTCGCCGGACAGCGCACCAGCTGGCTTGTGCCGGTCGCGGGGCTGGTGCTGGTGGCGGCCGTGCTCGCGTACCTCACCGGGGTCGCCTCGACCCGTCTCCTCGGTGCCCGGTTGGCCTCCTTCGTCGGGCTGACCGAGGTGATGTTCGCCGTGCTCATCGCCTGGCTGGTGCTGAATGAACTGCCCACAGTGATCCAGCTGTCCGGCGGGATTCTGATCGTCGCTGGGGTGGCCCTGGTCCGCCTCGACGAGCCACGAGAGACCCCAACGGTGGAGCCGGGCCAGCAACCGGCGCTTGCCACCAGCCGATAGCCCATCGTGGCACAGTCCACGCCATGCTCACGACAGTGGTGTTCGACGCGGATGAAACCCTGCTCGACCTGCGCCCGGCGATGACCGGCGGGCTGCTGGCCGTCCTCGACGAGATGCGTCGGTTGACCCCGGCGGCGGTCGCGGTGTCGCTCGCGGACCTGGAGACCGACTGGTCCGTGGCCTTCACCGCGAACCCCGCCCGGTCGATGCTGGAGCTGCGACGGCTGGCGCTTGCCCGTTCGGTGTCCCGGGTCGGGCTCGACGTGCACCTGGACGACCTGCTGGCACTCTACTTCGCCCGGCGGTTCGCGCTGACCCGCCCCTTCCCGGATGTGCTGCCCGCGCTCGCAGCCCTGACGGAGAACTGGGCGGTGGGCTTCGCCACCAACGGCAACAGCCGCGCGGAGCGGTGCGGGCTCGCCGGGAGGTTCGCCTTCGAGGTGTACGCACACGAGAACGGGTTGCCGAAAAAGCCGGCACCGGAGTTCTACGCGGCGGTGGTCCAGGCGGCCGGGGTGCCGGCCGGGCAGGTGGTGTACGTCGGCGATTCGATCGCCCACGACGTGGTCGGGGCGCAGACCGCCGGGCTGCGTGCGGTCTGGCTCAACCGCGACGGCCGGCCCTGCCCGCCGGGGGTGTGGCCAGACGCGGAGCTGTCCACCTTGACGGATCTTCCGGGCGTCTTGGCTGCTCTTGTGGACGAAGAAGATCTTCGGGGCGCAATCGGAAAGCCCACTGGTGGAAACGCCGCTGGTGCTGTTCGATGACTGCCACGTCCCGCAACGAGAGGATCCGATGTGAGTAGACGCTTCACCGCTGGCGCGGTCGCTACCGTGACGGGCCTGGCGCTGACGGTCACGGGGCTGAGTGTCCCCGCCGGCGCCGCACCGAGTAGCAGCGAAACCTTCACTGTGGTCGCGGAGGACGGCGTCAGCGCCGAGGCGGCCCTGGCGGAGATCCAGGCAGCTGGGGGCGCCGTCGTAAACCGGATCGACGATGTCGGCGTGTTCCAGGTGACCAGCGACCAGGTGGACTTCAGCGATCGGATTGCCGAGGCCGACAACCTGATCGGTGCCGTCGAGCAGAAGGCCATTGGCCGCAAGCCCAAGCTGGACCCGGTGGAGCAGGAGGCGTTGCTGACCGCCATCAGCGGTAAGAGCTCCGGCAAGGACAAGGACAAGGGCAAGGGCTCCGGCGGCAAGGGCAAGGGGATGGACCCGCTGGACGACAAGCTGTGGGGCCTGGACATGATCCGTGCCGACAAGGCCCGCAAGAAGGAGCCCGGCGACCGGCGCGTCACCGTCGGCGTGCTGGACACCGGCGTCGACGCCAGCCACCCCGACATCGCACCGAACTTCAACTGGGCGTTGTCCCGCAACTTCGCGCCGGACATGCCCGAGGTCGACGGTGAGTGCGAGGTAGCGAGCTGCCTCGACCCGGTCGGCACCGATGACGGTGGCCACGGCACCCACGTGGCCGGCACCATCGGGGCCGCCGCCAACGGTTTCGGCCTCTCCGGGGTCGCGCCGAACGTCTCACTGGTGGAGCTGAAGGGCGGCCAGGACTCCGGTTACTTCTTCCTGGAGCCGGTGGTCCAGTCGTTGCTGCACGCGGGCCGGGCCGGCCTCGACGTGGTGAACATGTCCTTCTACGTCGACCCGTGGCTCTACAACTGCACCGCCAACCCGGCCGACTCGCCCGAACACCAGGCTGAGCAGCGGGCCATCATCAAGGCGATGAAGCGGGCGCTGAACTTCGCCCACAACCGGGGCGTCACCCTGGTCGGCTCCCTCGGCAACAACCACGAGGACCTGGGCGCCCCCAGGATCGACACGTCCAGCCCGGACTTCGGTGACACTCCGCCGTACCCGCGTGAGATCGACAACGACAGCTGCTGGGACCTGCCGGTGGAAGGGCCGCACGTGATCGGCGTCTCCGCCGTTGGCCCCTCGGGCAAGAAGGCCGCCTACTCCAACTACGGCACCGAGCAGATCGGCATCGCCGCGCCCGGCGGCTGGTTCCGCGACGGTTTCGGCACCGACACCTTCAGCACCTTCCCCAACCTGATCCTCTCCACCTACCCGGAGAAGGTGCTCAAGGAAGACGGACTGGTGGACGCGGACGGCAATATCGATCCGAGCGCCGAAGGGCTCGTCTTCAAGGAGTGCAAGAGCAACGGTGAGTGCGGCTACTACCGCTACCTCCAGGGCACCTCGATGGCGTCGCCGCACGCCTCGGGCGTGGCCGCGCTGATCGTCAGCAAGCACGGGAAGAAGCAGGGCCGCAACGGCTACGGTCTGGCCCCGGACCTGGTCGAGCAGCACCTCTACCGCACCGCCACCGAGCAGGCCTGCCCGAACCCGCGTCTACAGCAGTACCGCGACGAGGGCCGCGACGAGACCTACGACGCGTACTGCGACGGTGGGCGCAACTTCAACGGCTTCTACGGGTACGGCGTCATCGACGCGTACACGGCGGTAGCCACCCCGCTCAAGTCGCACGGCCGACGGTAGGGCCGATCCGAGCACGGGCCCGGCCGACCACCCGGTCGGCCGGGCCCTCCCGTGTCAGCGCAGCGCGTCGGCGACGGCGACGGCGGCCGTGCGGACCTGGACGCCGACCGTCTCGGTGTCCAACGGCGTCAGGGAGACCACACCCACGCTCGCCTCCAAACCCGGCACACCCAGCACGGGCGCGGCCACTCCGTGCGCCCCGGACTGCAACTCCCCGGCCGTGTCCACGGGTCCGGCCGCGCCGGCCCGGCCGGCGAGAATCGCCCGCCCTGCCGCCCCGCGCTCCAGCGGATGCCGCGCCCCGGTCCGGTACGCCACGTGCAGGGCCGTCCAGCTCGGCTCCACCACCGCCAGCGCGACGCCCTCACCGCCCTCGACCACGGTCAGGTGCGCGGTCGCGCCGGTCTGCTCGGCGAGTTGGCGCAGCGCCGGCAGCGCCCCCTCGGCGAGCAGCGGCTGGGCCCGTCGGGCCAGATTCAGCACCCCTACTCCGAGGCGGAGCCGGCTGTCGGCGTCCCGGCGCAGCAGGCCATGCGCGCTCAATGGCGCGACCAGCCGGTACACGGCGGCGCGCCCAATGCGCAGCCGGTCCGCCAGCTCGGTGACGGTCAACCCGCCCGGTGCGTCGGCGACCAGGTGTAGCAGGCGCAACCCCCGGTCCAGCGTCTGCGCGCTCTCGCCGCCACGCGGGGCCGACGGGTCGCTGTGTCCGGGGGTGGTATCCACGCCAGCAGCGTACGACCCGGCTCCCGGCGGCCTGGGGGAGCGGGGACGGATACCCTTGTCCAGTGACGCTACGCCTGTATGACACCGCCACCCATTCGGTGCGGGACTTCGTCCCGCGGGAAGCCGGCAAGGTGGGGATCTACCTGTGTGGTCTCACCCTCCAGGCACCGCCGCACATCGGTCACCTTCGGTCCGGCGTCAACTACGACGTGCTCCGCCGATGGTTGCTGGCGCACGGGCTCGAGGTCCGCTTCATTCGGAACCTGACCGACATCGACGACAAGATCCTGGTCAAGGCGGTGGAGCTGGACCTGCCGTACTGGTCGATCGCCTACGCCAACGAGCTGAAGCTGACCGCCGCGTACCGGGCGTTGAACGTGCTGCCCCCGACCTACGAGCCGCGAGCCACCGGGCACATCCCGGAGATGCAGCAGCTGATCGCGGAACTGATCGACGCCGGGCACGCCTACCCGGCCACCGACGGCTCCGGGGATGTCTACTTCGACGTGCACTCCTGGCCCGCGTACGGGGCGCTGTCCAACCAGTCTCCGGGCGACATGCAGCCCGCGGGCGACGCCCCCGACCGGTGCAAACGTGATCCGCGTGACTTCGCCCTGTGGAAGGGCGCCAAGCCCGGTGAGCCCGCCGACGCGTACTGGCCGTCGCCGTGGGGTCGGGGCCGGCCCGGCTGGCACATCGAGTGCTCGGCGATGTGCTGGCGCTACCTCGGAAGCGAGTTCGACATCCACGGCGGCGGGCTGGACCTGACCTTCCCGCACCACGAGAACGAACTCGCCCAGTCGCAGGCGGCCGGCCTGCCGTTCGCCCGTTACTGGGTGCATCACGGCCTGCTCAACATCGGCGGCGCGAAAATGGGCAAGTCCTGCGGTAACACCCTTGACCTAACGTACGTGGACTCGCTTGGGGTGCGTCCGGTGGAGCTGCGCTACTACTACACCGCCGCCCACTACCGGTCAGTGATCGACTACTCGGAGGACGCGCTGCGGGAGGCGGCCGTCGCGTACCGGCGGATCGAGGGCTTCGTGCAGCGGTCCACCGAGCGGGTCGGCGCCGGACAACCCGGTGTGGTGCCCGCGGCGTTCGCCGCCGCCATGGACGACGATCTGAACACCTCAGCGGCGCTCGCCGTGCTGCACGAGACGGTTCGGGACGGCAACACCGCGCTGACCGGCGGCGACGATGTGACCGTCCGCACCGCGCTCGGCCAGGTACGGGCGATGCTGGATATCCTCGGGGTCGATCCCCTCGACCCGGCGTGGAGTGCCGGCGGCGGCACGGACGACCTGGGCGCCGTGGTTGACTCGCTGGTGCAGCTGGCCCTGGAGCAGCGTGCGCAAGCGCGCAGCCGCAAGGACTGGTCCGCCGCCGACGCGATTCGCGACCAGCTCAAGCAGGCCGGCGTGGTGGTCGAGGACACCCCCCAGGGCCCCCGTTGGACTATTGGAGAGCAGGACTGATGGCCGGCAACTCGCAGCGCCGTAGCCGGCGGCTGACACCGAAGGCGGGTGCCCCGAAGGGCTCCGGCGGCAAGGGGCGGGACGCCCTTGCCGGGCGGGGCCGTACCCTGCCCGCCGACGAGCGACCGTGGCACAAGGCGTACTCGGGCACGGAGAAGCTGCCCCAGCGCACCGCCTGGAAGCAGGAGAAGGAGCGCCGGAGCGCGGCCGAGGAGGGGCGCGCCCCGAAGATCGGTACACCCGGCACGAAGGACACCACCTGGGGTAGGGGCGGCGGCCGGGGCGTCCCCACCAACAAGGGCGGCCGGGGCCGGCCAGCCGGTCGGAGCGGTGGCCCGCGGGTCGCCCCCGGTCGTCGGACGAACCCGGCGAAGGACGCCCCCGAGCTGTTGGTCGGCCGGAACCCCGTGCTCGAGTCACTGCGCGCGAACGTGCCGGCGATCGCCCTCTACGTGGCGCAGGGACTCAACACCGACGACCGGATCAGCGAGATCGTCCGTACCGCGGCGGACCGGGGTATCGCGATGCTGGAGGTCAGCCGCGCCGAGCTGGACCGGATGACCGGCGGCGTGTTGCACCAGGGCGTTGGCCTCCAGGTGCCGCCGTTCCGGTACGAGCCGTTCGAGGACCTGACCGCGGCAGCGCTGGAGCAGCCGGCCCCGCTGCTGGTGGCGTTGGACGGGGTCACCGACCCGCGGAACCTGGGTGCGGTGATCCGGTCGGCTGCCGCGTTCGGCGCGCAGGGGGTGTTCGTCCCCGAACGGCGGGCCGCCGGGATCACCGCGACCGCCTGGCGGACCAGCGCCGGTGCCGCCGCGCGGGTCCCGGTCGCCCAGGTCACAAACCTGACCCGGGCGCTGAAGGCGTGCAAGGACGCCGGCTTCGTTGTGGTCGGGCTGGACGCCGACGGGGAGACCGACCTGTACCACCTGGAAGCCGCTGTTGGCCCGCTCGTGGTGGTGGTGGGTTCCGAAGGGCGTGGCCTGTCCCGGTTGGTCGGCCAGACCTGTGACCTGACGGTCCAGATCCCGATGGTCTCCGATGTCGAGTCGCTGAACGCCAGCGTCGCGGCGGCCGTGACACTCGCCGAGGTGGCACGCCGCCGGGCCGCCGGGGTCTGAACCCCGTACACCGAGGGGGGCGGTCCGCGTCAGCGGACCGCCCCCCTCGCAGGTCAGGCTGGTGGGTATCTCAGATCCGGAGGCCGGTCTTCGAGTTGAAGATGTGGCTGCGTCCAGGCTGCGGCCGGACGAACACGGTGCCGCCCATGTTCGGCATGGTGCGCCGGTCGGTGCGGACCACGAACCGCTCGTTGGTGCCTTCCAGCGCGGCGTGGCCGTAGATGTTGGCGTCCGACCCGAGGTCCTCGACCAGCTCAACGGTGACCGGTAGGCCCCCCTCGGTCGGGCTGACCAGCTCACAGTCCTCCGGACGGAAGCCCACCACGATCTTGTCGCCGGCTCCCTCGGCGCGGGCCGCCTCGACCTGCTCGCGGGTGAGCGGGATGTGCATCTCGGCGAACTCGGCGCCCTTGTCGGTCAACGGCACGGTCTTGATGTTCATCGCCGGCGAGCCCATGAAGCCGGCGACGAAGACGTTGGCCGGGGTGTCGTAGAGCGCCCGCGGCGTGTCGACCTGCTGGAGTTCGCCGTCGAGCAGGACTGCCACCCGGTGCCCCATCGTCATGGCCTCGACCTGGTCGTGGGTGACGTAGACGGTGGTCACACCGAGCTTGGACTGCAGGGACGCGATCTGCGTACGGGTCTGCACCCGCAGCTTGGCGTCGAGGTTCGACAGGGGCTCGTCCATCAGGAAGACCTGCGGCTCGCGGACGATCGCCCGCCCCATTGCCACCCGCTGGCGCTGGCCGCCAGAGAGCGCCTTCGGCTTGCGGCCGAGGTACTCCTCCAGTTGGAGCAGCGTCGCCGCCTCCTTGACCCGCCGGTCGATCTCCGCCTTCGGCGTCTTGCGTAGCTTGAGGGCGAACGCCATGTTCTCGTACACCGACATGTGCGGGTAGAGGGCGTAGTTCTGGAAGACCATCGCGATGTCGCGGGCCTTCGGCGGCAGGTGGGTGACGTCCCGGTCGTCGATGGAGATCGAACCCTGGTCAACGTCCTCGAGCCCGGCGAGCATGCGCAGGCTGGTGGACTTACCGCAACCGGAGGGGCCGACCAGGACCAGGAACTCGCCGTCGCCGATCTCCAGGTCGAGCTGGTTGACGGCGGGCCGCTCGGTGCCCGGGTAGATCCGGGACGCCTTGGCGTAGGTAACCGTGGCCATGGGGGTGCTTCCTTTCACCGGCAGGAACGTGCCGGACGATCCGAGTGAAAGAGCGGGCCGGTCCGCAGCTGCGCCCGGCCCACGGGCGACGGGCGTCGACCGTGTCCCTGCACCGTAGATCGGTTTTCACCGCCTGCCAAGAACGGGAGTAGCTGGTGGGACCAGGGCCATACGCATAAGGGTCAAGCGGGCAGTGGCGGGCACGAAACGACAGCGTTCGTGACGTGCGACCGACGTTTGTCATGCAGGCAGGGCCTGCCGCGCAGGAAATCTGGATGTCGGTCGCTATGCTGGCCTCGGCAACACGCCCCTGTAGCTCAGCTGGACAGAGCACTCGCCTTGTAAGCGAGATGTCGCCGGTTCGATCCCGGCCGGGGGCTCCAGTTCCATCCGGCATTCCACGACGGGTGCCGTTGTGCATCGCCGGATTGACAGCAACGCTGACAGCAACGAGGTCACGGCAACCTCCACCGAACGCCCCTTGGTGGTCGGTGCCCTGGATCAGCTACGCCTGCGCATCAGGGGTTCGGCGGTGGGGCAAGGCGCTAGCCGACTGAACTAACGCCTGATCTAGGGAAGTTTGTCGGGTTTGCGCCTTTGTGGGTGCTTTGTCGGTTTAGCTCAGGATGATTGCTACCACCTGCCTGGTAGCCGGGGAGCCCACCACTCTGCCCCTGGTGGTTCCACTCCTCGTCCATGCCGGGGGAAAGGGACACCGACGTTGCCATGACTCATCAACACCATGAACCCAAACCCCACCGGACAGGCGTACGCCGGGTCAGGCCGCTGTGGTGGGTGCTCGGGCTGACCGGCCTGGTCCTCACCCTCGTCGGCGTCGCCGTCTCGCCAGCCACCGATGCTCTTGTCCGCATCCGCGCCGTGGCCGGTGACCGGATCGCCGCCGATGGCCACCGCGACGGCGGTAGGTCCGAGGACCGGGGCAAGAGCGTGGAGGAGAGGAGAGCGAAGCCGACGGGAACCCCCGTCCCCTGCGGCGCGGAGGCGCTGATCGCCGCGATCACCCTCGCCAACGCCCGCGACGGTGCCACCCTCGACCTTGCCGAGGACTGTACCTACCTGCTCACCGTCGGCATCGACGGTGCCGGCCTGCCCGCCATCACCGCCCCCATCACCCTCAACGGTGCCAAGAGCACCGCCATCGAACGCGCCGCAACCGCCGACCCGTTCCGCATCCTCATCGTCGACACCGGCGGTGACCTTACCCTCAACAGATTGACGATTACTGGTGGGCGCACCCTGGCGGGCATCCCGGGGGGTGGTGTCCTCGTCAACGCCGGCGGCCGGCTGACCGCCCGGCACAGCGCGATCGTCCGCAACATATCCGGTGGGTCCAGCGGCGGCATCGCCAACCTTGGCATCACTGCCGTCGAGGAGTCGACGGTCACCGGCAACACCGCCGCGCTGGGGGGTGGCGGCATCTTCAACGCAGGGCGGCTCACCGTCTCGAAAACTCGATTCACCGACAACAGCGCCCTTGACGTCGGCGGCGCGATTGGCACCGGGGAGGACGGGACCGCCGAGGTGCGGGACAGCACCTTCATCCGGAACCGTGCTCGTGCCGGTGGGGGAATCGGCGACTTCCGCGCCATCACCACCATCGTCAACTCCACCTTCGCCGACAACCACGCCAGCGTCGCCGCCGGCGGCATCTTCGCCGAGGGGCAGTTGACCATGCGGAACGTCACCGTCGTCAACAACGGCGGCATCCAGCAGGCCGGCGGCGTCAACGTGCAGAACAGCCTCGGCGAATCCGCCGCGGTCATCGAAGACAGCAAGATCATCGAGAACACCACGAACGGCCTCGCCGGAGGGATATTCAATGTTCTGGCACCGACGGTGCTCCGAAATGTCACGGTAGCGGCGAACCACGCTGCCCTCGGCGGCGGTGTGTACAACCTCGCCAACAGCACGGTCACCCTCTACAACACCTCGGTCGAAAAGAACACCGCCATCACCGACGGCGGCGGGATCTTCAACGCCCCCGGCGGCGTGGTTGTCCTCAACCCGGCCACCGGCACAGTGGTGACCAAGAACCGGCCGAACAACTGCGTCAACGTCCCCGACTGCCCGGGCTGAAATACGTCGCGGCGCACGGTAGAAATCAGGGCGGGTCGTTCGTCGTAGGGGTCAGCCACCCGGCGCGGTTGGCTGACGAGGCGAAGAAGGTGGGCAGATGAAGTACCTGATGCTGGTGTGTGTCAACCGGCCGGCCGACGAGGGAGCGGGCGACCTCGGCCGTCCCGTCGGTGCCGCACCGGACGAGATGGACGTTGACACCTGGGTCGAGGAGATGGACGGCCGAGGCGTACGGCTGCTGGGCGAGGCGATCCGTCCGGGAAGCGACTCGACGACGGTTCGCGTACGCGATGGCAAGGTCCTGCTCACCGATGGGCCGTACGCCGAGACGAAGGACGTGATCGCCGGTTTCGACGTACTCGACTGCGCCAACCTCGACGAGGCGGTGGAGGTCGCGTCGAAGCACCCGATGGCGCGGAGCAATGTGGTCGAGCTGCGGCCGTTCTGGGAGTAGGACTGAGCACCGACATTGAGGCGGGCCGGGTCAGCGTGGCGGTCGCCACCGCCTACGCCGACGACTGGGGGCGGATCGTTGCCATGCTGATCCGGCTCGCCGGGGACTGGGAGCTGGCGGAGGAGTGCGCCCAGGACGCGTTCACCGCGGCGCTCACGCGCTGGCCGACGGAGGGGATACCGGACCGTCCCGGGGGATGGCTCGCCACCACGGCCCGCAATCGCGCAGTGGATCGGCTTCGTCGCTCCGCCGTGGAGGCCGGGAAGCTGCGCGACGTGTCCCGGCTGGGGGAGCCGGCCCCGGTCGGCTACTTTCCCGACGAACGCCTCGAGCTGATGTTCACCTGCGTGCACCCGGCGCTTACCGGCGAGGCGCAGGTCGCGCTCATGCTGCGCTACCTCGCCGGGCTCCGGACAGCGGAGATCGCCCGAGCTTTCCTGGTGTCGGAGCACACCATGGGGCAACGGCTGTTCCGTGCGAAGAGCAAGATCCGCCATGCCGGGATCCCGTTCCGGGTCCCGCCGGCCCAGCTGCTGCCGGAGCGACTGTCGGCCGTGCTCTCGGTGCTCTATCTGCTGTTCAACGAGGGCTACGCGGCGACGGCCGGCTCGAACCTCGTGACGGCCGGTCTCTCCGCAGAGGCGATCCGGCTGGCCCGACTCCTCACCACCCTTATGCCGGCTGAGCCCGAAGCCCGCGGACTACTCGCGCTCATGCTGCTGCACGACGCCCGCCGCCCGTCCCGGGTCGACGAGCGTGGCGACCTCGTCACCCTGGCCGACCAGGACCGTTCGGCCTGGGACCACCCCCAGATCGCCGAAGCGGTCGCCCTACTCGAGCAGGCACTGGCCCAGCGCCGCCCCGGCGTCTACCAGGTGCAGGCGGCGATCGCTGCGGTCCACGCCGAGGCACCCGAGGCGGCGGCGACCGACTGGCCGCAGATCGTCGGACTGTACGCGCAACTCGTCCGCCTGGCACCCACCCCGGTCGTCGAGCTCAATCGGGCGGTGGCGGTGGCGATGGCCGACGGGCCCGGAGCCGGACTGGCATTGGTGGATCGCCTGGCCGCCACTGGAGTGCTCAACGACTACTACCTGCTGCCGGCGACCCGGGCCGACCTGCTGCGTCGGCTGGGGCGACACGCCGAGGCGGCGGCCGCCTACCGTCGGGCGCTCGATCTGTGCGGGACCGACGCCGAGCACCGATACCTGCTCCGGCGCCTGTGCGAGGTGTCGGCACCCACCTCGTGGGAAAGCCGTCCAGGGTCGGCCAGATAGCCTGCGCTCTCCTCCGAGTGGCCGTCCTGCCGGCTACGCGGACAGTAGCAGCGGCATCGTCAGCACATACGCCGCGAGCAGCACCGAGCCTTCCGGACGGGTGAGTGAATAGCTCCGGCGGAGCAGCATCCACGCCGCCACCGCGGTCAGGCCCATCACCAGGACGAGTGCGATGTTGGTGCCGGGAACGGTGGTCGGCGCAGCGAAGGCGATCACGGCGCCGCCGGCGAGGCTGTTGAACAGATTGGAGCCGAACAGGTTGCCCACGAGCAGGTCCGACTCCCCCTGCCGCTGGGCCTGGATCGTGGTGACCAGCTCCGGCAGCGAGGTGCCCACCGCGACCAGGGTCATCCCGATGACCAGCTGGGGGACCCCCAGGTCGGTGGCGATGGCGGCGGCGTTGACGACCAGCAGCTGCGCCCCGGCCAGGACCCCGACGAGGCCGAGGACGGTGCGGACCGGCTCCCACCGGGCCGGCCGTTGGCGCGGCGTCGGCTCGGTGCGACCACCCGGGCCGACCCCGGCGACGTTGTCGCTCTCCACATGGTCGACCACGTCCCGGGCCAGGGGGGCGGCTTCGCCCTCGCCCGCCCACCGGACCAGTAGCCACAGCGCGCCAGCGGCGGCGATCAGCAGCACCGCACCGGCTACGACGTTCAGGCCGGTCCAGGCCAGGAGGCCGAAGAGCAGCACCGCGCCGACCGCGAGCCGCGCCTCACGGTAGATCACCGTCGACTTCACGGTGACCTTGGCGACCAGTGCGGCGACGCCGAGGACCATGGTCAGGTTGAGAATGTTGGAGCCCGCGATGTTGCCCATGGCGATGCTCGTGTCGTCTCGGGCCGCAGCCACTCCGGAGACCAGCAGCTCCGGTGCCGAGGTGCCGAGACCGATCACCACGACGCCGACGACGACGGGTCTGATCCGCAACCGGTGGGCGAGCCGCGACGCGCCGAGCACGAGGTGGTCGGCAGCCACGGTGAGCAGCAGCAGACCGGCGACGGCGAGGAGAATTCGGATCAGCATGATGCGCTCATGTACGGCGTTGTCCTCGCTATCCCGTCGACCGGCGCCCGGCGTACCGGAGCCCAACCTACTGCCCTGGTCGACTCGTGCGGGGTGTGGGCGGCGAACAAGTCGGCGTGTCCCGACGGCGGCCCCCGGATTTTGGCTGCGGCATCACGCTCCTTCTCCGGTACGGCGGCGATGTGACCCGATCCGGCCGGTTGCGGAGGGAACTAGGCTCGGAGCTGTGATCGAGGCGGTGTTGTGGGACGTCGACGACACCCTCTTCGACTTCTCTGGCTCGGACCGGCGGGCGTTGTCGCAGCACTTCCAGGCGGAGGGTCTATCCGCCTCAGCGACGTCGTTCGAGCGTTGGCAGCGGGCCACCGAGGCTGCCTACGGTCGGTTGGCTGCTGGGGAGCTTACGTACGAGGAGTGTCAGCGACAGCGGGTCAGTGGGTTCCTGGGGCGGACGCCGGACGACGTGGAGGCGGACGCGTGGCTCCGGCGCTACACCGCGCTGTTCGAGCACGCGTGGACGGCGTTCCCGGACGTCACGGCGGCCCTTGCGGCGCTGCCGCACCGGCACGGGATCCTGTCCAACTCCAGCACCACGCATCAGGAGCGCAGACTGACCGCCCTGGGATTGCGGCACCACTTCGAGGTGCTGCTGTGTTCGGACCGACTTGCCCGGGCGAAGCCGGATCCCTCGGCGTTCCTGGCCGGCTGCGGATCCCTCGGGTTGCCGCCGGAAGCGGTCGCCTACGTGGGTGACCAGTTGGACACGGACGCAGTGGCCGCTCGCGACGCGGGACTGGTCGGAATCTGGCTGGATCGCGCACGATCCACAGTGCCGGTGCCGGTGGGTGTGCACCGGATCCCGAGCCTCGCTGATCTCCCCCGGCTGCTTGCCTCGCTGAGTGGATGAATGAGCCACGGGTTGTCCCGCCTATGATCGGAGCCCTCGTAGTGTCGTTTGAACTCCAGCCCGTCCTGACCAGCGACCTGATTGCCGTACGGCCACTGCGGCCGGCGGATTTCGATGAGCTGTTCGCTGTCGCCGCTGACCCGCTGTTGTGGGAACAGCATCCGCAGCCAGACCGGCACCAAAAGGATATTTTTCGTGCCTTCTTCCTGGATGCTCTCGCCTCCGGAGGCGCGTTGGCAGTGGTCGACACCAAGGACCTCCGTCTGATCGGATCATCTCGATATCACGGCTATAGCCTGGATCGTCGCGAGGTCGAAATTGGTTGGACCTTTCTCGCGCGTTCCCACTGGGGTGGGGTTTACAACAAGGAGCTCAAGCGGCTCATGCTGGATCACGCTTTTCGGTTCGTCGATACCGTCATTTTTCTTGTCGGTCCGGCGAATCTTCGTTCTCGGCGCGCGGTGGAGAAGCTCGGCGGGGTCCTGGCCGAGCCCGGCCAGAACAGGGCTGGTGCGCCTCACGTGCGCTACCGGATTGAGGCCGTTAGGTGGTGGGGTGAGCGTGAAGGTGCCGGCGGACCGAGCGGCGTCGGAAGTCTGGGCTGATGGTGGCAGGGTGAAAACGGGCTAGTCCTTCGGTTGGTCCACTCCTGTGCTCGCCGGTACTGATTCATCCCTTCTGTACTTGTTGACGGGTGTGGAGGTGTTGGGCGAGCGGTTATGGGCAGTAGCGCAATCGCAAGGGATGACTGAGGGGGCATGGAGATTCTCGAATTCGACTCGTACGACGACGGGGTGGTGAACTCCGAGTTGGCCGTGACCAACGCTACCCACGCGGCTTTCCTGCCGCTGTGCACCGATGGCCCTCGCTTCATCGATCTCGATGTCATTCGAGACGTGTCGCTGTAGCTATGCGAGCCGGCGCGAACGACCGCGTCGCCCACTCAACATGTCCGCTTGAGGTAGTGGCGCACCGGGTGCCCGGTGGTGAATCCCGCGGATTCGTACAGGGCCTGCGCCGACGTGTTGTCTTCCGCGGTGGCGAGCGCTACCCGGATCACGCCGGCAGCCTCCGCATCCGAGATGACCCGGTCGACCAGTGCGCGCCCTACTCCTGAACCGCGCGCCTGGGGCGCGACAAAGAGGTCGTTGAGGGTCCACACCGAAGCCAACGAGACGGACGAGAATGTGGGGTACACCTGACTGAACCCAATCGGGCCCTCCTCGGCCCGTGCGACGTAGAGGATGGACTCCTGGCGTGCCTGTCGGGCACGCAGGAATCCCACCGCCGCCGGGCGAGTGTTCGGCCGCTGGTAGAAGTCGAGGTAACTGAGAAACAGATCGATGACGTCGTTGACGTTGGCTTCGCGCCAGACATTGTGGTCCGGTCGCGTACCTGGTAACCGTGGAAGGTGGGGGTTCGGCGTCGGGCCGGCTGCCTCAGCTGCGCGAACGACGACGCAGTAGCTGTCGTAAGCTGTCGGGTAGGTCCTCGACCTCGGTCAGGGCGGGCAGTAGCTCCGGCTCGTTCAGGTAGGCGTGGAAGACCGCCGCGATTGTTATGCCGTGGGCCGGCCGGTCGACGACAGAAACGGAATCTCCGGCTTGCACCTCTCCCGGCTTGACGACGCGCAGATAGGTGCCAGGCCGGTTTTCCCGGGTGAACGTCTTCACCCACTGCGGCTCGGCCATCTTGGCCTGGAAAGTGGCGCACGGAACACGACCAAACGTCGGCTGAAGTTCCAGACTGTCGCCGATGCGCCAGGTCTCGCCGATGACCGCGCCGTTGACATCAACGCCAACCGTGGTCAGGTTCTCGCCGAAGATCCCGCCCGGAAGCACGCGGTCAAGTCGGGCTTCCCACCAGTCGTAGTCCTCGCGGGCGTACGCGTACACGGCCTGGTCGTCACCGCCGTGGTTCTCGATGTCGAAGATCTGGTCGCCTACCAGGCCACTGTGGAGACCGGTGGTTTTCGGTCCGGGAGCACGGACCGGCACAGGCCTGTCCACTGGCTGCTTGTTGATGCCGGTGACCCCGACTCGCTTCGCGGTGCTGTGTTCCGGGACCGCCAGGTTGACCGAGAGGATGCTGCCCATGGGCAGCAACCTATCGGTCGTCCGTGCGTGGAGCAAAGGAATCTTTCTGGCGCGGTCTACGGCGCAGCTTCCAGTACGACGACGGGGATTTCGCGGGTGGTCTTGGCTTCGTATTCCGCGAAGCCCGGATAGGCGGTCTTCTGCGCGGTCCAGATCCGCTCCCGCTCGTCACCGGCGGCGACTCTGGCCACCAGGTCGATCGTGTCCGTGCCGATCTCCGCCTTGACGCGCGGGTGGGTGCGCAGGTTGTGGTACCAGTCGGGGTGGCTGGGGGCACCGGCCTTGGAGGCGAACACGGCGTAGCCGTTGTCCACCTTCTGGTACATCATCGGGTTCAAGCGAGGCTGGCCGCTCTTGGCACCCACGGTGTGCAACAGGAGGAGTGGCGCGCCTGCGAACTGGCCGCCGACCTGCCCGCCGTTGTCGCGGAACTCTTTGATGATTCTGTCGTTCCAGTCGTTCATGATCTCTCCTTGCTCGCGTACCGGCCCATTATCGTCAATCTGGCAACCCCGCAGTGTCATCCGTTGGGCTACCATCCACCCGATATGCGAGAGCTGATGGTGCCGACCGCAGCGTCCGGGTGTCTGTTCGGGCTGGCCTATGGTGACGCGTTGGGCGGACCGACCGAGTTCATGTCGGTCCCGGACATCCGTGCCCGCTACGGGCCCGGCGGCCCGCGCGAGTTGGCGGGCGACCCCGCACCGGTTACCGACGACACCCAGCTGACCCTGGCGGTCGGGATGGCGCTGGTGAGTGCGCCCATGCCGACAGCCAAGGTGCTGGAGCCGCTGCTTCGGGAGCGGTTCGTGCAGTGGGCGGCGAGTCCCGACAACAACCGCGCACCCGGAATGACCTGCCTGCGTGCCTGCGGGGACCTTGCCCTCGGCAAGCCGTGGATCCACGCCACGGTGATCGAGTCCAAGGGCTGTGGCGCGAACATGCGGGTCGCGCCGGTCGGACTCGTCGCCGACTACGACCTGGACACCCTCGCCGGGGTGGCGCAGTTGCAGGCCGCGATGACCCATGGGCATCCCACCGCGCTCGCGGCCAGTGAGCTGACGGCATACGCCGTACGGCTGCTTCGCGACGGTGCGGAGCTGCCAGCCCTGCCCGCGTTGCTGCAAGCCCGGGCCCACGACCAGCGCACCGTCTACCGCGACGAGTGGTTGGGTGTGCTGTGGCAGCAGGCCGGCGTCGCTCACCCCGCCGACTACCTTGCCCGAGGTTGGGACGAGTGCCGGCACGTACTCGATCGGCTCGATCTCGCGCTCACCTCCGCCGACGACGGCGCGGACGCCTGCCGGCTCACCGGTGCCGGTTGGATCGCCGAAGAGGCCCTGGCCACGGCACTCTTCTGCGCGATTCGGCATGCCGACGATCCGGTATCCGCCCTGGCCCGCGCCGCTACCACCTCCGGGGACTCCGACTCCATCGCCTGTCTGACCGGCGCATTCCTCGGTGCCGCCTTCGGAATGGCCGTGTGGCCCGAGTCCTGGCGTGATCAGATCGAGTACGCGGGTGAACTCGCCGCGATGGGCGAAGCCTGGGACTGATTCCCAGCTCGTGATCAGCGGGCAGAATCCGCGCCGCTCACGTATCCTATTTTTGATGATCGATCAATCTGTGCGTCAGTATTCTGTCGTGCCTGTATCAACCAGGAGGCGGGGCGCCTCATGTTTTCAGCGATGACGTAGGGAATCGGTAGGAGTCGCCACCTGGCGTCGGGCCTCTGCGGTGCCGGCCCCATTCTCGGCGTTCAGCCCCGTGGCTACTCCTCACCGGCTCCGAGCGCCAGCGCGGCTGACTCGTCCAGCTGAGAGGAAGAACCGGCATGCACACCGTCGACCTCGCCCCCCGATCTCGGCCCAACGCCAACACCACGTGCACCCACCAGCCGACGTGTCCCGCCGCGAGCGCGGTCGACCACGAGGCGGCGCGCATCATCGCCTCCCATCCGGAGCAGGGCTGGAGCCTGCGCTGCAACGGCGTGATCGTCTTCGACGACACCGGTGAGTTGATGCCCGACAACAGCCCGGTAGCGCCGCATCGCGGTCCGGCTCGGCACTGGGAGAGGCACAGCGGAGTCTGACTCGGATGCCGCTGACGCGTGGCCTACGGCTTGGTCACGCGGTCGGGACCCAAAACCGAAGCTTCCCGTTGCGTTGGTCCGCGAAGACTCCGCCGTTGCGCTCGATCACCTTTCGGGATGCGACGTTGTCCACGTCGCACGTCACCAGGGCAGACCTGATGTCCAGGTGGTACGCCACGGGTAGTGCGGCAGCCAGCATCGCGGTGGCGTGGCCCTGGTGCCGGCCGGTTGGGCGCACGTCGTAGCCGATGTGACCGGCGACCTCCCGCAGGTACGGGGTCAGGCGATGTCGAATCGCGAGGCGACCGAGGTAGGTGTCGTCCTGGATCCACCACAGCGTCGTCGACGGCACGTGCCCGTCCGGGCGCGGTGAATCCTCGAGAGTCTGGTTCCGTACCCAGTCGACGTACGTGGCGAATCCGGCGGGAGTCGACCAGCGGCGCGTGAACGTGCGCAGCTCAGACCCGATCATGCTCTGATCATCCGCGCTGCCGCGTCCCTCGGCGCGGAACTCGGCCATGGCGGCGACGAACGATTGGTGTACCCGTACGGTGGGCAGGCTCAGTTCGGGCATGGCGATATCGATATCGAACCGGACGCGTCGGCGCACCCGTATTTCGGCGTGGTGCTACCCGTTGGGGGCGGGGTCGCGCGGGTCGGATGGCCCGGGTCGGGTGTGTTTTTTGGCGCCTACTGTCCCATGCATGAGCGAACAGCCTGGATGCGTCGCATGACGGGCTGATAGGTCGCCGAGTCGGTGGGCTGACCCGCCGCGGCGCAGCTGCGGCCCCCTCGAGCGGCAGCTGCCCCACCGGATTCCGGGAGTACCGCCACGGTCGTGCCACTGGTCGATCCCGCCACCTGTGTGCGGAGCCCGGTTGCCCGTACGCTCCGATGTGGCTCTTTGCGCCCGTGGCCGGCTGACCAGGCCCGATCCGGTGGGCGGGAGTAGTCCCGTGGTCTGTAGCGATGCCACCGGCGTCGGTGGCGACAACAGGAGGATGAGATGGCAGACGGATTGGTGATGACCTCCGGCCAGCGGATCGGGGTGCTGGCCGATGCGTGGGGTGGGTCCCTGGCGCGGGAGGTCGCCCTGGTCGTCGGTGGGGCCGCTCTCGTCGGTGCCGCCGCGCAGGTGTCGGTGACGATTCCCGGGTCTCCGGTCCCCGTCACCGGGCAGACCTTCGCGGTGCTTCTGGCCGGGACGGCGCTCGGGTCGGCCCGCGGGGTGGCGAGCATGCTGTTGTACGTGGTGGCGGGGGTGTTGGGGGTGCCGTGGTTTGCCGACGGCACGCACGGTTGGCCGTCGGTGACCGCGGGTTACCTGCTGGGCTTTGTGGTGGCCGCGGCGGTTGTCGGCCGGCTGGCCTCGGCCGGGGCGGACCGGCGGCCATGGCGCATGTTCGGGCTGATGGTGTTCGGGAACGTGGTGATCTATGCGGTTGGTGTTCCCTGGCTGATGGTTGCTGTCGGGATGGACGTGCCGACCGCGCTCCTGCTGGGCCTCGTTCCGTTCCTGCTGGGCGACCTTCTCAAGGCCCTGCTCGCTGCTGGTCTGCTACCTGGCTTGCGGCGCCTGGTACGGCTCCCGTAACGCCTGCGTCGATATCACGAACAGGGCGTCCCTCGTTGTGCATGCGTGTCCGGGAAATCATGGGGCCTATCCACCGCCCCGCTGACGGCTACCTGCGCACCTAGCGTGGCTCCACGTGACGAGGGAAGGGGCATCGCACGCGACAGGGGACATCGCCGGCTTGGCGATGTCCCCTGTCGCGGACGGTAGTGCTACTCGATGACGCCCTGCGCGCCATGACCTACTCGGGCGATCCGGGTGCCGGCCAGTCGGTCTTCGTCGCCCGTCGACGATCGCCGCGTTGCTGGTCTACTTGGCTCGGTCCGCTGTGGCAACTTCAGTAATTCGTCCGAGCCTCACCCGTACTGTGACCTCACGAGCCGCTCGGATCCGGAGTTCGCTCACGGCCTACCCTTCGAGTGGAGTTGTCGCGACGACGATGGTGCTGATCAGAGCGGCGTGCCAACAAATGGCGTCGGCTGGTTATGCCGGTACCGCGGTGACCACGAGGTTGTCGCGATACCGGCGGGCATCGGCGTCGAATGGCCCGCCGCAGGTTATGAGGGTCAGGCGTTGGTCGCCGTCACGGGCGAAGTACCGGTCCAGCGGAATTGTGGTCTTCTGGTACTCCTCCCGGGCGATCACGCGGTAGTCGCGTTCCTGGCCGTCGCTGCCGGTCACCGTCAGCGTGTCGCCCTGGTCCAACTCCTTGAGCCGGAAGAACGCGCCTTCGCCCTGAGTGGAGCTGTCGACGTGACCGGCGATCACCACGGAGCCCGCCGGCGCCTCCAGCCCCGGGCCGTAGCGGTACCAGCCGACCTGGTCGACGCTCGGCGGCACTTCGAACTCACTGGTCTGTGGGTTGATGCCGACGGCGTTCACGGTGGCGGTCACTCCGATCGTCGGAATCCGCAGGCCGACCGGCGGAACAACCTCCGTGCCGGTCGGCAGGTCACCCGTGTTCACCGGCACCTGCGATCGGCTGCCAGCAGTGGAGGGAGAGGTACTGGCGAGGGCAGCCACCTCATCCGCGCCGACGTCCGCCGCGGGCCGGAAGGTGTAGGCGACCAGCGCGGCGACGGCGAGGGCGGCGGCGCCGGCGGCCACCGCCGCCAGCGCCCCGCGGTTGCGCACCGTCACCGGCTGGTCCTCCGGGCGATCGCGACCCGAGCACCCCCGCCGACCAGCAGGAGGGCACCGGTGCCGGCCAGCAGGTACAGCCAGGTGCTCGTGCCCGTGTCGGCCTGGCCGCCGTTGCCGCTGGGGACCCCCGCCGGAGCCGAGTGCAGGCCGGTGATCGTCTGCGCCACGACCTCGAGGTTGCTCGCGTCGGCCGAGCCGATCGCGTAGACGATCGTCGCGGTGCCCTCGCTCAGGTCCAGGTCCGCCGGGCCGATCGCGACGGTCTCGGTGCCGGCGAGCACGACGTCAGCGCTGACGCTGCCCGCGTCCACATCCGCCTTGGCCTCGTTCGGGTTCGTCAGCTCCGTGAAGACCGGAGTGCCGCCGGCCCGTACGTCCACCGCCGGAGCGGCGGCGGTGTGCCGGACGATCAGCCGGGACTTGCCGGCCTCCACCTTCGACGTGTCGTTGACGAACGGCGTGATCTTCGGCTGGCCGCTGGCGTCCAGGTGGGCGGCGATGCTGATGTTGGCTCCGCCCGGAACCTGGGCGTCATCGACCGTGAGGATCGCGCTGTCCACCGGCTCACCCGGCTTGGTCAGGGCGATGTCGTACGCGCCCTCCTTCAGTTCCAGCGGGCCCGCTACCTCACCGGGAGCGAAGTTGTCCAGCGTCTTCTCCCCATTGACGTACACGTCAACCGGGGTGTCCGGGATGCCGTGGACCACCGAGACATCGGCCGTCGCCGCGTAAGCCGGGGTCGCGGTGAGTGCGCCGACTCCGACGAACGTCAGCGCGGCGACCGCGCCGCCCGCGGCGACCCGGCGAAAGTATGAGAGCTGCATGTCTGCCTCCTGGTGATTGGTGCTGATTGGTCAGGCTCGGCTTACGAAACGGGTTACGTCCGCTCCACACGAGCTGGATGCGGCCGGAGGGAACTTTGTTTTTTTCGTCGCCACCGCATCCGCGCGGGCCTCCGCAGACGAAGAGCCCTACGAACGACAGGACTAGGGGAGTGAGGCGAGGGCTGTGGGGGTTACAGTCAGGCATGCCCCACAGAAGGCGAGCCGTCCGTTGACGGCGGCGGACGTCCAGGAGCCCCCGGGCCCACCGGAGGACGATCTGGCTGCCCGCTTCCGCTCCGGCGATGAGGCGGCGCTGCGAGAGGCGTACGACCGGTTTGGTCGAGCGGTGCTGCACCTGGCCGTGAGCACGCTGTCGAACCGCAGCGATGCCGAGGATGTGACGCAGGCGACGTTCGTAGCCGCATGGCTGGGGCGGGACACCTTCGACCCGACGAAGGGGTCGCTGATCGGCTGGCTGCTCGGCATCGGTCGGCGAAAGGTGATCGATCGAATGCGGGCTACCGCCCGGGAGCACCGGGTGGTCGAGACGGTTCGTCAGCTTCCTGACCCCACCCCGAGTCGCTCGGACCCAGACACTGTGGTCGATCGACTGGTGGTGGCCGACGAGCTGGCGCGTCTCCCCGGCGAGCAACGACGCATGCTGGAGTTGGCGTTCTTCGACGACCTGACCCACCATCAGATAGCGACCATGACCGGCGTGCCACTCGGCACGGTGAAGAGTCACATCCGGCGCGGCATGCAGTGCCTGAAACGCAGATGGGAGGTGGACGGTGCAACACATGGACCACGACCGGCTGGTCTTTCTGGCGCTCGGTGAGAGCGAGCCGGACAACGGAGAGCGCGCCTACCTCGAGGGCTGCGGGCACTGCCGAACCGAGTTGGAGAACCTTCGGCGCGTCGCCGACCTGGGGGCCGAGGGGCAGGACCTGCACGACCTACCCGACCCGCCCGATCACCTGTGGCAGGGCATCGTGGCGGAGATCCGGGCGGCCGAGACGCTGCCCACGCTCGTGGAGACACGCCGGTCGTCGGCCGTCCCCAACCTCCCCGACTCCGACGACGCACCCGCGCGGGTGTTGGTGCCCCCGGCCCACAAGCGGGTCCGGTGGGCGGGCTGGATGACGACCGTCGCGACCGCGGCGGCGGCCGCGGTCCTCGGCGTGGTGGGCACCGTAGCCGTGCTGGGCGAGACAGAACCCGCACCAGTGCCGACGCAGCAGCAGACAGTCCGGGCCAGCGCGTCGCTCACGGCGTACGGTCCGACCCCGCCAGAGGTGAACGGCGCGGCCCAGGTCTTCGGCAACGGTCAACTCCACCTGCATGTGGCGAATCTTCCCGACGTGTCGGGTTACTACGAGGTGTGGCTGATCGACCCCGAAACCATGGAGATGTTCTCGGTCGGGGTGCTCGGTGGCGACACCGACGCGCTGCTGCCGCTGCCCCCAAACGCCGACATCGAGCGGTACTCGGTGGTTGACGTCTCCGCCGAGCGGTACGACAACAACACGGCCCACTCCGGCGACAGTCTGGTGCGGGGCACCCTGACGGGCTGATCAGTCCGGGGCGCCCCGCTGGCCCCGGCCTCGCCCGGCTTGCCACCGGCGAACGGCGGCCCTCGTGTCGGCCGACTGGTACGCGACGACGGGTAGATGCTGCCGCCGTCCCGACACAGCACGTGGGCGCACTCGCCGGGGCCGTGTTGGGCCGCCGTTGTCGGTGTCCGCGGCGCAGCTGCCTAGCCGTCCCGCGGTGGGCAGCGTGCTCCGATAAAGGGCTCGAGTAGACTGGTTCCGCGGCCCTTCCAGCATGGCGACCGGGTTCGATGCCCACGTCGCACGCCGCGACCGATTCGGTCAGCGCCGGGCGGGACGGCCCCCCTTCAACCTTCGGAGCCTTCATGGCGGCAAGCCGCCCGCGCCAGAACACCCTGCCTGACTCGCTGACCTTCACCGAACTCGGTGTGCCCGACCTGCTCAACCGTCAACTGGCCGCAGCCGGGGTGGAACGGCCGTTCCCGATTCAGGCCGCGACCCTGCCGGACGCGCTCGCCGGGCGCGACGTGCTCGGCCGGGGCCGTACCGGTTCGGGTAAGACCTATGCCTTCGTGCTGGCGGTGCTGACCCGCCTGACCGCGACCGCCACGTCCCGTCGGCCCAAGCGCCCCCGGGCGCTGATCCTCGCGCCGACTCGCGAGTTGGCCACGCAGATTGACAGCGTGATGGCGCCGCTGGCCCAGGCGCTGTCGCTTCGCACGATGGCGATCTTCGGCGGCGTCGCCGCCCGGCCCCAGATCGCCGGGCTTCAGGCCGGGGTCGATGTCCTGGTGGCCTGTCCGGGACGGTTGACCGACCACGTCGAGGCCGGACACGCGCACCTGGACGCCGTCGAGATCACGGTCCTCGACGAGGCCGACCACATGGCCGACCTTGGCTTCCTGCCCAGCGTCCGGCGGCTGTTGGAACGGACCCCGCGTGGTGGGCAGCGGCTGTTGTTCTCCGCGACCCTGGACTCCGGCGTCGACGTCCTGGTGCGGCGGTTCCTCACCAAGCCAGTCGTGCACAGCGTTGACTCGACTCTGTCGCCGGTCACCGCGATGACGCACCACGTGCTGCACGTCCACGCCGAGGACCGGTTCGCCGTGCTGGTCGAGCTGACCGCCACGCCGAGCCGAACCGTGGTGTTCACCCGCACCAAACGGGGTGCGAAGACCCTGACCCGACGGCTGGCCGCCGCCGGGGTCAGCGCGGTCGAGCTGCATGGCAACCTGGCCCAGGGCGCCCGCACCCGGAATCTGCGGGCATTCGCCGCCGGGGAGGCGCACACACTGGTCGCCACCGACATCGCCGCCCGGGGCATCCACATCGACGACGTGGCGCTGGTCGTACACGCCGATCCGCCGGTGGAGCACAAGGCGTACCTGCACCGCTCGGGCCGTACCGCTCGGGCCGGTGCGGACGGCACCGTCGTGACCCTGATGACCGACGCGCAGGTGGCCGAGGTGCGGGCACTGACCCGCAAGGCCGGCATCACCGCGACCACGAGCCGGCTGCGCCCGGGTGACGCGCTGCTTCACACGATCGCCCCGGGTGAACGGAGGTTTGTCCCCCAGCCCGTAGCAGCCTCCGGTGACTCACGGCAGGAGACACGGCCCGCCCATGGTGGTCGGGGGCAGCGTGGTGGCCGGGGGCAGCATGGCGGCAAACCGACGCCAAGCACCTCGACACGGTCCGCCCCGACCCGATCCGGGGCGGCGGCCTTCTCCACCCGGGCCCGTCCGGGTGCTCGCCGCGGTGGACGCTAGCCGCGGGGATCAGGCGTGCAGTTGCTGGATGTAGCAGAGCATCCGGGATTCGGTGCCGGCCTCGATGTTGGTGAAGCCGTGACGTTCGTAGAAGCGACGAGTGTCCGCGTCGACCTCGTCGACGTTGATCTGAATCTCCCCGCCATCGTGCTCGCGAACCAGGTGGATCGCCGTTCGTAGCAGGGCGATACCGATGCCCTGGTCCCGTCGGGCAGGTCGGACGTACAGCTCCTCGAGCTGGGCCAGCGGGCCGTCGTAGTACACCGTGGGCCGCAGGGTCAGAAAGGCGAAGCCGGTCGGGTCCCGGTCGCTGCCGGCTACCAGGACGATCACGTCGTCACGTTCGAGTAGCCGCGTGAACCGGTTGCCCAGCTGCGTCGCCTCCGGCCCCGAGGTCTCAAATTCGGTGTTGAAGTCGAACAGCATGCGACCGACGGCCTCGGCGTGGGCGGCGGTGGCGCGGAAGACTACCGGCGAGTTCACGGTGCCAGTATCGAGCGTACGCGTCGTCGGAAGAAGACGGTCAACTCACTCGTTCGCGTTCGGGGTGGGGGTGTCGCCGGCTTGGGCGGTGGGATGGGGCCCGAGCTGGCTGATGTCGTACCCGCTGGGGTAGGTCTTGGTCGTGATGCCATCGGCGAACAGTGGGATCGCTGGCGGTCGCCCGAGCCATCGCTGCGTGTACGCGCGGGCGCGTAGGGCCAGGTGCAGTCCGACGCGCGCCGGCCAGGGTGGGGTCGCGACCCGGGTCGCGGCGCGTAGGGGCGGGTCGTAGATGGCACTGACCAGTGCGTTGCCCAGTGGGGCGAGAGCGACGGGTAGCCGGTTCAGCATCAGCATCCGGGTGGCTCGCTCGATCGTGGCCGCATCGTCGTTGGGGCGCAGCTGGACCTGGTCGTACTCGTCGAACCAGGCCTCGACCGCCTCGTAGGAGTCGGGAATGTCCGTGATTCCCATCCGGCGGCCCAACTCCAGGTAGAACCGCCAGGTCGCGCGTCGCTCGTGACAACAGGGTTGGCGCCAGCCATAGCGTTCCAGCCAGCGGGTGGGGACCACGATCAGGCAGGCGAGGACGTAGCGGTAGTGGTCGTTGCTGATGCGGTGGGAGCGGTGGATCTGGTTGATCCGGCGGAGCGCGTCGCGCCCGCGGGTCTGCTCGAAGCCGTTGAGCACGATTTCGTACATCAGCAGACCGGTGTCGTCGATCCGCTGCTGGGTGCGCTCGGTCAGCTCGCCGGTGGCGGTGTGGACCGCGGCGATCTCCGGGATCGAGAACGATCGGTTGAAGGCGAGGTTGAGTCCGAGCTTCATGTCCCACGGGAACTCGTACCGCAGCATGGTCTGGTAGATCGCCAGGTGGTCCTCGTCGGGGTTGAGCGAGCGGATCCGGTGCAGGTGAATGAGGCGGTCTCTCACTGGCGCGGGTCTCCAACGGCTTGGGACGGGGCGGCAGCAGCGAAACCTTCGGTGGCATCGAGGGTCGCGGCCACCACCGGGGACTGGTGGTACGCGGTCGTGACGCGGGCGAGCCAGGTGATCTCACCGGCGTAGCCGTCGGCCGATCGGTGCGGGCCCTCGGCCGGTTGCGGGTAGGCGGCGGTGACACCGGCTCGGTGCGCTCGCAGCCCGAACGCCAGCTGGGCGGCCTCGATGGTGGCGAGCCGGTCGTCGTCGGCAAGGCCTGCCTGCTCGGCCAGGGTTTCGGCGGTCTGGGTGACCCGGGCGTCCAGGAAGGGGCGCAGCGCCAGCCGCCCGTCGCGGATCTCCGCCACGCGACGGGCCAGCGCGTAGTCGATGTCGCGCACGGCGACGAGGGGGCGGCGGAGTTCTGGATCCAGCTCAAGCTCGGGCAGTGCAGCGGTGAGGTCGTGCCACAGCGGTCGGAGCCGGCGGTAGGCGCGCAGGTCATCCCAGCGTCGGGTGAGAGGCATCAGCGGACCCCAGGCGGGTATGGTCAGGCCGATCATCATGAGTAGTGCGCTGACGGTGACCAGGACCGCGGTGATTTCGCGTTCGCCGCTTGGCTGTAGCCCACTCCAGTAGGCGACCAAGTAGACGATCTTGTTTGTGCTGTAGAGCATGGCGACCGTGGCGCCGGTGGCGGTGATCCGCAGGCCACGCCGGAGCCAGGGCCGGCCACAGATGCGGGCGAACTTCCAGCACAGCCGGGAGATGTCGATGCAGTAGGCGAAGAAGCCCACCGTTACGAGAATCAGCAGATATGCCGATACCGCCGGATCGGTGGCGTACTCAACGGTCAACTGAACCGGCTGGTCGTAGCCGAGGGTGTGGGCATACAGGGCGACCATGACGAGGTACGCACCTGCCGTGATCCACACCCAACGTCGGGTCCGGGCAGCCGCCTGCGCGGCGGGCAGCGCGAGGTACAGCAGCATGTGCTCGGCGGCCGCGGCGATGGTCATGGCGCAGCCGTGGGCGAGCACCCTGGCGAGATTCGGTAGCCCCAGGCTGGCCTCAATGCTGGCAGCGAGTGGTGGGATGGCCAGGGTGGCGCCGACGCCGAAGGTGCCGAGCGAGACGCAGAGCGCACGACGCGCCGGCGTGGGGTGTCGTCGCAGCAGCCGTAGGGTGTACACGAAGGTCGCCCAGCCAGCGCCGGCGCAGAGGCAGTAGAGCAGGGTATCCATCGGCCGCTACCGGCCGGGGTGTTCCAGCGACTGCCGTAGCCGGTCGTACAGGGCGGCCTCAGGACCGTCTCCTGGGGTGTCCTGCCCGGAGCCCGAACTGTCGCGGAGCCGGCGTAGCAGGAGAGACCCGATCATCTCTGCCTCCCGCTCCTCCTCGGCGGCGTAGTTGCTACGGCCGAGGAAGCGCTGCACGGTTTGGGGATCGAGGTCCGGTAGGAGCAGCTTGGAGGCATCAGGGTCCAGTACGGCGGCGGGCCGGTGCCCTGCGAGTAGGTGACCCAGCTCGTGTCCAATGATCAGCATTTGGTGGATCGGCGAGGTGTGCTGCTCATAGAAGATCGCGTCGAACGTGTCGGTCGGCACCCACATGCCGCACACGCTGTGCACCGGCAGGCTGATCGGAACCAGGTGGATTGGTCGTCCCCGGCGTTCCCCAAGGAGTCGGCACAGCTCCGGCAGGTCGAACGTCTCGGGCATGTCTAGCGCGGCGACCACTCGCTTGCAGCGCTTACGTAGGTGGCGCAGGGTCACGTCAGACTCTCCCCGGCCGTCTGCACACCCTGAACCGCAGGACAGGCATGGCTGTCAGTGGCCATTCTGGTGGCTGCCGCCGAGGGCTTGCAGGCGGGCAACCATCTGTTCCACCAACCGAGAGTCAGCCGAGGACAAGCCAGTGTCAGCCAGAACCTGCCGCAGCGCTACCTGCTTGACACCCATCCGTCGCAGCTCGCCGAGGAGTCGGATCTGCTCCTGGACCCGGTCGGCGGCGGCATCATCCACGAAGTAGCCAGAGTGGACGCCGAAGGCGCGGGCCAGGGCACGAACGTGTGAGGTGCGCGGATCACATGCCACACCCCGGCGTAGCTCCCCGACGTAGGCGGCGCTGATGGACACGCCAGTCTCCGCCTGCCGTCCGTTGATCTTGTCGGCGACTTCCTTGTTTGTGTACTTCCGCCCGGGCTCCTCGGACCTTCCAAGCTCCTCCTGCGAGGGGCGGATGGTGTCGAACAGGTACTCGAGGCGGGCGGCGAGCGTGTCGAGCGGCGGCAGTTCCTGCCGGCCTTGATGATCCGCAGCCACTGGTCCCTATCCTCCCCGTATCCGATCCCGAGCAGTGTCACACCGTCGGTGCCCGACACAACAGGTGTTGACACGTGACCGTTACGTGTACCGACAACGCCCCTCCTGCCGCGCGACACTCTGCTGGGGCGGTGTAGCGCACCACCGGAGCATCGGTGGGTTTGCGGACTATCGTGGGCTACCGGCCGCTCACGGCTTGTAGCCCACCCCGCAGAACTCGTCGACCTCGGGCCCGGCGGCGGTCTCGGCGTCGGGTCGCCACCGGGTCAGCGAGACGATGCCCGGCTCGACCAGCTCGAGGCCGCGGAAGAATCGGCCGATGCCATCGAGACTACGCACCACCATCGGGTCCGAGCCGCCCTCGTTCCAGATCCGGACCGCCTCGTCGGTCGCGGCGCCGTGGATGGCGTTGGTGGTGTGTGTCATGGCCAGGTAACTCCCCGACGGGAGAGCCGCAACCAGGTGGTCGACAACTCCGTATGCCTCGTCGTCGTCGGCCAGGAAGATCACAATGCCGAGCATGGTGACGGCGATCGGCTTGCTGAAGTCGAGGGTCTCGGCCGCCGCGGCCAGGATCTTGTCCGGTTGCCGAAGGTCGGCGTCGATGTAGTCGGTCGCACCCTTGGGGTGGCTGGTCAACAGCGCCCGCGCGTGCACCAGAACCAGCGGATCGTTGTCGGCGTAGACGATGCGCGACTCGGGGGCGATCGACTGAGCCACCTCGTGGGTGTTGTTGGCAGTCGGCAGGCCGGTGCCGATATCCAGGAACTGGCGAACGCCGGTTTCCTTTGCCAGATGGGTGACCGCGCGTGCCAGGAAGGCTCGCTGGCTACGGGCCAGTTCGATGATGTGTGGGTAGGCGGCGATGGTGTGGTCGCCGACCTCGCGGTCCACCGCGAAATTGTCCTTACCGCCCAGCCAGTAGTTCCAGATTCGGGCGGGGTGGGCGATCGTAGTGTCAATCTTCGAGGAGAGTGACCCGTTCGGTTTGGCGGCTGATTGCGTGGATTCCGAAGGGGCCTTTGTCACGGGGAAAGCTCTTCTCGACTCGCGGCGGGTGACGTCTCGCACACCCTAACAGGGGCACCGAAACCGGCTACTGACAGTCCTCTATAGAGCTGAGCTGGGAGGAGTTCACCCCTCGTGCCACAGGTGAAGTCTCGCCACGTCGGGTGAAGCCGGCTCGCTGGTTCTGCCGCCGGTCCGCTGGGTCGGGTGTCGGCACCCCCGCCCCGCCGACACGCCGGATGGACCTATACTGACAATGATTTTCATTAAGAGTTGAGAGGACTGTGATGGCAACGTCTCCGCTCGCACCCACCGACCCCGGCGCTCCGGTGACCGACACCCGCCCGTCCCTGACCGTGCTCAGCGGCTTCTGGCCGTCCGCGACGTACGCCGTTGCCCGTACGCTGCTGGTGGCGGATCCGACCCTGCTGTTGGTCCAGCACGATCTCGCCGACCTAAGCGCCGGCACCGTGCGGCGGGTCGTGCGCGACAGCGCGGGCGTACTCGAGGACGAGCGGATCACGCTCGCACACGGATGTGTCTCCTGCACGCTGCGAGAAGACGTGCTGCCCACCCTCGCCCGACTGGCCCGCGCGCAGCCCAACCGCGACCTGTTGCTGATGCTGCCCGAGGTGGTCGAGCCCGAGGCGGTCGCCGCCGTCTGCGCGCACTGCCTCATTGACGGCGCCCCGATTACCGATCTGATCCAGATCGACTCCTATGCCACCGTCGTTGATGCCGAACACCTGCTCGACGGCATGGTCAGCGCCGATGACCTCAAGCACCTCGGCATCGCCGCGGCGGACAACGACGACCGGGCGCTGGCCGACGTCATCGTCCGGCAGATCGAGTACGCCGACACCCTCGTCCTCTGGGGCCAGTCCCGCGACGGCGCGTACGACACCAGTCGCCTGTCGGTGCTGCTCGAGCGGATGGCGCCCTGGGCGATGCAGGTCCCCGTCGACGGTGACCTTCTCGACGCCACCGAACTGAGCCGTCAACTGCGCGGTACCCCCCGGCACCGGCCCGAAACCCCCGGCGTTCTCACCCGTGGCCTTGAGGGATACATCCTCGGTGTGCACGAGCCGCACCCGGACTGTGGCGTCGTCTCGGTCGTCTTTCGTTCCCGGCGGCCGTTTCACCCTCGGCGCCTACACGATGCTTTCGAGGACATCAACGACGACGTTGTGCGCTCTCGCGGGCACCTCTGGCTCGCCAGCCAACCCGACACGGTGATTGCCTGGAACTTCGCCGGCGGTGGGCTCAGCCTCGGCTCTCTCGGTCACTGGCTGGTCGCCCTTCCCGACTCCGGCTGGGAGGATGTGTCCGACCACCGCCGGCTCGCCGCCGCACTCGACTGGGACCCCTACTACGGCGATCGCCACCAGCACCTGGTCTTCATCGGTCTGGATCTCGACCCCGTCTCGCTGTGCCACACCCTCACCAGGTGCCTGCTCACCGATGACGAACTCGCCGACGGCAGCGACACCTGGCGGCACTACGACGACCCGTTGACCGGGTGCTTCCCCGTCGTCGATATCTTCCCCACCGAAGGAGAAGCCGCATGAGTCGGGCCAAACCACTCCGCTGCAACCGCTGACCCCCGGCCGTCGACTCCTGTCGGAGAAGCCCTTCATCCAGGACGCGGGGGAACGGATGGCGTAGTGTGTGATGGGGCCTCATCGCGGGGCTGCGGGAATCTGAAGGAGGAGGTGGCGTTTTCATGCATGTGACTGCTGAGAACCGCCACGCTTCGTGCACCTGAGCGACATCAGGTGACGATCGGTTCACCCGATCGGATCTCACTCCTTCACCCAGAGGGTTCCTCAGTTGTCTCTTCCCCACCGGGGTTCATCGGCGACCCCACAGTCATTTCCGTCTCTCGCCGCCCTGGGCTGGTCACACCGATGGCAGGCAGCGCTCGCCGCGTACGGTGCCGGCTGTCCCGGGCGGGTCGTCCGCCACGACGGTTCAGCCGTCCTGATCAGCACAGAAGGTGGCACCCGCCACTTCCCCGTACGGTCCTCGGCGCCCGCGCTCGCGGTCGGTGACTGGGTCGTCGTCGACGACGGTCGTGTCCTCGACCTGCTGCCACGGGCTTCACTGCTCCGCCGTCGCGACCCCTCCACCGGAGGAGGTCAACTCATCGCCGCTAACGTGGACGTGGTGGGCATTGTCTGTGGTCTGGACCGGCCGGTCGTCCACGGCCGGCTGCAACGCTTCACCTCGCTCGCCTGGGACGCCGGAGCGTCACCGTTGGTGATCCTCTCCAAAGCTGACCTCGTGAACTCCACCGCCAACATCGAAAACAGTCTGCTCCAGCAGCATCCGGGCGTCGACATCGTCTCCGTCGCGGCGACGACAGCCACCGGGGTATTCGACCTCCTCGGCCGGTGCGCGAAGCGCACACTGGTGCTCGTCGGTGAATCCGGGGCAGGAAAGTCGACGCTCCTGAACGCCCTCGCCGGTCGGGAACTGGGCGCCACCGGAAAGGTTCGCCGCTCGGACGCGAAGGGCCGGCACACCACCACTGCCCGGCAGCTCTTCGCACTGGAGGGCGACTGCTGTCTGATCGACACCCCCGGCATGCGTGAGGTCGGCGTCCACGCCGACGTTGCCACCGTTGATGCGGGGTTCGACGACATCGCGGAGTTGGCGGTCGGCTGTCGATTCAGCGACTGCGGCCATGCCAACGAGCCCGGCTGTGAGGTGCTGGCGGCGGTCGCCGACGGGAGACTGAGCGAGCAGCGAGTGCGAGCCTGGAATCAGCTGTGCCGGGAGGCCGCGTGGGCAGAGCTCCGCGCGGACCCCGCGGCCCAGCGCCGTGCCGGCCGGAGACTTGCCCGTGTCATCAAGGACGCCCAGCGTGCGAAGCGGCGCTGACCCGCCGGCCTCACCGCGGGTGGCGAAGCCGAGCCCGTTGCCCTGATGTACTCCTTCACCGCGGCTGCTGCGCAACGGGAGCGGGTGGCGGATCGTCCTGCATCTCGCACGGACCACCCCGCAGCGGTGGAGTTCTACCACGCTGCGATCGGTTCGCCGGAACCCTTCATCGAGTGGTTCCTCTCCGAACGTATCCATCGGGGGAGCTCTACCCGGTCGAGGGCGGGGACGGCGAGATCGCGGCGACCGGGGAATGCCGCGTCGACCCGCGCGCGAGGCCTGACGCCACTCTGCTCCACAGAGCCGGCAAACATCCCGGCCCAACGGGCAATCCATCGTGTCGGACTCCGAGGCCTCCACCGGGTCTTGCGAATCGCCACGATGCCCAGGCCGTAGACACAGGTACTGGGTCGCGTCGGACGGTCTGCCAGATGAACCGGTGGACCGTCCGGCGCAACGGTTGATCCAGGGGCGAGCTGCGCCTGACTACCGGTCCTACGTGGTCGAACCGGTAGTCCCACCGTCGGCTATTTCGCTGATCAACGTGGCGCAGAACGCCGGCAGATCACGGGGCCTGCGGCTGGTGATCAGCCCATTGTCGACGAAGACCTCCTGGTCCACCCAGGTAGCGCCTGCGTTGACCAAGTCGGTGCGCAAGCTCGGCCAAGAGGTGAGGGTGCGGCCCCGCACCACGTTCGCCTCGACCAACGTCCACGGACCGTGACAGATGGCAGCTACCGGCTTGCCGGATTCGACGAAGGTCCGTACGAAGCGCACCACGTTGGCGTCGGCCCGTAGGAAGTCCGGGTTGGCCACCCCACCGGGCAGAACCAGGGCGTCATAGTCGACGGGGTCCGCATCGGCGACGGCGCGGTCTACCTCGTACGTCGTGGACGTGTCCAGATGGTTGACCGACCGAATCGGCTCCTTGCCCAACGAGATCAGTTCGGCGGTACCGCCGGCGGCCTCCACAGCTGCGCGCGGCTTGGTGTACTCCACCTCTTCTACGCCGTCAGTCGCGAGAATCGCTACACGCTTGCCGTCGAGCTTTGCCGCCATCGCCTTTCCCCCTCCGGGTGCTGCCGGCCGAATCGAGGCGGGACAGGGTCCCCGCGGCGGTGTTTCCCGCTCCCTGGATCAGCAAACCACCGGCGGGCAGATCATGCCGGTGAACACGGAACCTATTAGCATCGACGGTGTGGCCGGCCCGATCGTCGTCACGCCCCGCGCACTGTGGGGGCAGCCGACGGTATCCGTGGGCGGAGTCACAGTTTCCCGGTCGGGCAGGCGTCAGTACACGTTACCGGCAGTGGACGGTGGTGCAGTCAAAGCCACGGTACGCACCACGTTTACCGACCCCTACCCAACTGCCGAGGTCAACGGCGTACAGCATCGAACCGGACCCTCGCTACCGGTCATTTTGCGAGTCCTGACCCCGCTGCCGATCCTGTTGATCACAATTGGTAGTTAAGGCGCTGACCATGCTTGGCGTCAGTGCCGCCGCGGTCCTTGTCTGGTTTGTCGTCGCTTTGGGATTTAGCGAAGCGATCAGCTCGAGTTGAGGATACTCCCCGGCCGAGGCGTTGTCGGAGGTCTAACGGCTCGGCCGGCATCTGCGTGCGGGCTTCCCCGCCAGTAGTATTGCTGATCCCGTGTGCGGCTCAGCTGGCGTGGGGGTTCTGCATCAGTGCGACCATCGCACCCGCGGGGTCCTTGATCAGCGCGAATCCGCCCGGACCGGTGCCGTTGGGCTGCCGTACGACCTCGCCGCCCTTTTCGGTCACCCGCGCTAGGCTTGCGGAGAGGTCGCTGACCGCGATGTAGGTGATCCACTGCGGCGGCAGGTCGGCGTTGCTGCTCTTGGCGTGGCAGATGCCGGCGACCGGGTTGCCGTCCTGCGCGAGCATCATGTAGTCGTCGTAGTCGCCCATGCTCAGCGGCTCCGGCTTCCAGCCGACCACGTCCGCATAGAAGTCGCGGACACCGTCGGCGTTCTGGACGGTCAGGTCGAAGCCCGCGATTGTGCCTGCCTTGTCTTGGCTCATCGTGTGTTCGTTCCCTTCGAGTTCAAGTCCCTACCGTGCCCATTGGAGCGACGTAGTCATTATTCGGAGCCTATCAATTAGGAAACACCAAGAAAAGGATCGGGGCGACACCGCCTGCTCCGCGGTCTTCTCCGCGTCGGGGACCGGAAGTACGCCAGCCGCGCCGCGTGCCCTTCGTGAGGGTGCTGCTCCGCGCCGGCGAAGACTCTCACCACAGGGTGACCACCGGAGTTCAGCGTCACGTATGGCACGTCCTCGAGTGGTGCGGCTTTCCATCCTGAAAAACGGTCGGCGCCGCTGGATGTATGGGTTGTCCGTCGTATCGGCGAGGACGCGTGAGTGGCGATGGCCAGGCTGGTTCAGCGGTGCAGGGACTCAGGAACTGGCGATGGCCGCGGAAGCAACGGAGAAGAGTGCGGCGGTGAGAAGGATCAGTCCGGTTGGCGCGCCGACGACTGCGCTTACCGACAGCTTTCGAGACCGGGCGACCGGTGTCGCGGCGACCGAGACGACCGTGATGAGAGTGGCGACGATGTAGATCATCGGATAGTCGATCAGAGCAGCGACCGGGAAGAGGTGAGCGCCGACGACGAAGGCGACCCACATCGAGATCAGGTCCTGTCGGCCGCGGCGACTGAGTAGGATCGATCCGAGCGTGGCGGCTCCAAACTCGATGGCGACCACGACCCCGAACGCGCGGCTGGTGCTCTCGTCGAAGGCGGTGTCAGTGTGCCAGAGCCGCCACGTGAGTAGACCACCGGCGATGGCGGTGAGGAGGCTGGCCACCGAGCCGGCGGCGAGGAGCCCACGCCATTTGCCAGGAGGTGCCTCCTGAGCCCAGCCGAACCAGCTCGAAGCGAAGAATCCGAAGATCACGGCAGTTACCGCAGGGTCCCGCACGTGTTCGGCAATCATGTCGCCTCCCTGCCCGATGAGGACAAGCTACGGCAGTTCGGGGTACTCCTCCAGCGTCCGGTGACCGACAAAGGCGCCGGACAGTTCCTCCGGCTGTCTCTGCGGCAACCGGTGCAGACCGAAGTCCACTCCTTCAGCTGTATTTGCGTAGCACGGCTTTGGTGTCGCGGATCCAGTCCGGGATGTCGGTGCCGAAGTGGGCGAGCATGCTGAGCTGTTCGCGGAGGTTGAGCAGGTCCATGCGGTCGCGCCAGCCGGGTTGGGGTGAGGCGGCTTCCTCGTAGGCGGCGAAGAAGGACTCGGGCGGGCGGTCGACGCTGTAGATCATGCTGAGGTCGGCCTCGGCCCAGTTCCAGTGGACCGCGGGGTCGATGAGGACGGGGGTGCCCTGGTCGGTGGCGATGAGGTTGTTGGGCCAGAGGTCGCCGTGGGTGAGCACGGCGGGGGCGGGTGGGACCAGTTCGGGTAGTCGCTCGCAGATGCGTTCCAGGCGGGTCAGATCGATGATGTCCAGGACCTGCTGGACCTTCGGCTCGGTCGCGTAGCGCAGGAGCCGGTGGGTGGCGAAGAACTCGTGGCCGTTGCTGGTCTGCATGTTGTGCTGGGGTAGCAGGCCGAGCCAGTTGTCCTCGGGCCAGCCGAAGGCGCTGCCCTGGACAGAGTGGAGGCGGGCGATGCTACGGCCGGTTTCTTCCCAGTACCGGTCGGTGTTGGGTCGGGGCGCCAGAGCGGCGAGGACGAGGTACTGCTCGGTCACCTCGTAGACCTCGGGGGTGTGAACGCCCCCGAGATCGCTGAGGGTGCGCAGCCCCGCGGCTTCCAGGGCGAACATGCCGGGCGGGCTGTGTGGGGGCGCCGGGGTCCGTTTGACCACGGCCGGCCTCCCATCGGCGAGCCGGACTCGCTGCACGTGGTGGGCGGCCCCGCCGGAGAGGGTTTCCCAGCCGGTGGCACCGTCCAGTACCGAGGTGCCCGCCCCAGCAGGGGTGTCGGTCCCTCTCGCCTGACGTCCCGAACTCACCATTGACCCTCCCTCGTACACCCGCATGCAGGATGCAACATCCAGCACGCTAGCTAGCTGCCGGCGGCAGGATTCTCGGCAGTACGGGGTCCCGAGCAGGCCGTGGGGGCGCCGTCGATCTCGATGTAGTCGGCCTCGGGTAGCCGTTTGTGGAATTCGCGGGCGGTGGCGTCGATGGGCAGGATGTTGTCGGCGGTGCCGTGCAGGATCAGGCTGGGTACGTCGATCTTGGGGATGTCGGTGCGGAAGTCGGTGATCCAGGTGGGAACGGCGGCGCTGGAGGCGTACCAGGATGCTCCGGCGGCGATGTTCCAGCTGTTGCGTAGTGCTTCTTCGGACAGGCGGGTGCCGAGGGTGTCGTCAGTGTTGTAGAAGTCGCGGTAGAAGTCGGTGAAGTAGGCGTAGCGGTCGGCGGTGACCGCGGTGGAGATGCCGTCGAAGACGTCCTCGGGTACTCCGGTGGGGTTGTCGTCGGTCTGGAGCAGGAACGGTTGCAGTGAGGCGAGGAACGCGGCCTTGGCGACGCGGGCGGAGCCGTAGTGGGACAGGTACCGGGCGACTTCGCCGCTGCCCATGGAGAAGCCGACCAGTACCACGTCGGTGAGGTCGAGGGTTTCCAGGACGGTGTTCAGGTCGGCGGCGAAGGTGTCGTAGTCGTAGCCGACGGTGGGTTGGCTGGACTGGCCGAACCCTCGCCGGTCGTAGGTGATCACCCGGTAGCCGGCCTGAAGGAGGGCGGTTAGAACGAGCGTTCTCACAATCCTGGGGAGTACGTTAGAGAACCAGCGTTTCCGGTGCCAGTCGACGCCGTATGACTGTCGCCACATCGACCGGCACAGGAGGACACCATGCCCACTACCAGCCGAAACCGGACTCAACAGGTCGAGCAGATCCGCGAGCACGTCCTGGGTACGGCCGACCGGCTCTACTACCACCGCGGTATCCACGCCGTGGGTATGGACGTCCTCCGCGACGAGTCCGGTGTCTCCCTCAGGCGCCTCTACCAGCTGTTCCCCTCCAAGGAGACCCTCGTCGAAGCCGTCCTGCACCGCCGTCGTCAGATCTGGAACACCTGGGTCGACGACGCTGTCGCCGCCGGAGGGGGCACGCCCCGCGGACAACTCCTGGCCATCTACGACATGCTCGCCCGCTGGTCCACCGAAGACGGCTTCCGAGGCTGCATCTTCGTCAACGCTTTCAGCGAACTCGGCGGCACCACACCCCACATCGCCGCCCTCGTCCGCGACCAGAAAGTCCAGTTTCAGCAACGCTTGGCCGGCATCGTCGCCGCCACGGGCGCACCCGCAGCCCTCGCCGACCAACTCGCCGTCCTCGCCGAAGGGGCACAAACCACCGCCGCCATCACCGGCACCCCCGACCCCATCCAGCATGCCCGCACCGCCGCCACCACCCTCATCGACACCGCCCTAGCTGTCGGCAAGCCCGGCAAGAAAGCGTGACCAGGCCACGCACGGCCACGCCAAGCCTTAACCCCACCCACGGCACCACACGCACACGGCGCCGCCCTCCCCGCCGCAGCGGGCGGTACCACCGAGGTCGACCCGGCGCGTTCGCCCGGGAATTCCCCGGGCTGAGTCGGACAACAGGCGCGCCAGATCCGGGAACGCGCCAACCCACCAGACGTGCCACCTTCGGGCGTTGAGAGCCGCGTGCCCGGTTGATGCCCATTTAGGGTGTGGTGGGGGCGTGGTGGTGGTGGAATCTCGGCGGGCGTCGGGGCGTTACACCCTGCGTACGGCCGAGGAAGCGCCCCGCTCCGGCGGGTGTCGCCCGTGCGTGTGCCCCGGGAATGATGGGGGCCGGCCGGTCGTTACATCTGGACCCGGCGTCGTGTGAGCCCGTCCAGGGTCGCGGTCGTCTGAGGATCTTCTTCCGTTTGTTCTGTTGAGCGCCGGACGGTGCTTGCACCCCGCTCCCGACCCCCTTTTCGGGATGTGTGTGGGTGTCGACCCCCGAATGGAGCACACCTGATGAACACGATTCTGCGTCGTAGCGTCCTGGGTATCGCTGGTCTGGCCCTGTCCACCGGTGTCGTCGCCGGTCCCCTGGCCACCTACACCGACAGCACCCCGGCCTCGGCTTCGGCCGCGGCGGTGCAGGTCGCGAAGCCGGACCTGGACACCCTGATCCCGCACGGCACCCAGGGCGAGCAGTCACGGATCACTCTCGGTGATGAGCAGACCGGGAACGTGAAGGCCATCATCGAGGCCACGAAGGCCGCCGGGATGGACGAGCGGGCCGCCGTCGTGGCGATCGCGACCAGCTTGCAGGAGTCGAAGCTGGAGAACCTGGGTCACCTGGGTGACCGCAACGACCACGACTCGCAGGGCCTGTTCCAGCAGCGCCCGTCCTCCGGCTGGGGCACGGTCGAGCAGATCACCGACCCCGCCTACTCCACCACCGCGTTCCTCAACGGGCTCAAGCAGGTTGAGGGTTGGCAGGAGATGCCGTTGACCGAGGCCGCGCAGACGGTACAGGTGTCGGCGTACCCGTTCCACTACGCCCAGTGGGAGACCCAGGCCGCCGACCTCGTGGCCGAACACTGGACCAGCTGACCCAGCACACCACCACATATCTGACCCGCAAAGGGGAACACGTTGTTGGCCGGCACCCGGTTCGGGTGCCGGCCAACAGCCATGTCTGGCGTCCGGCCGCGACTGGGGGTCCGGCCGCAACTGCTCCAGTCCACCGCGTCCCCGCGTCCACGCAGGTCCGAGGCCCGCAAACTCCGGTAATTAACCTACGTCGATAGATTGGGCGGTGGCGGAGCCGGTCACTCCGCGCCGAGCGCCTCCACCACTGGTGAGGCCAGCGCGCGGCGGGCAGGTTGTAGGGAGGCGGCCAGTGCGGCGAGCACTGCCACCGCGACGACCAGGCCGAGCCGCCCCCACGGCAGAACCAGGGTGAAGTGACCACCGAGCCGGGCCACCACGGCCATTGCGCTGGCGGCCACCCCAGTGCCGAGCGCGATGCCGAGCAGGGTGCCGACCTGCGCGGTGAGCGCCGCCTCGACCGCGAGCACCGCCCGCATCCCGCCCCGGGTCAGGCCCACCGCCCGCAGCACGGCGTTCTCCCGGGTGCGTTCGACCACCGACAGGCTGAGCGTGTTGGCCACGCCCACTAGTGCGATCACCACGGCCAGACCAAGCAGCGCGGTGACGAAGACCAGTACGACATCCACGGTCCTGGTGAGCATCCTCTTGTGGGCGTCCCGGTCCGCCAGGTTGACCGTCGGGTAGTTCGCCAGCACCGACTCGATGGCCGCCCGGGCGGCGGCCGGGGAGACGCCGGCAGCGGGATCCACCTCGGCAAGGTAGCCCCGCTCGGTCGGGAAGAGGCGGGCGAAGTCGGCGGCGGCGACGTCGACCACGTGTCCGGCCAAGACCGGACTGCCGGCCATGGTGGAGTCCTTGTCGGTGACCACCGCCGCGACTCGGAACGGTCGTCCGGCCAGGGTGGCCGTCGAGCCGACCGTCCAGCCCCTGGCTGCGGCCAGCTCGCGGTGCACCAGCACAGATCCCGGGCCCAGGCCGGCAGGATCCCCGGCGTCCACGGCAGTCAGCGTCCGGTGGACCAGCGCTGGGTGGGCGGCCCGCAGCTCGACCCCGTCGACGACGTGGCTGCGGTGCTCGTGCACCACGCCCAGCTCCGGACGGGCGGCCAGTTCCCCGGCCAGTGGCGGGGGCAGTTCGCCGCCGACCCCGTGGACCACGAAGTCGACCCCGACCCGCGCGTCCACCGCGCGTTCGATTCCGACCTTGGCGCTGGCGGCGCCAACGACAAACGCCGACACCAGGCTGATCCCGATCACCATGGCGGTGGTGGTGGCGGCGATCCGGCGGGGGTTGCGCACGGCGTTCGCCACCGCCAGCCCGGCGGTGGCCCCGAACAGTCGGCGGGCCGGCCAGCTGAGCAGCCGGATCAGGGCCGGCACCAGCACCGGGCCGAGTAACACGATGCCCAGGAAGGCCAGCACCCCGCCTACGGCCACCTGCGGAACCAGACCGGTCTCACCGGTGCCGGCCAGCGCGGCCACTCCGGCGGCGCCGACCAGCGCCCCTGCGGCCAGCTGGACCCGGCCGGCCCGCCGGGCGGGCTGCACGGCCGCGTCGGTGAGCGCGGCCACCGGGGCGACCCGGGTGCCCTGCCAGGCGGGCAGCGCGGCGGCCACCACCGTCAGCAGAGTGCCGAGACCGAGGCAGAGCAGCACCGTACGGGCGGTGACGATAATTCCGTCGGCGACCGGCGCATCCTCCGTCACTGCCGACAGCAACGCGCCGAGCCCCGCAGCCAACCCGACTCCGGCCAGCACACCCGCTGCCGAGGCCAGCAGCCCGGTCAACGCCGCCTCCGCCAGGGCGGCCCGGAAGACCTGGCCTCGGGTGGCCCCGACCAGCCGCAGCAGGGCGGTTCGCCGGGTCCGCTGGGCGAGCACGATGGCGAAGGTGTTGGCGATCACGAACCCGGCCACCACCACCGCCACCGCGGCGAAGGCCATCAGGAGCAACTCGAACTGCCGCAGGCTGCGGACGGCGCGCGCGACGTCGTCGTCGAGGATCGCCTGCCGGTCCTTGACCGTCACGCCCGGTCCGGCGGCCGTGCGGATCCGGTCGGCCAGCGCCTGGCGGTCCGCGCCGGGCCGGGTGGCCACCATGATCCGGTCGTACCCGCGCTCCCCGGTCACGGCGAGGGCGTCCGCGCCGGCCAGCCCGACGTAGGGACCACCGACGTCCCGCGTCGTGCCGGCCACGTCGACGGTGCCGACCAGTGTGAACGGGCGGGAAGGGCCGGCGGACCCGCCGATCCGCACCGGGGCGCCGAGGGTGAAACCCTGGTCGGCGACGGTGGCGTCGTCGAGCACCACCTCACCCGGCTGCCGGGGCAGCCGCCCCGCCACCACGTCGTAGGACTGCAGGGCCGGGTCGGTGGGGATGGCAGCCAGCACGGTGAAACCGAGCACCGGCCGCCCTTCGGAGCCGACCACCCCGGCGGTCCCGGTCAGTTCCCCGTCGGCGGCGGCCACCCCGTCGACCGTGCGTACCCGCTCGACCACGCTCGGCGCCAGCGGCTTCGTCCCGGCGTAAGCGGCCAGGTCCGTGTGCTGGTCGAAGGCGCCAGCACGGGCGTACGCCCCGGCCCGCATGCCGTCGGTGAAGATCAGGGTGCCGGCGACGAAGGCGACCCCGAGGACGACCGCCAGCGAGGAGAGCAGCAGCCGCCGCCCGTCGGCGCGGACCTCGCGCAGGGCCAGACGCAGCATGCCGCTCACCGCTGCACGGACGGCGCGCCGGCGCCGGCCGGGTCGAGGCGGGTGAGCGCGTCGAGGACCCGCGCGGCGGTCGGCGTACGCAGTTCGTCGGCCAGCCGGCCGTCGGCGAGGAAGACCACCCGGTCGGCGTGTGCGGCGGCCACCGGGTCGTGGGTCACCATGACCACGGTCTGGCCGAGGGTGTCGACCGCGTTGCGGAGCAGCCGCAGCACCTCCGCGCCGGAGCGGGAGTCGAGGTTGCCGGTGGGCTCGTCGGCGAAGATCACCCAAGGGCGGGTGACCAGTGCCCGGGCCACGGCGACCCGCTGCTGCTGGCCCCCGGACAGCTCGGCGGGGCGGTGCCCGAGGCGGTCGGTCAGGCCGACCGCGGTCACCACCTGCTGTAGCCAGTCCGGATCGGGCCGCCGGCCGGCGATCGCCTGCGGCAGCACGATGTTCTCCTCGGCGGTGAGGGTGGGCAGCAGGTTGAACTTCTGGAAGACGAAGCCGATCCGGTCCCGCCGGAGCAGGGTCAGCCGGCGGTCATCGAGCCGGGCGAGGTCGGCGTCGCCGATCCGCACGGTGCCGGAGGTGGGCCGGTCGAGGCCGGCGAGGCAGTGCAGCAGGGTGGACTTGCCGGAGCCGGAGGGGCCCATGATGGCGGTGAACCGGCCTGCGGCGAGGTCGAGGTCGACGCTGTCGAGGGCGACGACCCGGGACTGGCCGGAGCCGTACTCCTTACGCAGCGCTTGGGCGGTGACCGTGACGCCGGTGGTCGTGGGTGCGACGGACACGTGGTGCTCCCGGTGTGGAGACGTTCGTCGGACGCCTCCGACGCTATGCGCGTCACCGCCCTGTCGATCTCCACCTGCATGCTCGATCCTGGTACGCCCCGGGTCGCCCCCGCCGGGTGGACCCGTACGACTCAGGTCGTACGCCGGCTCATCCGCCGGGCGTGACCAGTCCGCTCTCGTACGCCAGCACCACGGCCTGGACCCGGTCACGGAGCTGCAACTTGGCCAGGATCTTCCCGACGTGGGTCTTGACGGTCGCCTCTGCCACGTGCACCCGGGCGGCGATCTCGGCGTTGGACAAGCCTTGGGCGACCAGCAGCAGCACCTCGCGTTCCCGCTCGGTGAGCTGGGCGAGCCGCGGGTCCTCGGCCGGGCTGGGGCCGAGTTGGCCGGCGAACTGGTCGAGCAGCCGCCGGGTGATCGACGGGGCCACCACCGAGTCGCCCTCGGCGACCACCCGGATCGCGGCCAGCAGCTCCTCCGGCGGCACGTTCTTCAGCAGGAAGCCGCTGGCCCCCGCTCGCAGCGCGGCGAACGCGTCCGCCTCGGTGTCGAATGTGGTGAGCACCAGTACCCGGGGCCGGCGGTCGGCGGGCCGGGCGACGATCCGCCGGGTCGCCTCCACCCCGTCCATGGTGGGCATCCGAGGTCCATCACCACCACGTCGGCCCCGACCCGGTCCAGCACGCGCAGCGCGTCCGCGCCGTCGATCGCCTCGCCGACCACCTGAAGATCGGGCTGCGAGTCGAGCACCATGCGGAAGCCGGCCCGCACCAGCGCCTGGTCGTCGACGATCATCACCCGGACGGCCACGTCACCACCTCAGTTCGCGGCTGCGGGGCTCGCAGGCCCGGCTCGCTCCTCGCGCTCACGTCACCACCTCAGTTCGCGGCTGCGGGGCTCGCAGGCCCGGCTCGCTCCTCGCGCTCACGTCACCACCTCAGTTCGCGGCTGCGGGGCTCGCAGGCCCGGCTCGCTCCTCGCGCTCACGTCAGAACCTCCTCCGCGCCGGGTGCCGACGGTAGCGGCAGCCGCGCCTCGACCCGCCATCCACCGGCGGATGTGGGGCCGGCGGTGAGGCTCCCGTCGTACACTCCCACCCGCTCGCGCATGCCGACCAGGCCGTGCCCGCCCGACGGCGCCGGACGGACCACCGGCCGGCCGTGCCCGTCGTCCACGGCCCGGACCACGACTGCGGCCGGGGACCAGTCGACAACCAGCTCGACGGACGCGCCTACCCCGGCGTGCTTGAGCGCGTTGGTCAGCGACTCCTGCACCACCCGGTAAACGGTCAGCTCCAGACCCGGTGGCAGGGACGTCGGCTCGCCCGACGCGGCGCAGGTGACCGCCAAACCGGCAGCGCGGAAGCGGTCCAGCAGGTCGGGTAGCCCGACCAGTGCCGGCCGGTGGTGCGCCGGCTCGGCGGAGAGAACGCCGTCGGGCCCGGCCGCGTCCGCCGGCTCCGGCCGGCTCGGCTCCCGCAGGACGTTAACCAGCCGGCGCATCTCCTCCAGCGCCTGCCGCCCGGTGTCCGCCACCACCTTGGCCGCCTCTCGGGCGATGGCTGGGTCCCGGTCGATGGTGAACCGCACCCCGTCCGCCTGCACGATCATCACGGCCATGGTGTGCGCGACCACGTCGTGTAGCTCCCGGGCGATCCGGGTGCGCTCCTCGGCCACTGCGGCCCGGGCCTCAGCCTCCCGCTCCCGTTCCAGCGTCGTGGCCCGTTCCTCCAGGCTCAGCACGTACAGCCGGCGGGTCCGCACGTTCAACCCGACCAGCCAGACCGTCCCGGTGACCGACCCGAGCCAGAGCGCGCTCGACCACCAAGGCGCCGGTCGCACCTGGAGAGTGGCCAGCACCACACCGACGGCAGCGACCAGCCCGGCGACGATGCCGTAGCGGAGCCGGTCGGCGTACTTGACCACGCTGTAGAGGGCAATCAACACCCCGACGTCGTAGGGCAGCGGCCCCCAGCCGACCACCACCTGCACCAGCGCGAGCGCGGCCACCGCCGCCGCTACGGACGACGGGTGGGTCCGCCGAAACAACAGGGCCAGCGCCATCATGATCCCGACCAAGGTGGCCTTCCAGCCACCCGGCGCCATCGCGATCCAGGTGACCGCCAACAGCGCCACCAACCCGGAGACGGCGACGTCGAAGGCGACGCTGCGCAGCGGGCGGCCGAGGATCACGCGGTCCACGATCATTCAGGGTACGGGGTATCCGGCACTTCGATACCTACCCGCAGATCCGCGACGAACTGCCCTTTAGCGGAACGAGATGGAGCGGCGGGGGCCTGACCAGGCGATCCCCGGCTATGACGACCGTCCGACAGTCGTCCGCCCCGGCCGTCTCCCAGAGACGCGGACAGGGCTTGCCCAAGGTGGGTGGGAACCCCGCGATGGGCTGTTGTCTCACGTCATGCGCCAGGAACGGCCACGGACACGTCGGTGACCTCCATGTCACGGGGCGACATGAGCGCCGCCAGCACGGTCCGGGCCACGCTGCGCGGCTGAATGTACGTGTGCGCCACGTACTGGGCACCCTCCTGTCGACGTATGGCCTGCTGCATCTCGGTGGCTGTCCTGCCGGGGTAGACGCTCGTCACGCGAATCCCGTGCGGGCCCTCCTCCGCGCGCAACGCCTGCGCGAGCGCGCGGGCCGCGTGTTTGCTCGCGGAATATGCGCCCCACCCGGGGCTGGTGCGTAGGCCCTGACCGGAGTTGACGAAGATCACCTGGCCGCGAGCAGCCCGGAGCGCAGGCAACAGACAACGGGTGAGCTCAGCCGGGCCTGCCACGTTGACTTTGTACTGCTGCATCCAACTTTCGGCCTCAGAGTCGGCGATGGCGCCCAGCTGGGCCAGACCCGCGCTGTGCACGAGGCCATCGATGGGGCTGTCTCCGGCGGCCAGGGCGGATCCGCGAGCGGCGATGCCCGCCACGTCCAGCAAATCGAGAACAAGGGTCTCGCATCCACCCAATCGCCCGGCCGCTGCGTCGAGACGCCCGCGGTGGCTACCCACCAAGACCAGTTGATGCCCTTCCTCATGCAGCAGTTCCGCGACGGCTCCGCCGATGCCGCCGGTGGCCCCGGTAACTACATATCTGCTCATCAGGACTCCGTCAGCCGAAGAAGTGGACGCGGTCGATGAGGCCGGTCCGCACCCGGTATGCCACCAGCACACGGATAGGCTCATCGGCCAGCCCGTGCGCCATCTCATGGTCGATCACCCAGTCACCTTCCGTCATTCGGGCCGTAATCTCCGCGCGGCATCGTCCTTTGGCGAATTGATCGGCGTACGCGTCACGGAGGGCTTCCCGACCGGTGATCTGCGATCCGTCGCGCCGGTCGATCCTCACGTCGGGCGCGTAGGTGTTGACAAAGGCTTCGAGGTTATGGGTGTTGTAGGCGTCAAGCTGACGTTCGACGATCGTGCTGGGCTCGTTCATATTGATTACCGTTTCCGTTGCTGCGTCTGTTCTTCCTCACGGACGCGCGAGATGCTTCCAGAGGAAGTCCGCCAACAACCCAGGTGGCCTTGGTTAGGCCCAGGGGAACGCCGGGACATCGGGTGTTCGGGTGGGTGGTCGCGGAGGAAGTACCGAGAGCAGGCCCGGCCGGTGCCAACGGCGTCCATGATCGTAACCGGCATCGGCCGGCCAGGCATCTCCCGCTCCGCCTGGACGACACTGATGCCGGCGAACACATCGAGCAGGACCGTGGCCGAGGTCCTGTCCTCGCACCACACCCCACAATCTCGCCAGCGGCGACCTACAGGGTCAGGCCCGGCACGAGCAGGCGTCCCCCACCGTGCCGTCCCTGTGTCACGATAAGGTCCGCGACGCTTAGGGCAGGTGCTGCCCCGGATGGTTCGACCATGCCAACTCCTCAGAGGACGTCTGATTCACGTATTTTGTGTGTGTTGGGGTTGTAGGGGTTCTCGCCAGGTTGGGGTGGTTTCGGTGGTGAGGCGTTTGGCGAGGTTGTCGATCATGGCGATGGTGATCATGCTGGCGGAGTTGTCGGGTCGTGCTTCGTAGTCGCGGACGAGTCGGCGGTGGTGCATGAGCCAGCCGATGGTGCGTTCGACGACCCATCGCCGTTTGACCACGCTGAAGCCTTTGGCCTGGGGGTCTTTGGTGACGGTCTCGACGTCGACGCCGAGTGCGGCGCCGTGTTCGACGACGCGGTTTTTGAAGCCGGCGTCGACCCAGGTTTTGGTGAGGGTGGGGTGGGTGGTGGTGGCCTGGTTGAGCAGGTTGATGCCGATGGTGTTGTCGCTGGCGCTTGCGGCGGTGACGGTGACGGCGAGGAGGAGGCCGAGGGTGTCGGTGAGGATGCCGCGTTTGCGGCCGACGACTTTCTTTCCGGCGTCGGTGCCCTGTGTGGATAGTGGGACGTTGGTGGAGGTCTTCACGCTCTGGCTGTCCATGATGGATGCGGTGGGTTCGGTGGTGCGGCCGTGGTGGTCGCGGACGAGGCCGGTGAGCTGGTAGTTGAGTTCGGTGAAGATGCCTTCTTTGCTCCAGGCGGCGAAGTAGCCGTAGACGGTGCGGTAGGGCGGGAAGTCGTGGGGTAGGTAGCGCCAGGCGATGCCGGTGCGGTTGATGTAGAGGATGGCGTTGAAGATGTCGCGCAGGTCGTGGGTGGGGGTACGTCCGCTGACGCCGGCGTCGGTGCGGGCTTGCCGCCAGGCGGTTAGGCGGGGTGCGATCAGGGCCCAGCGGGCGTCGGACAGGTCGGACGGGTAGGGGCGCCGTTCGGTCATGAAGCAGGCGTACGGTGTCGGGGCCTCGACCTGGCGGACGTCATGTCCGTCAGTGCGGGATGAAAGTGAACCAGACACGATCCCGGGGCGATATGCGTTGAAACCGGGTAGGCCTATGTCCACCGATATGTTTTCTTTCTAGGTCGGGTCGGGCATTTCGCGCTACCGAGGTCGAGGCGCGAATCGGCCATTACCGGCCCGAAGATGAAGCAAACGTCCAGTCAGAGCGTGTCCGGCTGCGGGTGGTCAGGACGTTGGCGCCGGCTCGAGGAACTCCAGCCGGTTGCCGAGCTTGTCGAAGGCGTAGAAGCGCCGGTGGCCGGGGAAGTTGTCGTCCCAGATCACCTCGTGGCCGCCCTCAGTCAGTCGCTGGGCCAGTCCGTTCAGCGAGGTCACCTGGATGCCGGGGTGTGCCTTGCGGGCCGGCCGGAAATCTTCCTCCACGCCCAGGTGCACCTCGAGGCCCCCGCCGCGGAACCAGCAGCCACCGCGGGCAGCCAGCACAGGCGGCTTCTCAAGCTCGGTCATGCCCAGCACGTCGCCCCAGAACTGACGGCACAGGTCCTCCGCACCAGCCGGGATGGCGAGCTGAACGTGGTGCAGTCCGTCGAACGAGAAAGTGCTCATAACGTGTCCTTCCGTTTCGGTTGCACCGTAAGCGGTGCGGTCATCGGTTTCTTGCCGTCCCGCGGTGACGGGCCGGCTCAGGTGGTGCCCGCCGCTGCGGGCTCCGCCGGGGGCGCCGAGGCCGAATGCAGCAGCTCCGTCCCAGTGAGCAGGAGCAGGGCGACCATCAAGGCGGCGACTGCCCGGCTACTGCTGTGGCCTGACCGCTCAGTGCGAACGTCAGGCACGCCGCCGCGAGCAACACGGCCGAGACCATGGTGGCCCGGGCAGTCGACGCCAGCGTGGTCACGTGCCGGGTGAGGCGCACCTGACCGAGCACCGTAACGATGGTGTTCGTGGCAACCAGGATGATGATCATCTATATAGGAGCGCTGGTGTGGTTGGCTACCCACAACGGCAGCACCATGATGAGGATCACGTCGTGCAGGAAGAGCACCCCGTTCGCGGCGGTCACCAGAACGAACGGCCGATTGCGCATCGGTGCCACCACGGGAGGCGCGGGAGCTCCGCCCTCGGCCGCCACAGTGACCGACAACCGCACCGAGGGCAGCAGGCACCGGAGCCCGAAGGTCAGGACGAAGCTGAGTGCGTTGCCGATGAACAGCCACCGGAACGCGGTGACCGAACCGGTGGCCAGGGCGATTCCTGCCAGCGAGAAGCCCACCGTGAACCCGACGTTGCGGAGCGCGTGGATGAATCCCATAGTCCGGTTGCGTTCGGCACCGACGATGAGGCGCCCCACGAGTGTCTGGTTGAGTGGTTGGCCCGCCCGGTCCATGACGAAAAGGAGCGACGCGACCACGACAAACAGCGTGAAGCCGTGTACCCCGAGATCGGCTAGGTAGCCGGCCGCCGGCCGGAGACAGTTCGCCAGCAGCACGTTCCGGGGTCCGTACCGGTCCGCGAACCGTCCGATCGGCACGGTCATGGCGAACCCGACCGTCCCCGCGATCGCCATGCCGACGCCGAGCTGCGTCGGGGTCAGACCGCCTCATGCTGCCTTCTCCCGGCGTTGGGCCGCGCGTCGTAGTCCGGACCGGCCTCCACCAGGCAGACGGACCGGTCGGGATCCTCGCTCAACCGGCTCGCCAGCACGCAGCCCGCCACCCCGTCCCGAGGATGACGATGTCGTAGCCGGTGGCAGCCGACGTGCCCGTCACCTCCACTCCCGGGTGCCGTCACCAGCGGCGGCTCGACCCGCGGTCGGGTCCAGTTCCGCCGCACGGGCGAGCAGCGCGCCCCGGTCGATGGAATCGACGCTCATCGCCGCCACGGTGCAGGCGTAGGCCCCGGAGATCGCGCCGTACAGGGCGCACCGCCGCGCCGGCTCCCCTGCGAGCCAGCCGAGTAGGAAGCCTGCGGCGAAGGCGTCGCCCGCACCGTTGGAGTCCACCACCTGCGCCGTCGGATCGACCGCCGGAACATGGCTGAACTCGCCGTCGACCAGTAGGTACGCCCCCTCGGCTCCGGCGGTGGCGACGACCGTGCGGGCCCGGCCGCGTTCGACGATGCGCCGCATCGTCTGCTCGGGGTCGGCCAGTGCGGCCGACGACACGAAGACGAGGTCGGCCGCGTAGGCGAAGTCCTCGTGGTAGGGCTCCTTGCCGTCCCAGTTGTGCAGGTCCGTGGAGATGGTCACGCCCGCCGCGCGCAGCATGGGGAGGGCGAAGGCGCACGGATAGGTGATCGAGACGTGGGCGTGCCGGCTCGCCGCGGCGAAGGCGGTGACCATCTCCACGGGGAGCCGGTCCCCCGCCTCGGATCGGCTGCTGTCGTACAGGGACAGCCGCCGTCCGTCGGGGGCGACGAGGTTGACCGCACGGCGGGTACCGGCCCGCAGCGGAACGACGGTGAGTGGAATGCCCCGCTCGGCGTGCAGGGCGCGGACCAAGTCGCCCTCGTGGTCGTCGCCGATCATGTCGATGTGGTGGGTACGCAGGCCCAGGGCGTGGACCGCCACCGCCACGAAGTCGCCGGTCTGCCCCGCGCGGGTCGTGATCGTCGGCACCATGTAGCTGTCGGCGAACGGAAGGGGCAGCTGCGGTGCGTAGACGATGGTGTCCACGCCGGCGCCGCCCAGGACAAGGACGTCGATCTCAGTGCTCACAGGTGCTCCTCAGGGGAAGTGGTGCGGGGCTGGTGTAGATGGCGGCGACGTTCCACCCATGGTCCAGGTGGACGGGGAGCGTTTGGGACCAGGTCAGCGCTTCGCCGCTGACCTTGTCGACGAGATCGACGGAGCGCGTGGAGAACCCGAGGTCGCCGGGGTGAGGACGAGCATGCCCCGGCGCGGGACGTCGGGGTCGAGGCTCGTGTCGCATGGGTGGCCCGGCTGGCGGCACACCGGCCCAGCGTGGTGGAACACAGCACCGATCAAGGTCGGAAACAGTCGAAATCCCGCCCAGCAACTCGTGACCAGCGCAACGGTTAAACATGCGATGCTATTGACGGAGATGACATCGCTCATTTACTGTCATGATCGCCGAAATCTTACACGGGGGGTGTCGTACCTGCCTGATCTGAACCTGAGGAGTGCTTCCGTGGTATCCAGTAACAGAATGTGGTTGCATCAATTGCGGAAAGGGGTCGGGCTAACGATCGTTGTGACCCTTCTCGGTCTTGCCTTCGGAGCGCTACCTGCGCGGGCCAACGCGGTCGACGGATTGATACTGAACTTGGACGTGAACTATTCTGGTTTCACTACTGGCTTCTATCCGGAAACAGGCTGGCGGGTCAAGGAAGGGCCGGACGGCGTCGAGGTGGCCTTCCCTCAGGAGTGGGGTTACACGTGGGGAGGGGACGGGCGTCTTGTCGCCTACCCCCGCTCAGGCTGGAGAGTCAAGGAAGGGCCGGACGAGCGGGCTATCGCCTACCCACAGGAGTCGGGCTACACCTGGGGAGGGGACGGGCGTCTTGTCGCCTACCCCCGCTCAGGCTGGAGAGTCAAGGAAGGGCCGGACGAGCGGGCTATCGCCTACCCACAGGAGTCGGGCTACACCTGGGGAGGGGACGGGCGTCTTGTCGCCTACCCCCGCTCAGGCTGGAGAGTCAAGGAAGGGCCGGACGAGCGGGCTATCGCCTACCCACAGGAGTGGGGCTACACCTGGGGAGCGGACGGGCGCCTTGTGGCCTACCCCTACTCAGGCTGGAGGCTTGCCGAACGCTCGAACGAGCGCCTCATCGCCTTTCCCGAAGAGTGGTTCAAGTGGGGACTAATAATCCCTTCGCCGCCTTCGGGGTCGCTCTCCTTGATGTTCACGAGCGCCAGCAATCAAGCTCTTGTCACGGCGGCCGAACCTTCACTCACTCCGGATGAATTCCGCGATTACGTCATCATGCAGTACATTCAACAAGAAATCACCCCAAGGGGGTGACGATACCAGGAGTAGCCGATGAGGCCGATATTCGACTGAGCGTGTTAGTGGACCCGTGGATGCCGGATTCCCGAGGGCACGCTCAGCACGCTTTGTGCGATGCGTATGGGTCGCATAGGCGATGGTCGCCGTGTAAGCCGAATCTGTCCTGGCCGGACCGGGCGGTGTCGTCCGCGCTGGTCCGGCTGTTGTCCCGGCTGGACGCGTGAGTACCGCCCTGGCCACCATGGCCACCCTGCTGTCGTGACCCAGCCGCGCTGGACATACATACCCGAACCTGCTGGGCGCTGTTGTATTGCGGTTCGGTGGGCACGTCGAGCCCTGTCAGCGGGCACTGGTCAGATCGCTTGGGGTGAGCTCGGTGAGCGCTGCGGCCATCCGAGTTGTGACTGGGGTGTCGGTGGGTCAGGTCGTAGTGTCTGCGGTGGCGCTTATGCACGAAGGCGTCTCCGGTGACGATCGTGGGGCGCGGTGGGGTCGGAATGTCGCCGGCGTGTTGGTCTGAATCGGTGTTTGAGCTGGCTGTGGTCGGCCTTGATCGGGCGGTGTGGTTGGCGTGAGTTCTGCGTCGAGGGCACGGTTGCGACACGCCCAACCCGATCGCCGGGCGTGGTCTCGTTGTTCTGAGTGCGGTGCACCGGTTGGGTGTCGTCATCGGGCTTTCTCAACGGTCGGTTCTCCGTGAGCGCCATGACGGCTTCCGCGGCGAGCTCAGCGGTGGGGCCAGAGTGAGCTGCCGGTCTGCGGCGAGCGCGAGCAGGTCGTCGTCGTGGCTGATGAGTAGGACGATGGCGCCGTTGGCAGCGAGGCGGCGGATCTGGTCAGCGATGGACCGCAGGTGGTGGCGGTCCACGCCGGAGCTGGGCTCGTCGAACACGACGATGCGTCGGCCGGCCACTCGGACGGCGGCCACGACGAGGCGCTGTTGTTGGCCACCGGAGAGCGACAGGGGATGCCGTTCGGCGAGGTGCGCGAGGTCTAGGGCATCGAGGACCGCGTCCGTATCAGCAGCCTCGGGGGCGTCGGTGCCGGCGAGGTGGATTTCGGCTCTGACGCTGTCGGTGAAAAGCTGCCGCTGGACGTCCTGCATGACGATCGCGCTCGCACGCTGGCGCGCCCGCGGGCTCATCGCCTTCCCATCGAGGACGACGGTGCCGGTGCTGCGTTGCAGGCCGGTGACGATTCGGGCGAAAGTGGACTTCCCTGCACCGTTGACTCCGCGGATCGCGGTAACCGAGCCGTCGGCGAAGGCGACGCGGTCGATGTCGAGCACGACGCGCCCGCCGAGGTGACAGCGGATCGCCTCCAGTTCGAGCTCGGCGCCCGGGACATCCGATGCGTCGACTCCTGCGACGATGCTAGCGCCCGAGGCTGGCAAAGCCGGCAGATCGACCGTGCTCACGACCCCACGGAGTCCCTCGCGGGCGAGCTCATCATCCGGCACGGCACGGAGTTGTACCGCGGGCCACTCGACGTCGATCGCGCCGTCGCGCATCACGATGACTCGGTCGACGAGGTCATCCAGGTAGCGCAGTCGGTGTTCGGCGATCACGATGGTCACCCCTTGCGCCTTCAGGCTGGCGAGTGTGGCGGTGAGGCGCTGCACCGCATCGGACGAGAGGTTCGAGCTGGGTTCATCCAGCAGGAGGATGCTGGGGCGGTGGGCGATCGCAGCGGCGATCGCGACCTGTTGCTGCTGACCGCCGGAGAGATCCCGCAGGCGTTGTTCGACCAGTACCCCCACGGAGAGATCCTCGACCGTCTTCACGACGCGGCGCCGGATCTCCTCCGGTGAGAAGCCGAAGTTCTCCATCGCGAAGGCCACCTCCTCCGGGGCGGTGTCGGTGAAGAACTGGCGCTTCGGATGCTGCAGCACGGTGCCGGTAACGAGGCCGATAGCGTCCAGCTCTGCATTGGTCGTGACCAGCCCGTCGACAGTGACGGTTCCGGTGAGGACGCCATCCTCGTGGAAGTGGGGGATGAGGCCGTTCATGAGCCGGAGTGCGGTGGACTTGCCGGACCCTGACGCGCCGCAGAGGATCACGAACTCGCCTGGGTTGATGCGCAGGTTGAGGTTGCGCAGACTCGGCTGTTCGGCGTGCGGATAGGTCCAGGTGACGTGGTCGATGCGAATCATGCCAGCGGGGAGGGAAGGATCAGGGCAGCCGTGGTGAGCAAAGCGCTGATAGTGACAAGGATGAGATCAGCCGGTCCGAAGCGCGGCGGGTGCATGGCGGTGGGTGTGCGGTGGGAGCCGAGTCCGCGGAGGATGGCGGAGGCGGAGAGGTCCTCGCTGGCGCGCAGACTCGCGGCGATCATCGGGACGGTGAATCGCTCGAGGGCGAGCACGGGGCGGCGCAGGAGTCCTTTCGTTCCGGCGAGCCCTCGCAGCCGCATAGCGTCCAGTACCGAGGCCGCCTCGGAGCTCACGACGGGGAAGAAACGAAGCATGACGGCGAGGGTCACCGTGATGGGGCGCGGGATGCGCCAGGCCCGGAACGCGGCGGCGAGCTGCATCGGGGAGGTCGTCGCGACCAGGTGCATTCCGACGCCGATCGTCGCGACGAAGCGGATCAGATAGGTACACGCGAGTGCGATGATGGCGGTGAACGCGTTCGGCCACCATAGCGGGAGCAGCCAACCCAACACCCACATGACGGTCACGGTCGCCGGCAGCCCGAGCGCGCGGGGCCACGCCCGCTCCGACACTGCCATACCGATGGCAAGGATGAGCACCACGGGTACAAAGCGCAGTCCGCCGGGGCTCATCACAGCGATGCTGCAGGCCAGCACCAAGAGAATCTTCACTCGCGGATCCACCCCCCACTGTCGCTGCGCATCCAGTGTGCGGGCCCGAAGCTCAGGCAAGGCCGGCGCGGACAACGTACTTCCGAAGGATCGCGGAGCCGATCAGTCCGCCCCCCGACCCGGCGACGAGGATGATGAGTGCCACGACTCCGAGCACCGACAGGGTAAGGAGCGTAAGCAACATGACGGGAACCCCGCTGACCAGCGCCTGCAGTAGCACGGTGCACAACCACACCAAGGGTGCGACGATGCCGAGCATCCCGGTCGTGGAGGTGACGACGATGAGGATGACGGCGAACATCGCCGTGTTGAGCAGGTCCCGGGCGCTGAACCGCGCGGGTAGCTTGGGGCGCGGCGGGATACTGGTTCGGGTGTTGATGCTCATGCGAGGCCAGCCTTCTGGAAGTGCTTACGCAGCAGCGAGGTGCCCAGGAGCGCGCCGAGGAACCCGCAGACCAGGGCGGCGGCGATCATGATGGTCACGGCCGGAATGGTTACCACCTGCGCGAAGTCCTTCACGTACGCCTCACCCAAAGCCTGGCTCGCGGACGACCGCAGGTAGGCCACCGGGTCGAGGAAGAACGGGATCCAGGGACCTACGAACCACCCCGAGAATACGACGTAGGTCCAGATCGTCGCCCACTTCGACCGGTACCTGCCGGCCTGTAGCACCAGCTCCGCGAGCACCGACATCACGATCGTGACGACCGTGCTCTGCCACGGGTGTCCCATCATCAGGTAGAGCAGGGCGATGACGACTCCGAAGAGCGTGACCATACCCGCAGAACGCACGCGGGTGAGAAAGAGCATGTACGGGACGCCTGCCGCGATGGTCGACAGTGGCAGGGTCAGCAGCATCACCAGGGGACTGATGATGCCCAACATCGCGACGACGAACACGACTACGAAGTAGATGACGGCGAAGATCGCGACGTTCACCAGGTCGCGGGCAGAGAACCGGACGCCGAACGCTCGCCTGGTCGTCGGCGGCGCCGCCGCAGTGGACGTACGCAGGGTCTCATCAGTCATGGGAGGTTCCGTTTCTGGGAGGCGGGTTGGTCAGGCGTGTGGGGCGAGCTGTCAGCTGGCGGCCTCGACGCGTTCGGTCCGGTGATGGGCGTAGGTCTCCAACCCCGACAGGAACGCGGCCCCGAAGCTCACGAACAGTGCCACCACCACGATCACCCAGACCCGCCCGGCGTCGACAACGCCGCCGGAGAGCGCGGGCAGGAGCGTGCCTGCGAGCTCGATGATCGCGATGAACGGGATCACCCCGCTGACCTCGCTCCGAGCACGCTCAACGCGATGATTCCGGAGAGACTGCCGCGCACCGGCGTGATGAACGACTCCTCCGCTGCCTGAGCCGTCGCTGCTCCGTCCTGCCCCTGACGCATCGTACTCCCCTCACCCGTAGTTGATAATGATTATCATATACTGGGTGGGATCATGTTCTAGCACTGCTACGGCAGTAGGTGAAACGTGCTCGGCTTGCGTTCGTTGGTCTGCCTGTGGCGGACGTTGATGTCGATCAGTGGGCATGGCGAGTTGGGTCAGTGGCATGCGCGAAAGCGCAGCAGCGGCCGGGCGAAAATGACCGGACCGTCGGAAATATATGGCTCGTTGCGGGCGCCGGCCGTGTGCCACCATGGCGCCCGTGACGATACGGGTGCTGATCGCCCATGATCAGGACGTGGTCCGGCGGGGCGTGCGGCGCATCCTGGAGAGCCAGGCGGACATGGAGGTCGTGGGCGAGGCCGCCGACGGGGTAGCCGCGCTCGATCTCGCCGGCCAGTTGCGCCCGGACGTGCTGCTGGTCGACATTCGGGTGCCGAAAACGGACGGTCGTGAGGTCACCGCCGGCTTAGCGGGCCGGGCTCACCCGATCAGGTACGCGTGGTTGTGATCACGACCTTCGACCTCGACGAGTACGTGTACCCGGCGCTGCGCTACGGCGCCTCGGGGTTCCTGCTCAAGCGTTCGGAGTCGACCCTGCTCATCGAGGCCGTCCGCGCCGCGATGGCCGGTGACAGCCCGATCAGCCTGTCGATCACCGCACGGTCGCTCAAGAAGCTGACCGTCCCCCCGAAGCCGCAGCCGGCGCTGATCAGGCCGCTGGCCTGCTGACGGTTCCCGGGATCCCTGTACCGTGCCCAACGACGTTCGACGGTGGTGAACTGGGGTTTTGAAGATCAGCTCAGGCTGCTTGGTGGTACTGGTTGCGGGAGTCCCTGTCGAGCTGGAAGGCGACCGAGTGTTGGCACTCCGGCGTGAGCGAGTCGAATGCGCTGGGGCGTCCCGCTCCGGGAGGAAGCAGTTGTCGGGCGAGCGGCAGGACATTGCCCTCGCCTTCGAGCGGGATCAGATGCCGTACGACGAACGCGTCAGGGGACGCTCAGCGGAGTCGGCGCACAGCGTCCCGAGTCCGCTGATCTCGTGCATCGGAAACGGCAACCGGCCTGAAGACCGCCAGGCGCCGTGTGCCTCAGGGCCGCAGGGTGCGGCGAGCGCTGAATCTCTTGGTGTCATGACATCGATACACATATGAATTGCGAGTTGAGGATGGCAGGAAATCGGATATGACGTTGGGTCGAAATTTCGCCAAGCTTTGGTGGTCGCAGGGCCTGTCGAATCTTGGTGATGGTCTGGTACTGGCCGCCGTGCCCCTCCTCGCCGTCACGATGACCCGCGACCCGCTGCTGGTCGCGGGGATGACCGTGGCGCAGTTCCTGCCATGGCTCCTCTTCACTCTGCCAGCGGGAGCTCTCGCCGACCGCATCGATCGGCGCCTCATCATGGTGGCGGGAAATCTGGTCCGCGCGGTGGGATTCGGACTGCTCGTCCTGACGCTCGTGGCCGATGTACGCAGCATCGCAGTTCTCTACATCGCGGTGTTCCTCGCCGGCACGGCAGAGACGCTCGTGGACAACGCGGCACTCACGGTGCCGCCGCGCCTGGTGCAGCGCAGTGACCTCGAGCGGGCGAACGGATGGCTCTTCGCCACTCAGTCGGCCATCAACAACTTTGTCGGACCCACCGCGGGTGCCGCTCTGTTCGCGATGTCGGCGGTCATGGTGTTCTCCTCCACAGCGGGATTCTTCGCACTCGCCGCGCTGGCAGCCATCATGCTGCCACGGATGATGCCGACCGCGAGCGACTCGAGCGGTGACAAGCACACGCCGGGCGAGGTTGTGCGCAGCATCAGGGAAGGCTGGTCGTACTTCTGGAACCACCGGCTGATGCGGCGGGTGGCCTTCATCTCTGGTTCGATCAATCTGTTCTCGTCCGCCACCGGCGGTCTGCTCGTCCTCCTGGCGACCGGTCCCTTGGGCGTGCCGGCGTCGTGGTACGGCCTGTTCATCGCCGTCCCGGCCGTGGGAGCCGTGCTCGGCTCGCTGATCGCCGCGCGAGTGGTGCCGGCCATCGGCGGGGGACCGGTGACCTGGCTCGCCGCACTCGTGCCCGCCGCCAGCTATGTCGTCCTCGGTCTCAGCGGCAGCATCGTCCTCTCCGAGGTGGCCATGTTCCTCGCCGCGGTCGCCACGGCCTTGAACCAGATCGTGGTCAGCACGCTCCGGCAGGCTGCCGTCCCCGACGGGGTCCTCGGCCGGGTAACCGCCGGCTACCGTCTGATCGTGCTCGGCGCGGTGCCGGTCGGGGCGCTCCTCGGCGGCGGACTGGGGCGTTGGCTGGGCCCGGAGACCACCTTCGTCGTCTGCGGCGTCGGACTGACCGTAGCGGCGATCGTTTTCGCCTCCCGGGTCACGACCCGTGCCCTGCGCGAGGCGGAGGAGGTAGCCCGGACTGCGGCCCGTGAGCCAGCCGCCTGAACCGGTCTTCTGAACCGGTCTCCTGGCGACGCCGTACCACTCCATGTCCGTCTTCACCTCGAAGAAGAGCGAACAATGGTTCGCACCCTGCGAGGATGGCCCGGCCACCGAGCCCGCCGACCTCGCGCGTCTGCGCATCCGTCTACATGATCGACTCAGCGGACTCCTCCACGACGACCACCTAGGAACGGGCTCAGTGCTCGTCGTAGTGGCCGGCGTGTGCCGCGTGCCGGTGGCCGTGGTGGATGTAGTCGAGGTGGTCGCCGTGCGGCACCGGCGAGTGACCGCAGCCGTCTCCGTGGACGTGGTCGTGCTCCTCGGCGATCACGTGCACGCCGGTGGCGCACTCGTCGTAGTGGTCGTCGTGTTCCTGGTGCACGTGCCCGTCGTGGAGGTAGTCGGTGTGTCCGTCGTGGGTGACCGCGACGTGCCCGCATCCGTCGCCGTGGCGGTGTTCGTGCTGCTCGGCGGGGCGGTGGCCTTCGATGCTGCACTCGTCGTAGTGCCCGTCGTGGGCATGGTGCAGGTGCCCGTCGTGCAGGAAGTCGACGTGCCCGAGGTGCTGCACGCTGGGATGCCCGCACTCCGGTCCGTGGGTGTGGCGGTGCTCGTCGGCGTGGGTCGGGTGCGTGGTGCCGGTGCCCATCTGATCCTCCTGAGATCGCTTCGTCTCGACAATACATGCAATAGTGCGCACCTTTTTAGCGATCGCGAGAACCGGTGGGCGCCCCTCGAGCTATGGCCGCCAGCACAGGAGGACGCATCCCGGTGATCCAGGAAGGCCGAACGTGACCGCAACACCCGCCAGCGTGGCGAGGCGCTGGCCCTGTTGCGGGAGGCCGAGGGGTTCCATTCGGCGCAGCACCTGCACCAGATGCTGCTCGCCCGCAACGCGGGCGTCGGCCTCGCCACCGTGTACCGCACGTTGCAGTTGCTGGTCGAGTCCGGCGAGGTGGACTCCACCCGGCTGCCCGGCGGCGAGCAGTTGTTCCGCCGGTGTGGCCAGAGTCAGCATCATCACCATCTGGTCTGCCGTGAGTGCGGACGCACGGTGGAGGCGGCCGGGCCCGCCGTGGAGCGGTGGGCCGACCAGGTAGCCGCTCAGCACGGCTTCACCGACGTCGGACACTCCCTGGAGATTGCCGGTGCGCGGGGGACGCCAGGCCCGCGCCTCGTAACTGTGCGTCCGGAACGAGGTTGTTGGTCATGGCGTGTCAAGGGCGTACGCCGAGGTGGACGCTGCGGGCGGAGAGGCGGAACAGGTCGTTGCGGTGACCGAGCCGTTCCTCGTCGGCCGGGTCCAGGAGGCGGTCCCAGACGTCCAGGTCGGCGGCGGTGAGCAAACCGATGGACCGCAGTCGGTCGACCCGTCCGGCGACGCCTACGTGGGGGCGGTCACGGTCGGCTACGGTGGTCCGCTGCTTATCCTGCTCGTCGCGGGGTCGCCGGTGCTGACCGTGGTGGTCGTGACCGCCGGGTTCCTCCTGATGCGCGGGGCTGGGGGGCCGCGGCGGGTTTCCTGGTGGCTGCGCTGCCGATCCTGCTCTCCCGCGGCTACGGGAGATGCCTTCTGCCGACCGGTGGGGTACCCCGCAGGCCCTGCGTAGCAACCCGAGGCGGATGGTGCTGGCCGCGCTCGGCCCGGTCGTGGCGACACCGACGTCCGCCCGGCGTCGATGGTGATCACGGTGGCGCGTGTACCCGAGGCCGAAGAAGCCCTGCTGGCGTCGGCCGCGAGCGGATTGTCCGTCGGTGTGGCGTTCCACCTTTGGGTATAATGAAAACCGTTATCCTTACGCGATATGGAGCTCATCGTGAAGCAAGACCCCTGCCGCCTTGACGCCCCCGTCATCAGCGGCACGGTCGGCCCCTCCATCCCATGGATGATGTCCGCGTATCCGGGGCCGGGCAGCCGGTCGTGGAGCGGCCGTTCCCGCGACCTCGAGAACCGCGGTGCATCCGCGTGACGGACAAGGTCCGCCCGCGCCTCTCCCGGCGCCGGGTTCCGGTGGTCCTGGTCAGCGGCGTGCAGGAGAGTGCCATGTTGGCGGCTTCCATGTCGCTCCAACTCGGCCTGCCGCAAGCCGTCTCAGTGCGCCATACCATCGACGTCGGGCGTCAGGTTCTCACCCGCGTTGTCAGCGACCTGACCGGCATTCTCGAGCACGAGGAGATCAGCCTCGCTCACGCCTGCGTCTCCTGCGCGATCCGCGAAGACATCGTGCCCACCCTTGAACGGCTCGCCGCCCGGGGGAACTGGAAGAGCATCGTCGCCTGCCTGCCGATCGCTGCTGAAGCCGTTCAGGTGTGCCGGGTCGTGTGCTGGGCCCCACGCAACGCCCCCCATGTCGCCATCGCCGCCGTCGTCACCGCGCTCGACGGCACCACGTTCGTTGACGACCTGCTCGGCGACGACCTGCTCGATGAGCGGGGTGTCGCCACCGCCGAGGACGACCACCGGGGCGTCGCCGAGGTGGCCAGCGCCATGGTCGAGTACGCCGACCTGGTCAGCCTTACCTGCGAGCCCGATCCAGACGAGGTTGCCCTCGTCCGAGCGTTGGCCCGGCCGCGGGTACCGGTGGTTACCGACCCGTCGGCGCTCGACGCGGTCGCCCTGACGACGGGGACCCGCCACCACGAATCGGCCGAGCATTGGGTGTCGACCGTGCGACGCGGCCCCCTCCCCCCGCTCGGCCCAAGTGGGGTTTGGCGGCTTGACCTGCAATCCGACCGGTCGTTCCACCCCGTCCGACTCCACGATGAGATGGTCAACCTCGGCGGCGGGCCACGCCGCTCCCGGGGCTGCTTCTGGGTGCCCACCCGGCCCGACGCCGTCTGTGTCTGGGACGGTGCCGGAGGCCAAGCGAGAATCGGGTCCGGCCGGACGTGGAACCGCGGTCAGCCGGTGACCCGCATTACCGTTGTCGGTCTCGATGATCGGTCCGCTGAGATCGTTCACGCTTTCCACCGTTGTCTGCTCACCGATCAAGAGCTGGCGACCCGCGGCCGGGTGTGGAACGAGCCCTGGGATGGGCTGGAACCCTGGCTCGGGCCGATCACGCGAGTCGCCTGACCTGAAAAACTGTCTGTTCCGAAGGAGTTCCCGATGGCTGTCCCCAAGCGGCGAATGTCTCGCAGCAACACCCGCCACCGCCGCGCCAACTGGAAAGCGGCACCGGTCGACCTCGTGCCCGTCCAGGTAGGCGGCATGACCTATCACGTTCCCCGTCGCCTCGTCCGGGCTGTGCAACGTGGGTACATCGACCCGAGCGGCCTGCGCTGAACCGTCGTCCCTCGTTCGGACATCGGCACTCATCAGCAACAGCCGTGAGAGCCACAGTTCACCTCCCCTCCGCACGACTGCATCCCGGCAAGGTTTGACAGGCACGACCCGGACAAGGCGCCAAGATCACACTATTAGTTCTCATGAGGGGAATTGCATGAACAAGCGGACACTCGTCGAGACCGTCGCCGCAAAGGCCGGCTTGACCAAGACTGCGGCCGAGTCGGCGCTCGACGCAATGGTGGAGGCGATCAGTGATGCACTCGCCGATGGCGAGAAGGTCGCGATCCCGGGATTCGGCACGTTCGAGGTGAAAGACCGACCCGCCCGCACCGGACGCAACCCGCGGACGGGGGAGACGATGGAGATCGCCGCCCGCAAGGCTCCCGGCTTTAAGCCAGCCACCGCGCTCAAGAACGAAGTGTCGCGGTAGCGTCGACTTTTGTCGGCATCACGAATTCCCTTGTCGCCCGATGGGGCAGCATGACGGGTTCGGCTGCCATCCTGAAGGACTTGAGGATGGCAGCCGCCGACCGCGCGGACGGGGGGACGATCCCGGTCGGCGGATCGTCCGCCGACCGCCCGCCGCGCCCGTAAAGGAGGCCTCGGTGAGACGCGCCATCCTCGTAATTGTCACCCCGCCTCCCGTCCGTCTAACGGACGATATGCGGACGCTCGCCGTGATGGGAGGGCGATGTGGCTGACGCGAAGATTGCCTCCGGCAACACCGCCTCCACACGGGGCGCCTCGGGCCGGGTGCCGGTCATCGCGCTAACCGGTTATCTGGGCGCGGGAAAGACAAGCCTGCTCAACCACCTGCTTCGTCGGCCCGGCGCACGCGTGGGCGTTGTCGTCAACGACTTCGGTACGTTGAACGTGGATGCAGCCCTCGTGACCGGGCAGGTCGACGAAGCCGCAGTCATCTCCGGCGGCTGCATCTGCCACCTGCCCGACGCAGGCGGTTTACTCGACGCGCTTCATCGCCTCTCCCGGCCTCGGCTGCGGCTGGATGCGATCCTGGTAGAAGCCAGCGGCATGGCCGAACCGGTCCATCTCGCTCGTCTCATCAGGGTCGGCAGCAGCGCCAAAGAGACCCGGCCTGGAGGCCTTGTCGAGGTGATCGATGCAATCGGACATTTCCGCACCGTGGACCTCCGGCCGGAGCCGCCCATTCGTTACGCAGCGGCGACGCTCGTCGTCATCAACAAGACGGATCTACTGCCGCTTGCGGACCGTGAACGGGTGCTCGACCGGATTCGGGAACGGGTACGACGACGCAACCCGCACGTGCAGGTCATCACCGCCCGCCACAGCCGGATCGATCCGATGCTCGTGTTCGACACCGCAGCCGACGAGGACCCGGTCGACGAGCTTCCGCTCGCCCAGCTCATTCGCGAGAGCGACCACGACCACGACCACGACCACGCACGAGCGGCCGCTGCAGAGCTGACGCAGCCTGTCTCTCCGAGCCTGCTGATCGACTTGGTCGAACATCCGCCTTCGGGTGCCTACCGGCTCAAGGGCCGGGTGCGGGTGCGCGGTCACCGGGCCGAGCGGGGTTTCGCCGTCCATGTCGTCGGAACTCTGATCCATATCACCCCGCTACCGGAGCCGCCCCTGGTTGGCGAACTCGTCGCGATCGGCATGCACCTGGACCAACTCGCCGCACAGCAGCGTCTGGACGCCGTTGCGACCACGCCGGCAGACCGGCCTGACGTTGCCGGGCTCCGACGGTTGCACCGCTACCGCGTCCTCAGTAGATGACCCACGGCTTCGGAGCCCAGCCTTGGCCCCCCCCGCGCGAGCCACCGCTGGCCGCGCGGCCAGAAGACGAGCAGCAGGGTTGTCGTCGGGCGCCTCCGCGACCAGACCCGCCTTGGCCGGTTCCGCGCGCAGAGCGGCGTCGTGGACCGGCCACTTCTCGGTGCGGGCTGTTCGTAAGAGTGCCCGAGGGGCGGCGTACCCGTTACGAGCTGGCCGACGGCCGTCTCGCCCACGCCCGGCGAACTGCTCGGCCTGACCCTCGCCGTGGACCCGCATGCGCCGCCTCGGCAGGAAACGTGCCCGCCGCCCGTAGGGCCACACTTCGCGCGACAGTCTGTACTGAAAACGATTTTCGATTAGACTGGCGGCGACCAGATCACCGCCACGAGAGGAAGCGCCTTGCCCGACCAGGAGCAGCTCACCCGATTCGAGACCGGAAGCGGGTTCATCGCCGCGCTGGACCAGAGCGGCGGCAGCACGCCGAAGGCGCTGCGGTTGTACGGGGTCGACGAATCCGAGTACTCGTCCCAGGCGGAGATGTTCGACCTGATCCATGCCGCACGGGTACGTGTCGTTACTAGCCGTGCCTTCACGTCCGAGCGGATCCTGGGCGCGATTCTGTTCGAGGGCACCCTCGACCGTCAGATCGACGGGCGCGGGTTCGTCGACTACCTCTGGAAGGACAAGGGCATCGTGCCCTTCCTGAAGATCGACAAGGGTATGCAGGACGAGCAGGACGGCGTCCAGGTGATGCGGGAGATCCCGGCCCTCGATGAGCTGCTCAACCGTGCCCGCGCAGCAGGTGTCTTCGGCACGAAGGAGCGGTCGGTCATCCACTCGGCGAACGCAGCCGGGATCGATCGCATTGTTGCCCAGCAGTTCGAGATCGCCGAGCGCGTTCTCGCAGCGGACCTGGTGCCGATCGTGGAGCCCGAGGTCGACATCAAGGCCCCGGACAAGGCCGAGGCCGAAGTGTTGTTGAAGGCGGCGATCATGAAGCGGCTGGACGCGTTCGGTGAGCAGAAGATTTCCCTCAAGATCACTATTCCGTCCGTCGACGGGTTCTACACCGATCTCGCCGCTCACCCTGCGATTGCCCGCGTCGTCGCTCTCTCCGGTGGCTACAGCCGGGACGAGGCAAACGCGCGCCTGTCTCGCAACCCAGGCCTCATCGCCAGCTTCAGCCGGGCCCTGCTGGACGGGTTGACGGCGCAGCAGAGTGACGAGGAGTTCGACCGCGCCCTCGATGCGTCGATCGAGTCCATCTACCAGGCCTCGATCGCCTGACCTCGACCGAGCTGACGATTATGAGCAGCGAGACCGGCTCCTGGCTCTCCCCGACACAGTTCCGCTGCCTGCGATCCGGCCTGCGCGTGGTCACCACCTGGGCGGCCGAGCATCGCGAACCCGACACCGCGCTCCAGCAGGCGCTGCACGATGAACCGGACCCGTTCGAGGTGGTCGTCGGCCTCGCTACGGTCTCCCGCCTACTGGCCATCGAGCTCGCCGCGGCCACCGGAGTAACCGAAACGGAGGTGCTCAGCCGGATGGATGCCACAGTCCACCGACTGCAAGGCGCTGGGCGCATCCAAAGCTAGTCAACGGATCAGAAGGTCAGGGGCTCGAGTCCCTTCGGGCGAACACGATCAGAAATGGTCTGAGCTGCGGCAGCGGCGCCACGGCGAATTAGATAACCTTCTTAACGGACGCCAATAGACGGGCAGGGACACAGGTGGCGACGGTCAACTGGTCACCGGGCCGGGCGTAGCCGCCCAGCTTCCGGAAGCCGGCACGCTCCAACGCCGGGATCTTCGAGGAGCTCGCCGGATCACTGAACAACCACACGCCCTCCGCGCTGTCGGTGAGCCCAGCCTCCGTGCGCAGATACGTCTGCCGCTGTGTGCTCTGCTCGTCGGTGGAGACCCGGGTGTAGACCAGGTCCGCCATAACCCGCCCTGTCGCTTCCTCCGTTGATTGTCGACACCTACGGGTGTACCAGGGCGTGAGGTGCGGTTACCTCAGCAGGAAAAGCCGGAGGCGCTGGAGCGGCGGCATCAGGCCGAAGATGACGATCGGCACGGCGATGGTGGACAGGATCAGCGTGCGCAGGACTGTCGGTGCCTGCTCGAGCGCGCTGCCGAGAAGCAGGTTCAGGACGGTGAGAGTCGGGAAGACCGCGATCCAGATCATGATGGCCAGGTGATGGCGGGGCGGAGGGCCGATCCGCTTGGGCGTGTTGTCGGTCATGATGTGGCGATTCCTTTTGAGAAAGTCGGTTCCGGGTCGGACCCGAGCACCGTGAGGGCTTGTGCGACGTCGTCGTTGACGAGGTCGTTGTTGATGGCGATCGCGGCGGCGGAACCCTGCCCCGCAGCGGTGATCACCTGCGCGCGCGGGTCAACAGCGTTGCCGGCAGCCCACACGCCAGGCACGCTGGTGCGCCCGGTTGAGTCGATGACGGCCCAGCCACCGGCGTCCACGGCGGCGCCGAGGCCGGACAGCAGGTTCGAGGTCGGCACGAAGCGCGGACGGACGAAGAACGCCTGCCGGTCGACGGTGGTCCCGTCGGCCATCTGCGCCTCTCCGTCGGCGATGCAGGCGATCTCACCTTCGACGATGCGCACGCCGCGGGCGGTCAGCCTGGCCCGGTCCTCGTCGCTGACGGTGCTGGTGTGCGGGAAGTAGACGACATCAGGCGACCACTGGCAGACCAGCAGGGCGTGCTCCGCCGAGGCGATGACACCGAGGGGCTGGTCGCGGACTTCGTAGCCGTGACAGTACGGGCAGTGCAGCACTGTTCGCGCCCATCGCTGACGAAGGCCCGGAATATCGGGGATCTCGTCGCGCAGGCCGGTAGCCACCAGGACCCTTCGGGCGGCCAGCATCCGACCGCCGCCGAGCTGGACGGCGAAGCCGAGTTCGATCCGGTCGACCGTGCCGGCGATGAGCTCGACGCCGTACCCGGTCACCTCTGCCCGGCCCGCCGCGAGCAGTTCTGCCGGCGGCATGCCGTCACGCGACAGGAAACCCTGCATGTGCTGGGCCGGTGCGTTACGCGGCTCTCCTGCGTCGACGATCGCCACCCTGCGGCGTGCCCGGCCGAGGACCAGTGCCGCGCTCAGCCCGGCGGCGCCGCCGCCCACGATCACCACGTCATGTTCGCTCATGCCGCAAGTCTGCGGCGGCCCCGGCGGAAATGGCGATGTTAGTTGCCGAATCCGGGAATGCTGAGGTGCAATGAGTAGGTGAACGACACTTTCAGCGCGGCTTTGGCCGAAATCGGCCCCCGGCTGAAGCGGGCACGGGCCCAACGCGGGGTGACCCTGGCCGAACTCGCCGAAGCGACCGGAATCTCCAAGAGCACACTGTCCCGGCTAGAGGCCGGGCAGCGCAAGCCGAGCCTGGAACTGCTGCTGCCCATCGCCGCGGCCCACCGCATCCCCCTCGATAAACTCGTCGACGTACCCCAGATCGGCGACCCTCGCGTGCGCCTGCAGCCGCGCAAGGTCAACGGCCGTACCGTCTTGCCGCTGACCCAGCACCCCGGATCCCTGCAAGCCTGGAAGGTGATTATCCCAGTCGACCAGTCGATGCCCGAGCCCAAGACCCACGAGGGCTACGAATGGCTCTATGTCCTGGCCGGAAGACTCAGGCTGGTCCTCGGCGATCATGACATCGTCCTCGGCACCGGCGAAGCCGCCGAGTTCGACACCCGGCTGCCGCACTGGTTCGGCAGCACCGGACACCACCCGGTGGAGATCCTCAGCATCCTCGGCCGCCAAGGCGAACGCATGCACGTGCGTGCCAAGCCGAAGACCTGAGTGGGTCAGCGCCCGACTCTCGTGAAAGTGCCAGGCAGGCGGACCGTCCCGAGGCCGCAGGCGCAGGCGCGAGTGGGTCTCGGCAGCCGACCGGTTACCGAAGGGCAGAACGCCGTCTGGGAGGGGACGCCTCCGCCAGGCTGCGCGACATCCGGCCAGTCATCGGCCCCGCGATGGCGCGGGCGGCGGCGTGACGACAGGGCGCTGCTGATCGAGGTCCTCGCGCTGCGGCGCGAGGTTGCGGTGCTGCGCCGGCAGGACGCGAGCTGGCGGACCTTCCTGCGTAACCAGGCCACTGGCCTGCTGGCCATCGACTGTGTTCCACATCCACACGATCCTGCTACGACGCCTGTACCTGCTGGTGGCTATGGAGGTAGCCACCCGACGGGTCCATCTCCTCGGCGTCACCACGCACGCCACCGGGCAGCGGGTGACCCAGCAGGCCCGCAAACCTCACCTTCGATCTGGGGCGAGCGCGCCCACCGGTTTCCAATCCCCGTCCGCGACCGCGACGCCAAGTACACACCGCCTTCGCTGATGTCTTCACCGCCGAGGGCATCCCAGTGGTCAAGACCCGACCCCGGACCTCACAGGCGAACTGTGTCGTCGAACGCTGGAGCCGTAGCCTCCGCATCCTCGATGACCAAAAAGACAGTCCCGAGAACACCGACTGTACGAGCTTGCGAATCTCCTCCAAGATCGGTATTTCACCTGGCAGTCGGTGTCTTCGAGGTCCGTGACCAGGTTGCGGGCGGTCTGTGCCACTCACGCCGCGGTGGGGTGCGCGGTCGCACCGAGGATTCGGATCCGCCGGGTGGCATGGTTGGTGGTCGAGAGGACGTGGAGGCGGGCACCGGTCAGGGTGGTCGTTTCGAAGAAGTCTGCGGTGATGATCCCGTGGCTTTCGGGACCGTGGGAACGCTGCCCAGGTGCTGCTGATCGACCACGAACGACACGCCCTCACGGTGGTCGGCGAGTACGTGAACCACTTCAACAATCACCGCCCGCATCAAGGCCGGCAACAGCGACCACCGAACCACGACTCGGCCGTCGTCATCGCCATGGACACTCGGATACGACGCGACAACGCCTCGGCGGCGTGATCAACGAATACCACCGGGCAGCCTGACCAGATCTTCAAAGCGCCAGCTCACAGCCACAAACAGAGTTCTGGCACGGCACACGCTGTTCCTCGCTACGTGGGCCGTGTCGTCGACAGGGTGCCATCGATGATCACCTTGGCGGCCCGCTGTGTGCTCGGGAGGTAGCAACCTTGATCGTTGCGAGCACGGTGCCGCCCTGCACCACCTCGACCGACCGCTCATCGTCAGTCGTGCCTGCCCGGGCCACGAGGTGCACCGGAGCGTCCAGTTCGACGAACGCATCGAACGTGCCGGCAAGCCCGGTCATCACCGCCGCGTCTGGCTCGGGACTGAGTGCGGCGCCGAGCTGACGGGCCGCCTCGATGAGGAGGGTTCCCGGAACGTGGTCCTGCCGGTGGTCGAACAAGCCCAGGTGGTCGAAAGGCAGCAGCACCCGTGCGGTGGTCTTATCCGAGTCAGAACGAACCTCGGCCAACAGCACGTCGGCGGGTACAAGGCGGCCGACAGTCGAGGGGGAAACCGCCCCGTCCAGGTACGGGCACAGTTGGTCGGACCAAGGCGGCGGTGACCCGCCGCAAGCCCGGCGGCGCAGCCGCGTGTAGGCGGCCGGGGACACGACCGACGAGGTGATGACTGTTGATCCGATCGGCACCGCACCGAGTGACAGCTCGTACCGGGACGTGAACGCGCGGAGCCGGCTGCCGACCCGGACCGCCGCTACGGTGACGCGCATCGTCAGCGTGGTCGAACCGCCGTCGGGCCGTTGCACATACGCGTCGGCCGGCACGGAGATCTCGCAGGAGTCCATCAGGAATCGGGTGTCGTTGGCCAGGCCGAGGCTGTTGTGGCCGATGTAGATGACGACCTGCCGGCAGGCCTCCAGTAGCAGCATCGGATCGAGACGACGATTCGCCTCCGCGGTGTGTGCTGAATAGTACGTGTGGCTCTCGGGCAGCAACGCCGTCGCCACATATCCGTCCGTGCCGTCCGGGTGGACATCGGCGAGGAAGACGGTGTCAGCATGACGACGATGGACAGCCCCCGGTTCGACGGTCGTGTGAGGCTGGGTCAGTAGCCGGGTGTCGGTCATCGATTGGGCCCTTCCATGTTCTCGTCGAGGAGTCCCGTGCGGGCGATCGCGGTGAGCGCTTCGAGGTGTTCGCTGAGCGACGTGAATCCGGCGCCGAGCGTGCTCACGGCCAGGTGTGTGGCGTGGGCTTCACGCCACCGGCGGGCCGCTGCGGCAACACCGACCGCGCCGCCGTCGAGGTAGCGGACCCGGCCGTGCATGCCGATCGCCTCGGGGGGTCGACCGGCTGCCTCCGCCGCCTTCGTCACGATCATTCGGGCCGCTGTGAGCTCCGGCCCGGGCTGGAGGCGGGGCATCCAGCCGTCGCCGGTACGACCCGCCCGGCGGTAGGCAGCTGGGCTGGCGCCGCCAATCCAGATGGGAATCGGCCGTTTCGGTCGTGGGTTGATCCCGGCCGCGACGATTCGTTCCCCGGAGTGTTCGAAGCTGACCGACCGGTGTGTCCATAGTGACCGCAACAGGGTGATCTGCTGGTCGAGCCGCTCACCTCGAGACTGCATGGGCCGGCCCAGAGCCTCGTACTCCACCGTGTTCCAGCCGATGCCAACCCCCAGCCGTAGCCGGCCGTCGGAGAGAAGGTCGATCTCGGCCGCCTGCTTGGCGACCAGCGCGGTCTGTCGTTGCGGCAGGACCAGAACACTGGTCACCAGGTCGAGGTCGCACACCGCCGCGAGGTAGCCGAAGAGCACCAGCGGCTCGTGGAACGGATCATCCGCGTCGTATACACCCTGCCAGTTCGGATGCCCGGCTGGGTCGGCACCGAGCACGTGGTCATACGCGAGGAGGTGCCGGAATCCCAGCTCCTGCGCCACGCTCGCATACTCGCGTAGGGCTCGTGGCCCGCCGTGCAGCTCGCCTTGGGGCAGGACCACGCCGATCTCCATCATCCGAGCCACCCACTGGTGACGAGCGCCGCGTCGAGCACGATCAGATAGAGCATGGCGAGCGACGTGGGCCACCTCTGTTCCCTGCCGCTGAGGTAGGAGAAGGCGCCCGCGACCGGGAAGACGAGAGCCACGTAGGGCAGTAGCGCCGCGTCCGACATGTGCCACGGCTCGGTGATCGCGGCCAGCAGGGTGCACGCGAGCAGGGCCCAGCCGAGCGTGAGCACACCGCTGCCGGTGATCCCGAGTGCGGTGGCCGAGTATGTCCGGCCCCCGGAGCGGGGATCGCGTACTGTCTTGCGGGCGAACTCGAAGTGCAGGAACGCGGCGGCGAACACAATGATCAGCAGGGCTGGGCGGATCCCCGGCTGTACCACCTTCGCGCCGGTCACGGACGTGTACAGGTAGACACCGATCAGCAACTGCACCGGGTACGCCACGACGATGTAGAGCAGCGCCCGGTCACGCAGCCTCGGCGAGTGCAGCGTGAGCCGAGTGATTAGCTCGGTGTAGCCCACGAGAAGCGCCACGGTCACCGCCGACCAGGGGGCGAGCGGAACGTTGACGACGATCGCCAGGGCGGCCGTCGCCCAACCGGCGCGGCGCAGCTCGCGCACGCTGACCAGACCGGTGATCAGCGGACGGTCCGGGTTGTGGATCCGGTCGTACGACTCGTCCATACGCTCGTCGGCGAGCCGCAGGTGTAGCAGGACCACGATGATCGTCATGGCTCGGACCAGCGACCCGACCGACGGCCGCCAGACGCCCCCCGCTGTCATGACCGCGGCGGCCTCGTATGCACACGCCCACAGCACTGCGTAGGTGACGTGCACTCCCGGCGCGAAGACAGCGCCCAGGAACGCGCGGTAGCGCAGCAGTGCCGGGGCCTGCCCGACGGCGCTGCTCATGACGCTGCCACGGTGGCCAGGGACCGCCACCGGCCGGGATCGGCTCCGGCCAGCAGCTGTCCGTACCCTGGGCGAGAGAGCGAAACCGCGTGGCAGCCCACCACGATGAAATCCCAACCGTTGAGCGGCAGGTCCGCCGACCAGATCACGTTGACCAGCGGCGCCCAGCTCGCCGGTTCGCTGCTCGTCGAGGCCAGCGTGCGACACAGGGCCCGGCGTACCTCGTCCGGCAGGGCCGTCGTGGCGAGGAGGTCCTGCACAGCCCTGGTCAGGCGGCGGGTCGAGGCAACGAAGTCCAGGTCATGCGGGGGGTGAGCGGCGTACAGCTTTCGGGCGATCGCGGTCGTCTGATCATGCTGGTCCGTGTTCGCCAGCGCCTGGCCGATCAGTGCGCGTCGCTCCCGGTGTTCCAGCAGGATGCCAAGCTCCCGGACGAGGTCGGCCGGCTCGTCCGAGGCGTGCACCAGGTTGAGGAGGAAGCCGAAGTCGCCGAGCCGGGCACGCAGCTGGCCCGGACGGCGCCGCGCCGGATCGGCCGGTCCCTTGTTGACGCTGAGCGCCACCGTGGCCGGCACATCGACGGGGTCGGCGGGGCGGGCCAGGATCACCAACGAGTCGGACTGTTCACACAGCGCGTCAGCGAGTAGACAGCGCTGGGGTGTCGCTCGGTTCAGCTGGTAGTGCCAGATCGCCCGGACCGACTCACGGCGCATCCGCAGTCGCCGCACTGCCACGATCCGGAAGTGTGCTTCGCGCAGCCATTCGATGACACGTTCGATCGAACGCGACGCCACCGCATCAGGCTTCATCAACAGCATGGCGTGCTCGTACGCGAATCGCACCGGGTCGGGTGTCAGCGTGGACAGCTGCTCGTACGCCTCCAGGAAGTAGCTGTCGGTGCCGTGATAACGCTGCTTGTCCGGATCGTGGGTCAGGCCTTCGGGGAACGGCGGTCCGTAGGCCGCGATACTGCTCATCGCTGGTTGACCCGGCTCAGGGCCTCCGCCACGCCCGGCAGGGGCGCGCCGAGGTAGTCGGCCCTGACCGCGTAGTCGATGATCCGCCGGAGGTGGTTCGGCCCGCTGGGTAGTCGCTTGTGTCCTCGGAACCCGGCCGCGACGGTGTCGTCGAAGTGCTGCTGGCGGCGGAAGTAGCTCTCGTACAGCGACATGACCCGGTGCCAGTAGGCGCGTTCGAGGTCCGACAGCATGGCAGGGTCGAAGTTGGCCGGGGCGATGTAGCGGGGAACGTGGAACGATGGGTATTCGGCGAGCACATCGGAGATGTGGCGCATCCGCACCGACGATCCCACGGCGTGCAGTGTGCGGTCCCTGGCCCGGTCGAAGTCGTCAACCACAGCGGTGATCAACGCCGCCACATGGTCGACCGGCACGAGGTCGACGCAGGCGTCGAAGTAGCCCGGGATCGAGCCGATCCGACCCTCGGACAGGAGCTTCAGCACGACGTACAGGTTCTTGAAGTCACGGACCGCGCCGGTGCGGGCGGCGCCGACGACGACACTGGGCCGGATCACCACGGTTGGCAGGCTCTCCGCGGCGGCCTTTCGCACCAGTTGCTCCGCGGCGAGTTTGCTCTCCTCGTACGGGTTGCCGAACCGCTGCCCGACGTCGAGCTGGGACTCCAGGATCATGCCGTCCCGTTCGCCGCACACGTAGGCGGTGCTGACGTGCACCAGCGGGGTGGATCGCTCGCGGGCCAGCTCCAGCACGTGAGCCGTGCCGGTCGTGTTGATCGCCTGGTAGACCTCCCGGGGGTGACCGAAGTCGGTGATCGCAGCAGAATGCACGATCAGGTCGAGCCCGTTCGCCAGGTCCGTCCAGGTGTCGTCGTCGAGGCCCAGCCGTGGAACGGTGACGTCACCGGTGACCAGCCGTACGGTGCCCGCCCTGTCGTCCGTCGCCGACGCGACGGCCCGGCCGTTGTTGGCGATCAGCACTCGGGTGTGGTGCACCAGGCCGGACACTCGGTGCCCGGCCTTCAGCAGGCGGGCGCAGACCTCGGCGCCGACCAGGCCGGCTGCCCCGGTGACCAGGATCCGCTTCGGCGTGCTCATGCCCCTCCTCCGGTCTTCAGTTGTTGCCGAACCAGGTTCAGGACGTCTCCGGCGGTCGTCAGGTCCGTCGACTCGTTCAGGTCGAGCGAGGGCAGCAGGAACTGCCGTTCCAGGGCTATCGCCAGCTCGATCAGCCGGATCGAGTCGAACATCAGGTCGTCGCGCAGATGGGTCTCCGCCCCGATGCGGGGGAGTGGGTGCGGCGCCATCGCGGCGATAATCGCGTAACCGGTCGATTCGTCGAACGCGTTGTCCATCACGTCTCCTGTGCTGCTGCGGCGCCGGCCCGTGCGTGCGGCTGCACACCGCCGCTGGAGAGCAGGTCCTGCGCCTCGTCGAGGGGGAGTTGCTGGTCCAGATATGCGCCGAGACGCAGCAGGTCGTAGCCGATGTCGAGGGTGCGCTGCCAGCCGTCCGCGGAGTCGAACGACGACGGGAACGCCTCTCCGCCCGAGGCCTTCCGGATATTGGTCACGTACTCGTGCAGGAGGGTGAGCAGAAGCCGGGCCTCCTCCTCGGTCGTGGCCACGGTCGCGTACAGCCGTTCGGCGAGGACACGGATATGCGAGTGCCCGTCGGACAGCAGATCGAGTCGGTGTAGCAGCTCGGGATCCGGCGGCAACGGACTCACACCGTGCGCGCTGAGCAGGGCACGCAGCCCGCCGTTGACCGCGCGCACCGTGGTGAGTGCAGCGACCCTCCACTGTTCGCGGTCGAGTGCGCCCTGCAGGTCCTCCAGAGCATTTTCGATCATGAAGTTGCCCCACATCAGTGCCATCGCGGCGGCGGCGAAGCGCGGCGCCGGCAGCGGTAGCAACGCGATCGCGCGGGGATGCGGCGGCTCGGCGCCGGCGATACCCAGGATCGGGCTGCTGGCCGCCGGGGCGGGGGTGATGGGGCCGAGCGGTGCGGCCATCGGAATCCGTGGCGAGATCGGAGCACCCTGCCAGGTGATCCGGATCAGGCCGTACCGGAGGTAGGCGGCGATCAGCTCACCCGGGTCGGCGACGCCCGTCCGCTCGGTGTCGGCCCTCAGCGCCGCGAGTGGTCGCCCCCAGACGATGCACCGCCACACCCGTGTGGCGGCGTCGCCGAGGACGAACACGTCACGTCGGTCACGCACCAGATGTACCTGGTCGTCGATCTGCCAGGTGGTCACTGCCGGCACTCGTGCAACGACCAGCCGCTGCGGATCATCAGCGCAGCCCGGCACGCCGAGCTCCGCGACCAGGCGTATGCAGTCGCGCGTGTGCTCGATCTCCCCGCCGGCACCGGGCTCCGCGTTGATGGTCTGCCAGTAGCGTTCGACCAGCGGATCCCCGGCGAGCCGGTCGAGCTGCAGCGAGAGCCACTTCGGCTCGAAGTATGTCTCGCCGTGGCGTGCCAGGTAGCTCTTGGCGGCCTGCTGAAGTCCCGCCCGGGCCCACACGGCGGCCGACTCCACCTGGTCCAGGGCGAGCAGCGCGATGGAGTATCGGATGGACTGCCGTGCGTGTTCCGCCCACCACTTGGTCATGACGACGGCGAAGTCGTCGTACGCGAGGTGGTCACGGATCTTCTCGACCAGGTCCGGGCGGTACACGACATGCGCTCGGAGTAGCCGTTGGCACCGGTTGAGCAGGTGCTCGTCCAGTGTGGCGACATGGCGCGGGGTGCGTTCGACGTACCCGTTGACCTCTCGGAGGTGGTCCACGATCTGGCCGACGGATCGGGTGCGGATCTCCACCCGACGTCCCGCGATGAAGAAGATCGTGGGCATCGTCGGCAGGTCGGCCTCCTGGTCGGCGATCAGGAGGAAGTCGATGTCGGAGCGAGAGTTGCCGAAACCCTCGGCGATGGAGCCTTCCAGGATCAGCGCGACACTTCTGGGGTGACCGATACGCTCCAGCGTCTCGGCCGCGAGTGAATTGATCTCGGCCTCGTCGAGGATCATGCGGGGACCTCCGGCTCGACGATCGACGCTTTCAGGGTTCCCTCCTGGAGGCGCTGCCACATGTCACGGCGGCGTGGCTTTCCACTGGTGGTGTGCTGGATCAGGCCACGGCTTCCGACCGCGAACCGGACTCGCGGCTCGACACCCAGGCGGGAGCGGAGGGTGTGGTAGGCGCTCTCCTCCCAGCCGCGGCGCCCGCCCTCGACGAGCAGCAGAACGCCGGCACGCTCGGTTTCCGGCGCGCTGATCACCACACAGCGACTGGGGGACAGGCCGGTCGCCCCGACGACCGCCGCCTCGAGGTCCTCGACGTAGACGTTGCGTCCCCGGATCTTGAGGCTGTCGCCCATCCGGCCCAGCACGAACAGCTGGCCGGCGTGGAGGAACCCGGCGTCGCCGGTGCGCAGGCCGTCCGGGGTGAAGCGGGTGCCGCCGGAGTCGGCGTCGTTGGTGTAGCCCGCGGTGACCGTTTCCCCGCTGACCTTGATCTCACCGAGATGGCCTGGCGGCAACTCGACGCCATCCTGGTCGACGATGCTGATCCGGGTGCCGAGGCGCGGGCCGCCACAGCCGGTGAGCCAACCGTTGCGTGTCGGCACCGGCTCCTCACCGAGGTGGAACTGCCGGGTCAACTCGACCCGCTGGCCGAATCGCAGAGTGTCCGGCCTCACCTGCACCACCAGCGGAGGGACACCGTGGTCAGTGCCGGTTACCCCGAGCGTCGTCTCCGCCATCCCGAAGGCAGGGGTGAGCGTGCCGCGGTTGAAGCCCGCAGCGGCGGTAGCCTCCACGAAGCTGTCGAGCACCGCGGGGTTGATGGTCTGCGCGCCGACGAACGCGGTCCGCCATCCGGACAGGTCCCAGCTGGCGATCCGCTCTGCGGAGATCCGCTCCACCGCGTACTCGTATGCGAACGGCGGCGCGGCCGTGATCGTGGCCCGGGTCATGCACTCCAACCATCTGCCCGGGTCGCGCAGGAACTGCGCGGGCTGCATCAGCCACAGGTCGGCCTGACTACAGACGGCGGCGAGTAGCGTGCCGACGAGGCCCATGTCGTGATAGAGCGGCAGCCAGGAGGCCACCGAGTCGTCCTCGCCCCAGGCGCTCCACGCCCGGGTGCAGGAGACGTTGACGGCGAGGTTCTGCCAGGTGACCGGCACTCCTCGCGGGACGCCGGTGGAGCCGGAGGTGAACTGGAGGATCGCCAGGTCGTCGGGGCCGGCTTTGGGAACCTCGACCGGTTCCTCTGCCTCCCTGTGTAGAAAGGCGCGGCCGGGCAGGTCCGCCGCGGCCAGAGCCGAGTCGGCGATGTCCTGGTAGCGCTCGGTGGTGATCATCAGTACCGGTTGCGCCCGACGCAGAATGCTCGAGACGAGCTCGACGTACTCGGTGCTGCTGGTGAGACTGGGTGGGGTGATCATGCAGGGGGTGAGGCCCGCGGCCCAGGCCCCGAAGTACGCGCAGAGCGTCGGGTAGCTCGTCGGCATGAGCAGGCAGACCACCTCCCCGGGCTGGGCGCCGGCAGCGGTCATCGCCGCCGCGCTGCGTCGTGCCGCGAGAGACAGGTCCGCGTACGAGTGGTAGTCCCAGTCGCCTCCGTCACCGAGGAACCGGATCCCCTTGTCGGTCCGGGGATCGACCAGCCAGTTGCGCACATCGCTGAAAGCCAGGGTGGTGGTCACGCGGACGTCCCCTCCGTGTCGTTGAGGATCGTGATCGTGCCGGTGCCGCCGTCCATCCGGACGGTCATGCCGGTCTCCAGTTCCTGGGTGGCACCCTTGGCCTTGACGATCGTCGGCACGCCCAGCTCGCGCGCCACGATCGCGACGTGGGTCAGCGGGCTTCCCCGCTCGATGATCAGTCCGGTCGCTGACGGTAGTGCGGCGACCCACCCCGGGTCGGTGCTGTAGGCCACGATGATGCCGCCGTTGACGTCCTGAGGTCGCGTCGTGACGACGACCCGCCCGGTCGTGACGCCCGGGGACGATGGTGTCCCGCGCAGTTCACCGACGCCGGTGCGGGTGGCCCGGCCGACGCTCCAACCGGCGGCCTCGAGATTGCCCTCCCAGTAGGGCGCGCCGTACGTCCGGAAGCGCGGTGGGGCGGACATCGTTGCCTGTCGGTCCTGCGTGCGCCGACGCGCCGCCACGATGTCGCGTAGCTCGTCGTGAGCGATCTTGCCCTCGTATGCCCCGGCAAGCTCGTCGAGGCGCAGCAGGAACACGTCCTCGAACCGCTCGATCGCCCCGACCTGCTGCAGGTGCCGGCCGAGTGCGCGAAGCATCCGCTTGGCCGAGCCGAACGCCTTCGTCCGGCAGAACCGCAGCCGCTCGCGCGCCGCCAGTGACCGAGACACCTTGCGGCGGGTCAGTTCGTAGATCCAGCGTCGCGGCCCCCGCAGGTGCTGGTCGAGATATTCCTGCGCGCTGTCGCCGCTCGTTGTCTCCGGCGGAGCCTGTAGCGCGTCGCGCAGCATCAGGTACAGACTCGACGGATCCTCGTGTAGGTCCGGCACCTCCAGCTTGAGCTCGTCGGGGCTGCGGTAGCCGTGCGCCTCCACGTAGGCGTCGACGGCCGCGAGCAAGGTGGTGTGCCCGGCAGCCGCGAGCGCGCCGGGTATCGCCGCCGGGTCGGTCTCCGTCACCAGGTGGCGCAACTCGTCGTCGGCCTTGACGGTGGCCGCCAGCGCGGCCAACTCGCGGGCCGGCTCGGCGGACTCCACGTCGGCGCCGGGCCGAGCGGCGGCCCACGTCAGCCACTCGGGGGCGTGCGGCAGCCACCGCCGGCCGAGCATCGTGAGGATGCCCATCGACAGCAGAATCGTGGAGTCGAGCATCTGCATCGGACCCCACCGCCTGTTCAGGCTGCGGATCAGGTCCTGGAACGCCCGGTACACCTCGTCGGCGGGCATCGCGGCGTAGTCGCGCTTGTCGAAGATCGCGTACTGCTCGTAGAAGTAGGCGACGAACCGCGTGACGTCACGGTCCATGCGCAGGTACTTCCAGAAGAAGGTCGTGTAGGTGACAACTCGTGCGCGTCGGCGTTGCCAGGCCGAGTCGAACTCGTACGGGTACAGCCCTTCGGCGATCTCGTCCGGCAGCGCCTCGTCCACGCCCATGGCGACCTCGAGCAGCTTGCGGTTGACATCGTAGAAGGGCGCGATCCGCTGTAGGCGGTACCAGTTGATGAGGTTGTAGTAGACGCGACCGTGGAAGCTGCCGAGTAGCGCGGGCAACCACTCGTGCATCTGCGCGAGCTGCTTCTCGGGCACGTGCAGGGATCGGGCATAGCTCTCGTACACCGCGCCGTAGACCGTCGAGGCGAACGTGAAGGTCAGCGGGGACGTGATTCCCCGGAAGCTCTCCACGATGTTCGAATTGTCCCAGATCCGTAGCTCACCCACCGGCCTGCTCGCGGTCGGCACGGTGGTGATCGGTCGGCTCTGCAGGATCCACAGCTGGCCGTCCGCGACCGCCCACTCGATGTCCTGCGGTGCACCGAAGGCGTCGCTGATGGCGCGGCCTGCCTCCCACAACGTGCCAAGGTCGACCCGGTCGAGCGACAGCTGCGCCCGGTCAGCGTCCGGTACCTCGACGGCTTCGACGCCGCCGCCGGCCGCGGGCTCGTAGCGCTCCGACTTGTCGCCGAGCTCGGTCGCCAGAACCGTACCGGTGGCCGCTTCGAGGGTCGCGGTGTCCGCGTCGACAGCGCCGGAGACGATGCCCTCGCCGAGGCCGTAGACAGCGCTGACCACGTACCGGTCGCCGGCACCGGTAGCCGGATCGGCGGTGAACAACACGCCGCTGACCTCCGAGCGCACCATCTGTTGGATGAGTACCCCCATGCCGGTCGCGCGCAGTGGCAGGCCGTTGCGCAGACGGTAGGTCAGCGAGCGCGCTGAGAAGGCCGATGCCCAGCAGTCCTTGACCCGGTCCAGGACCTCGTCGGCCTCGCTGACGTTGAGGAAGGTGTCGAACTGGCCGGCGAAGGAGTACCTGTCGCCGTCCTCCTCCAGGCCGGACGAGCGCACCGCGACCCGGCCGCCGCCGGCGGCCTGGTACGCCGCCTGGATCGGGTCGGCGAGGTGGTCGGGGAGCACGGTCGCCCGCATCCGTCGGGTGACCTCGGCCGCGACGCGCTCCGGTTCCTCGGTGCCCTGGGTCAGCAACACGTCGATGCCTTCGACGCGTTCCAGGAAGGCGGTGAAGACATCGCTGGAAACTGCGCTCCAGCGCGGAACATGAACACCAAGGTTCCTCATCGCCGCCAGATTGGACGCCTTGGCCCCCATAGCTCGCCATTTTGTAACGTCGGTTTCAATGGCGACAGTTGACAACCTTCCTCCTCGGATAGTGCGTGTTGATCGGCATGCGACGTCCCGCTGGGCGTAGCGTCCAGGGCGGCTTTTTGCGACCATCCTCCGTACGAAAAGCAATAATCAATCGGCTCGCGGTCGAACGGCGAGCGCATGAACCTGCGGCACGTATTCGTGCCTCTCGTCGCGCAGAATTCGTTTCGCGGGCCGGCCGGTATGCTGGGTGGGCTGGAGCAGTTTGCGTCGTCGGCGAGTTTGGCTGATCCAACGCGGAACCTCGCGGCCGGCAACCTGCACGTCAGGCCTATCTGTTGATCGCTTTCTGGTTCTGTCTGCGCACGCATGAGGGTTGCACCTGACTTCCGCGGGTGCCTGATCACGTGGTGGAGAAACCGACCTGATGACTGGGGCGAAGAGGTGGGCGTGAACCTCGATGCCAAACGGTGCCACGTACTCTTGCCGCACGTGACCGGAGAGCGGGGCGTGGGTGTCGCGGCAGGCGCTCCTGTCGTCATCCTGGGTGACGGATGCCTGGTGGGAGCAAGGTTTGGTACCAACTGTGGATGATGTCTGTGTGCCCCACGGTTAGCACCACTCTGGCGTGCGTTATGAGGACGGCGAGGTCTTCGTCCGGGCCAATTCACATATTGCTTCCCTTTGGGTTCTGCGCAGGTCGGGAGAGGATCGTGGTTGATTTCCCGTGTCGACCGAAATGGCGAGCATTAACGGCGCTACTGATTGCTGGCTCCGCCATTCGATGCTCAACTCCCTTGTGGCGTGAATCACTTTCGACGACGGTATGGCGGGTGCTGATGCGCGTCGGGTGCGGTACGGGCAATGGTGCTTGCGATGAAGGAATATTACAGCGAACCCGCTCTGGTTTCTAATCGCCGATAGATGCTGGCGGAGCGCTCCTGGTGTCGATACCACATTGCAGAAACAACGGCTTCACAAAGTTTCACACTCCGTGATTTTCTGGAGTGTTTACGTAGATCGGAGATAGTGGTCTGACACGCACGGTAACTATTTGAAGTCGGGTGACTTGCGTCACCGTGGCGTCGTTGTCGCTCGCGCGGTTCCAGGGTCGGCCGAGGCCCGTCACGGGAAATAGGATTTACACTTCCGGCTTTACCGCAGCACCGGTAACTACTCGACTGCGCCACGGTCCTTGCGTCCATTCAGCAATAAGTGAAGTTGGTCGATGGGTGTGTCCGATTGGGCTCGTCGAACGTTCCGGGAACAGCCCGGGTCCTACACACCGCCACCAGCGCCGTACGTGCCGGCTGATCTCTCACGGTCGCCGCGGTGCTGCCCCCACCGATCGGTTCACCGCCCGCGTCACCCACGGTCCAGGGGCTTTGCGTAGTCGGTTGAGGTGCGTCTCACCTGGCCGTACGGCCAGGTGGCCGGTGTGGAGGGTAAAGCGAGACGGGATCGAGGTGATCCGTCAGCACGCCCCCGCCCCGACCGACTCCCGGCCCGCTGGCGGTGAGACATATGGCCTGATGACGGCTCTGGCGCGGGTGCCTGACCCGCGTGACCCGTGAGGGGTTCGGAATCCCTTGGCGAGTGTGCTCGCGGACGCGGTGTGCGCGGTGATGGCCGGGGCGAGCACGTTCGCCGCGTTCGGCGACTGGGTCGAGGATCTCGACGCGCCAGCATGGAGTCGGCTCGGGTTCACCGATCGGGTGCCGGTGTTGACCACCCTGTGGCGGCTGCTGGTCCGCGTTGACGCCGAGACGTTGACCGCGGTCTGGGCCGACTGGCTGTGCTCCCGGCTACCGGTGGCGCCGCCGCCGGTGCGGCGGGTCATCGCCGTGGACGGCAAGGTGGTGCGGGGCGCGGTCCTGACCGAGGGGCGGGTTCCGGCCCTGTGGATGCCGAAAACCTCATCCCTCCTGGTCGCAGCTTGTTGATCAGCAAGCCTGGAGCGGTCGGTTCCGGCGGGGGTTCGGGGGGCTGAATCGCGACAGTGGTCGACGTCGAGCGCTGCGCGACGTTAGGGGTGTGCTGTTCGGACTGACCTACCTCGGCGTGGCCAACACTCTGGCCCTGCTGCGGCTTGTGTCGATGAGTGACCGCGACAAGGACGTCGAGATCCTGGCCTTGCGGCACCAGATCATGGCGCTTGAACGGCACCTGCACGGCGACCGGGTCCGGTTCACCCCGGCGGATCGGGCGTGGCTGGCGGCCCTGCTGTACCCGCTGCCGCGAACCGTGCGCAACCGTCTGTGGTTGCTGGTGCGCCCGGATACCGTGCTGCGCTGGCGCCGGGACCTGATCGCCCGGCGGCGCGCCCGCCGTTGCCGGCCTCACCAGGCCGGGCGGCTACGAACCGTCCGGTCGATCCGCCGGCTGGTTCTGCGTCTGGCCTCGGAGAACAGCACCTGGGGATACCGCCGTATCCACGGCGAACTGCTCGTGCTGGGCGTCAAGGTCGCCGCGTCCACCGTCTGGGAGATCCTGAAAGCCGCGGGCGTCGATCCGGCACCTCAGCGCACCAGCGGCACCTGGGCGGCGTTCCTACGCTCCCAGGCCCACGCCGTCATTGCCGCCGACTTCTTCGAGACGACCACCCTGACCGGCGGCCGCCTCTACGTCCTGGCCATCATCGAGCACGCCACAGGCCGCATCCGAGTCCTCGGCGTGACAGCGCACCCGACCGCAGGTTGGGTGACCCAGACCGCACGCAACCTGGTGACGGACCTGGAGGACGCCGGCTGCCAGGTGAAGTACATGATCCGTGACAGGGACGGCACGTACCCGGCCCTGTTCGACACCATCCTCGCCGACGCCGGTATCGACATGGTCCTCAGCGGAGTCTGGGTACCCAGGATGAACGCGGTGATGGAACGCTGGTCCGGACCTGCCGGCGTGAACTTCTCGACCAGACCCTGATCCTCCACCAGCGGCACCTGCTACACGCGCTCCGCGAGTACGAGGTCTTCTACAACGAGCATCGCCCTCATCAGGGCATCGCTAACGCCCGGCCACTCGCGCCACTGCCCGAACCGATCACCGACCCGGACCGTTTCATCCACCTGAACATCCACCGACGTGACCGCCTCGGCGGCATCCTCCACGAGTACGAACATGCCGCCTGACCTGCCCGGATGACACTTTCGGCAGGTACACGTACCGCCAGCGCCGCGATCCCCGACCAGGAAGCCCGGCCGGCCTCACCGTCTCGTTGTCTGGGCTCGTAGGGCGAGAGGAGAAACCATGATCAAAACCCATTGGGACAGGACGGGCTGCCACCGGGACGGAGCGGACGGAGGGGATGCTCGTCGCACGAGCACCCACCGAGCACCCAACCGTCCATTAGGGATGAAAAAGCAAAGGCGCTTGACCCATGTTCTTGCAGGTCAAGCGCCTTACGATCTTGCGCGCCCGAAGGGATTCGAACCCCTAACCTTCTGATCCGTAGTCCGAAGTGGAATCTAATCCCCTCCGATTCTTACTCTATCAGGAAATCTATCCGGCCGTGTCCAGCCCAGTCCCTCCGCGTCCCGCTGAATCCCCGCAGGTCCGCGCCCCACAGCCCCCACATATCCACACTTTCGATTTACTGGACGCCCTCGCCGAGACCCTCAAATCCGGCTGCATCCCTGTACGTCCGTGTCAGTACCCCGACGTCCGAGCACCCATGGAGCACCCTGAGATCATCGGCTGGGGGGCTGTCTCGCTAGCGGCCCTGTCTCATATTCGGTTTGCGCCGTGAGGTGCTGTTGGTTCGAGTGGAGGTGAGAGACCACCGCCTTTGGCCTGTCGCAGCAGGTTGATGTAGCTGGGGGCAGCCTGATCCGGGTGGTGCCGGGGAGGGTGGGAGCAGCCCTGACAACGCCGGGACGTGCCAGTACTGCCAGATGGGGCGGGTTCGGCTAGCGAGTCGAAGAGGAGTACGCGAGGAACCGGCGTCTTACGTCCTTCAACAGTGACACCGACTCGAACCTGGTGGATGTGGGTCGGGCGCGGTGCTTTCCTGCCGTATACCGAAGCGGTGGGGATCTTCCAGGTCGGTGTATAAGAGGACGTCTGATTCACGTATTTTGTGTGTGTTGGGGTTGTAGGGGTTCTCGCCAGGTTGGGGTGGTTTCGGTGGTGAGGCGTTTGGCGAGGTTGTCGATCATGGCGATGGTGATCATGCTGGCGGAGTTGTCGGGTCGTGCTTCGTAGTCGCGGACGAGTCGGCGGTGGTGCATGAGCCAGCCGATGGTGCGTTCGACGACCCATCGCCGTTTGACCACGCTGAAGCCTTTGGCCTGGGGGTCTTTGGTGACGGTCTCGACGTCGACGCCGAGTGCGGCGCCGTGTTCGACGACGCGGTTTTTGAAGCCGGCGTCGACCCAGGTTTTGGTGAGGGTGGGGTGGGTGGTGGTGGCCTGGTTGAGCAGGTTGATGCCGATGGTGTTGTCGCTGGCGCTTGCGGCGGTGACGGTGACGGCGAGGAGGAGGCCGAGGGTGTCGGTGAGGATGCCGCGTTTGCGGCCGACGACTTTCTTTCCGGCGTCGGTGCCCTGTGTGGATAGTGGGACGTTGGTGGAGGTCTTCACGCTCTGGCTGTCCATGATGGATGCGGTGGGTTCGGTGGTGCGGCCGTGGTGGTCGCGGACGAGGCCGGTGAGCTGGTAGTTGAGTTCGGTGAAGATGCCTTCTTTGCTCCAGGCGGCGAAGTAGCCGTAGACGGTGCGGTAGGGCGGGAAGTCGTGGGGTAGGTAGCGCCAGGCGATGCCGGTGCGGTTGATGTAGAGGATGGCGTTGAAGATGTCGCGCAGGTCGTGGGTGGGGGTACGTCCGCTGACGCCGGCGTCGGTGCGGGCTTGCCGCCAGGCGGTTAGGCGGGGTGCGATCAGGGCCCAGCGGGCGTCGGACAGGTCGGACGGGTAGGGGCGCCGTTCGGTCATGAAGCAGGCGTACGGTGTCGGGGCCTCGACCTGGCGGACGTCATGTCCGTCAGTGCGGGATGAAAGTGAACCAGACACGATCCCGGGGCGATATGCGTTGAAACCGGGTAGGCCTATGTCCACCGATATGTTTTCTTTCTAGGTCGGGTCGGGCATTTCGCGCTACCGAGGTCGAGGCGCGAATCGGCCATTACCGGCCCGAAGATGAAGCAAACGTCCAGTAAGAGCTGGTCTGAGAGGCTATGAGGAAGGTCTGCGGCGTACTCATGGCGATGCCACTGGGACGCAGTCGGGCTCCTCCTTCGATGAGCGAACCACAGTGAACACGGGAACCACCTGGTCGCGGTTCCCGGCCGGCGGGCGGCCAGCCCGGCGGTCGGGATAGGTGCACCGACCGCTGAACGGGCCGGGTGGGGCGGAGCCGCCGTAGTAGTCCGAGACCGGGAAAGCCGGCCACATGGCGAAGGGCGGCAGCGGTTTCGCGGAGGGAAGGAGACTGCAATGCCGCAAGACGCGCCGCTGAATGGCGGTGCTCTGACCGAACCGGCTGGGCCGGTCCGGCGGGTAGCGGAGATGCAGGCCAAGCTTCACCGTTGGGCGGCGGCCGGTCCGGGCCGCCGGTTCGATGACCTGTTCAACCTCGTGCACGACCCGGCGACGCTGCTTGTGGCGTATAGCCGGGTCGCGGGCAACCTGGGAGCCAGAACTGCCGGCGTGGACGGTATGACCGTCGCTGACGTCGAGCGGCACATCGGTGTTCCGGGGTTCCTGGACGACCTGCGTGTCCAGGTGAAGACGGGCACGTTCCGGCCGCTGCCGGTGCGGGAACGCAAGATCCCGAAACCGGGCGGGTCAGGCAAGGTCCGCAGACTGGGTATTCCCACAGTTGCGGACAGGGTCGTGCAGGCGGCGCTGAAGCTCGTGCTGGAACCGATCTTCGAGGCCGACTTCCTGCCGGTCTCGTACGGGTTCCGGCCCAAGCGGCGGGCGCAGGACGCGATAGCGGAGATCCACTACTACGGCACCCACGGGTACCGGTGGGTCCTGGACGCGGACATCGAGGCGTGCTTCGACTCGATCGACCACGTCGCGTTGATGGACCGGGTCCGGACACGGATCAAGGACAAACGCGTTCTGACACTGGTGAAGGCGTTCCTCAAAGCCGGGATCCTCACCGAACTCGGTGACCGGCGGGACACCCACACCGGCACGCCGCAGGGTGGCATCCTGTCCCCGTTGTTGGCCAACATCGCGCTGACGGTGCTCGACGAGCATCTGATGGCCGGGTGGCGGCCGGACGCGACGATGGCCAGTGAGTACCGCCGAGCCCAACTGCGCAAACGCGGCGAAGCGACGTGGCGCCTCGTGCGCTACGCCGATGACTTCGTCGTCCTCGTCCACGGCGGCGAGGACCACGCACAGGCGTTACGCGAGGACGTCGCGACGATGCTCGCGCCGCTCGGACTGAGGCTGTCACCAGCCAAGACGAGGGTGGTGCACCTGAGCGACGGGTTTGACTTCCTGGGGTTTCACATCCAGTGGCGCCGTAAGCGAGGCACGAACAAGTGGCACGTGTACACCTTCATCGCAAAGCGGCCGATCCGGTCGCTGAAGGCGAAGGTCCGTGCGCTGACACGCAGGACATCACAGCAGGACCTCGGGACCGTGCTGACCAGACTCAACCTGGTCGCGCACGGTTGGGCCAACTACTTCCGGCACGCCGTGGCGAAGAACGTCTTCAGCATGTTAGACAACTTCATCTGGAAACGGGTGATACGCATGCTGATCGCCCGGCACCGCTGGTCGTGGACGGACGTCCGCCGACACTTCGTCACCCCTGTCGGGCGGTGGCGACCGATCAGCGCGGGCGAGATCGAGTTGCGTCCCATCGCGGCGATACCGGTCACCCGGTACCGCTGGCGCGCAACCAGAATCCCCAGTCCGTGGTCTACCACCGTGAACGCCTGACGACGGAAACCGTGGAGAGCCGGATGCGTGGAGACATGCACGTCCGGTTCGGCGAGAGGCTCGGGGAAACGGACCGGGAGCAATCCCGACACCGCGCCCCGGGCCTACTCAGCGGTGACGGAGGGTCGCAGGGGTCGTTGTCTCCTCTGTGGAGGACGTCAATAGGCTTGTGCAGGCGGTGTTCTCGGGGCTGTCCCCGCTGGTCATCGAGGACGTGGTCGACGAGGGTGAGCGGATCGTGGTGCGGGCCCGGACGCCGCAGGACACCGCGGTCTGCCCGGTGTGCGGGGCCTCGTCGGGAAGGGTTCACGGCTATCACTGGCGGACGGTGGCCGATGTTCCGGTCGACGGGCGGCGGGTGGTGGTCCGTGTGCGGGTGCGGCGTCTGGTGTGCCCCACGCGCGGCTGCCACCACACCTTCCGCGAGCAGGTTCCCGGGGTGCTGGAGCGATACCAACGCCGCACTGTCCGTTTGAACAGGCAGGTCAAAGCCGTCGTCAAGGAGTTAGCGGGTCGGGCAGGGTCGCGTTTGCTGGCGATACTGGCCATGGGCCTGTCCCGTCACACCGCCCTGCGCGCCCTGCTGCGCATCCCGTTGCCCACCGGGCGGACGCCGCGGGTGATCGGCGTTGACGATTTTGCTCTGCGCCGGCGGCACCGCTATGCCACCGTGGTGATCGACGCCGAGACCCATGAGCGGATTGAGGTGCTGCCCGACCGCACCGCCGACACCCTCGAAGCGTGGCTGCGTGAGCATCCCGGCGTCGAGGTGGTGTGCCGCGACGGCTCGGCTACCTACGCCGAGGCCATCCGCCGTGCGGTGCCCGATGCGGTGCAGGTTGCGGACAGGTGGCATCTGTGGCACAACCTCTGCGAAGCGACCTTGAGCGAGGTGAAGGCGCACAGCTCCTGCTGGGTGACCGTACTGGACGCGCCCATCTACGACGGGCCCCGCGCGCAGACGACCCTGGAACGCTGGCATCAGGTCCATGACCTGCTCGATCAGGGCGTCGGCCTACTCGAATGCGCCCGTCGCCTGCAGTTGGCTCTGAACACCGTCAAACGCTACGCGCGAGCCGACCGACCCGAGCGGATGCTCCGCGTCCCCAAATACCGTGCCGGCCTCGTCGACCCCTACCGTGAACACCTGCGCAAACGTCGAGCCGAGGACCCCGGCGTCGGCGTCAAGCACCTCTTCGAAGAGATCAAGGCACTCGGGTTCACCGGCTGTCTGAACCGGCTGCACAAGTACATCAACCAGGGCCGCGCCGACGCAGACCGCAGCCACATCTCCCCGCGCCGGCTCGCCCGGATGATCCTCACCAGGCCCGGCAACCTCAAACCCGAGCACCGTGATCTCCTGGCACGGCTCACCGCCGCCTGCCCAGAGATGACCCAACTGGCCGCCGCAGTCGGACGCTTCGCCGCACTCCTGACGCCACAGCCGGGAAACGCCGACCGGCTCTCGCTCTGGATCGTCCAGGTCCGCGCGGTCGACCTACCTCATCTGCACGCCTTCACCCGAGGCCTGGAACGCGACCGCGACGCCGTGAACGCCGCGCTCACGCTTCCCTACAGCAACGGCCCCACCGAAGGCGTCAACACCAAGACCAAACGGATCGCACGCCAAATGCACGGACGAGCAGGCTTCACCCTGCTCCGCCACCGCATCCTCCTCGCATAGCAACACCCTCCGTCACCACCGAAAGTGAGACAGGGCCGTTAAATCCACACTCCCCCATACGTCTCTATATAAATATAAATAGCTAACGAAGTGCTGGTTCGTGGGACTCGGCCACCCGCCGCATCTGTTGGATCAACCGGGCGGATGGGGAGGGCTGGTCACTGGCCTGCGGCTGTGCGGTGTTTTCGTCGCGCCGCCAGCAGTGCCTGACCGGCGGCAGCACGAAGCCGCCCGGCAGCAGTTCGGCTTCGACTGGCCAGTACGACGCTGAAGACCGGAAACGGTTGGTGCTACGTCGTGGGCCGGCCGGTACTGTGCGCCGGTTAGGAAGGGGTACAGCCAAGGTACGGCGGAAACCGGCAATAGGCGGTAACGCGCCTTGATGGGGTGAGCGCCAAGGTGCGGCCGCAAGGGGCGGTAACCTGCGCTCTGCTTATGGTTTCCGCTGTTCAGATGGCTTCGGCGGGCAGCTTGGCCAGGTGACGGTAGATGGTGGGCCGGGTGACGCCGAACTCGGCGGCGATCTGCTCGACGGTGTGTACCCGGCGTCCGTCGGGTCCGGTCTCCTCATACATCTGCTGGGCGATTTTTGCCTGACGCGGGGTCAGTTTGGGTTTCTGCCCGCCGGTGCGACCGCGGGCCCGGGCGGCGGCCAAGCCGTCGAGGGTGCGTTCGGACATCAGCGCGTGCTCGAACTCGGCTATCGAGCCGAGGATTTGGAAGAACATCCGGCCCATCGCGGTGGACGTGTCGATGTTCTGGTCGAGCACGACCAGGTCGACGTTGCGATCCTGCAACTGGGCGGACAGGTCGATGAGGTTCTCCAGCGAGCGGCCGAGCCGGTCCAGCTTGGTGACCACGAGTTGGTCGCCGGGTCGGTGGGCGACCAGCAGCGCCTTGTCGAGCTCGGGGCGGCGGGCGAGTTTGCCGGACGCCTTGTCGACGTAAATCTGTTCGCAGCCGGCCGCGGTGAGCGCGTCGTGTTGGGCGTTGGGGTTCTGGTCGCGGGTGGAGACCCGCCCGTAGCCGATCCGCATGACCCTGATTGTATCGCGAACCTCTGAAAGCGTTACGAAGGCGCGGACACGGGTTGTGTTACAAGGCCGGCCTGGGCGAACGTCCATGCCGCCAGGGTGTATCGCGAACGAACGTTAGCGTTCACCGTCAGGAGCGACTATGAAAGGCTGACATGTCCCGTCAGGTTTTTCTGTCAAGGTCTCCGTCATGGATCTTGATTTGGCAGGCAAGGTTGCTGTGGTAGCTGGGGCGACTCGCGGTGCGGGGCGCCAGATTGCCGTGCAGCTTGGTGCCCGCGGGGCGACGGTGTATGCCACCGGCCGCAGTACCCGCGCGCATCGATCGGAGATGGACCGGTCGGAGACGATCGAGGAGACTGCTGAGCTGGTGACTGCGGCCGGTGGTAGGGGGATCGCTGTCCAGATCGATCACCTCGTCGCGGAGCAGGTGCGTGCGCTGGTGGAGCGCGTCGATGCTGAGCAGGGGTGCCTGGACATCCTGGTCAACAACATCTGGGGTGCGGAGCTGTTGTTCAGCTGGGACCAGAAGCTGTGGGAACACCCCCTGGAAACCGGCCTGCACATCTTGCGGCTGGCGGTCGATACCCACGTCATCACCAGCCACTTCGCGCTGCCATTGCTGATCCGCCGACCGGGTGGCTTGGTAGTCGAGATGACCGACGGCACCGCGGAGTACAACCGTACGAACTACCGGGTGTCGTTCTTCTACGACCTGGCCAAGACCTCGGTGCTGCGCATGGCGTTCGCCCAGGCTCAGGAGCTGGCCTCGTTCGGTGCCACCGCGGTGGCCCTGACGCCGGGCTGGATGCGTTCGGAGATCATGCTGGAGCACTTCGGGGTCACCGAGGCCAACTGGTACGACGCCACGGCCACCGAACCTCACTTCGCGATTTCGGAGAGCCCCGCCTTCGTCGGCCGGGCGGTCGCCGCACTCGCGGCCGACCCGGACATCGCCCGGTGGAACGGGCAGTCGCTGTCCAGCGGGCAGCTGGCTCAGGTCTACGGCTTCACTGATCTCGACGGTAGTCGCCCGGACTGCTGGCGGTACCTGGTCGAGGTCCAGGACGCCGGCAAGCCGGCGGACGTCACCGGCTACCGCTGATACAAGTCGGCCAGCCGCTGTGCCGCAACCCGCATCTGCTCGCGCAACGGCTGAGGCGCCAGCACCTCCACTTCCGGGCCCAGGCGTAGCAGCTGGTCGTAGGCGACCTCGGCGGACTCGACGGGCAGGCGAGTGACCACCCAGCCCTGTTCGTCGGGTCCGCCCGCCGCGGCGGTGGCCGCCTGCACCGCGGGCGGCTCGACGGCGAACCGTAACGCCCGCAGCCCGGCCTGACTCAGTCGTACCGTCACCTGCTCGGCGAGTATCCCGCGGACGAACTGCGCCGCCCGTTCAGCCCACACTGCCGGCAGGTCAAAAGACTCCTCGCGGACGAACCGCTGATCAGTGACCTCGACGCCTACGACTCGGTCGACGCGGTATACCCGCAGGTCCGCGCCGACCCGCGCGACGAGGTACCAGATCCCCGCCTTGAGGACCACGCCGTAGGGCTGCTGCACGGTGCGCGTCACCTCGTCATGTCGATGGTAACGAAGGATCACCGTCAGGTCCTGCCACACCGCGCGGACCAAGACGCTCAGCGCAGGCGGCGGGTCGCTGTCGTGAAACCACCCCGGCACATCGAGGTGGAAGCGTTGCGCCGCCTGCGCCGCCGCATCACGCAACTCGGCTGGCAGCGCCGCGCTGACCTTGAGCTGGGCGGTGGCCAGCACATCGCCGAGCCCCATGTCTCGCGCCGGGCCGTACAGACCGAGCAGAAACAATGCCTCAGCCTCAGCCCGGCTGAGTCCGGTTAGCCGGGTGCGGTAGCCATCGACAAGTCGGTAGCCGCCGTGTCGTCCCTGTTCGGCGTAGACCGGCACCCCCGCAGCGGCCAATGCGATGATGTCGCGGTAGACAGTCCGTTCTGAGACGCCTACTTCACCCGCCAACTCCGCTGCGGTCATAGCTCCCCGCGCCTGCAGCAGCAGCACCATCGAGAACAGCCGGGACATACGCACATCCGCCATCTTGGCCGTACAAGCCAACACCCGACACCTCGCCCACCCAGCACGCCCAGACTTGAGGGCGGCGAGCCATCAGGGGACCAGTCCTCCCCGCCCACGTCAGGATCACGCAGCGGCCGCCGGGCACCACCGAGCTCATTCGGCGACCGTCACCGGGCGGGTGACGGTACGGGCTCCGGGATGGTGAGGTCGATGTCGGGTAGGTGCGCGTCGTACTGCTCGGGGGTGATGGTGATCTCGTCGGTGGCGTAGACGCCGAACCGGTTGATCCGCATCGTCTGGTACGGCGACAGCACGGCCAGGTCCTCCGGTTTGATCTCCCAGCCCTCACCGGCGAGTTGCCGGAGCACGCTCATCATGTCCAGGGTGGTGTGAAAGATGACCGCGTTGGTCAGCAGGGTGGAGAACTTGATGTGTTTCTCCTGCTCGGCGGGGTCGTTGTCGCGGACGCGGCCCTCGTTGCCGAATCGGCACCAGGCGGAGAAGTTGTTGTAGGACTCGACCTTGTTGGTCGCCGCGGTGGTCCGCCGGCGTAGCTGCGGGTCCGACAGGTAGCGCAGTAGCTGGATCGTGCGGATGACCCGGCCGACCTCGCGGAAGGCCTTGTAGAAGTTGTTGCGCCGGGAGTAGGTCGACAGCCGGCGCAGCAACGTCACGGATGAGATCTTCCCGGCCGCGACGGAAAGCACGATCCGCATCAGGTCGTCGTAGTGGCGTTCGATCAGGTCCCAGTCGATGACGTTGCGGCCGGGCTCGCCGAACAGGGCCTCGATGTGCCGGAACCGGGTGGCCGCCGACGTGCGGTAGAAGTTGAGATCCTTCCAGTTACGCACCCGCGGCATCAGCTCGAACCCGCACAAATGCGCGAGCGCGTAGACGGGCAGCGCCTGGCCCTGGGTGTCGGCGTGGATCGTGCCCGGCCGCACCTTGGACTGCTGGTCGAGCAGGCCCTGGATGATGTGCACGGCCTCCCACACCCCGACCGGGATGAACTTGGAGAACAACGCGATGTAGGTGTCCGACACGTAGTGGTACGCGATCCCGCCGGTGCCGCCGTACCGGATCGACGTCTCCGCCAGGAGGTTGTCGATGAACGTGTCCACCTGGGTACCGTCCGCGGCGACCACCGATCCGTCGCCCCACACCTTGATTAGGTCCAGCTCGGTGAACGCATCGACGACGTCGGCGATGGCCTTGTTCAGCTTGCCGATCGTGACGTGCCGCGCCGACGTGGTGGCCAGCTCGTGGGCGCTGACCCCGGCGATGTGCCGGGCGGCCTGCGCCGGCCCCAGGTTCGTGCCGTACGTGAACGTGGTCAGGATGTAGCGCACGAACGGGTCTTTGAGCTTCGGATCCGAACCCGACACGGGCGAGAACCGGCGCCACCAGTCCAGCCAGTGCCCGGTGCGGGCCAGGATCCCCATCAGCGTGCGCTCCGGCATCCGGTCCCGCACGGCGAGCGCGATGGCCTGCGCCGACGGTGTGGGCGGCGCCGCTCGCAGCTGCTTGAGCGATGGACGGCCGAGCTCGTCGATGGTGAAGTCGGCCAGGTCCGGATACGCGCTGTCGGTTGCCCGGCACTGCGCGTCGAGGCGCTCGTGCAGGTCCGCGCGGAACCCGGCGGCTGTCGCCGGGATACCGACCTCGGCACAGAAGCCCGGCAGCATCGCGGCGACTTCGTCCGGGGACAGCAGCTGATCAGCCCAGTTCGCGTACGCCTGCGCGCCGGTCACAGCGATGTCGCCGGTCCGCAGTTCCTCGGCCAGATACGTCAGCACGCACGCCTCCAAGTGCCGGCGTACGAACATGCCGGGCCGGCTGCGGTCCCGGATCGACCTGTTCCAGTTCTCCGACGCGAACGACGTGTCAAACACGTGGATCCGCTGCTCACCCGTCTCTGGGTAGGTCACCGGCCGGCCCTGCTCGTCTAACACCGAGATCCGGTCAGGGATGTGATCGCGGGTCAGCATCGTGTGCTCACGCATGTAGTCCAGCAGCTGCAACACACTGCGGTCCGCGCTGGTCGCCTCCAAGTCCAGGACGCCCACCATGGCCAGCATCGACGACCGGTCCTTGCGGAAATGCCGGGCCACCAGCGGCACATGGTTGTCGCCGTGGGTCGCCCGGACCGCATCGATGCGGGCCAGCTCCTCCGGGAAACCGCCCGCGGCCTCGACTGTCTTGCGGGCCATCTCCAGCGTCGCGGCGTGCTGGGCCGCGGCCGGACCGTACGGGTCGAGGTGCTCCAGGACCTGCCGGTAGTTGACGATCAGCGCCTCGGTGACCTTCTGCTGCTTCTTCTTCAGCTCCTCCAGCTCCAGCCGGGCCCGCTTGGTCAGGGTGCCGACCCGCCGGCAGAACATCTCCGCTGTGTCGTCGCGGGCCCGCTGCTGCGCGGCGTAAACCATCGCCGCCAGGATCGCGATACGCTTCGCGTCCCCGTAGTCGCCCAGCACCGCGGCGTCACCGGCCTCGCCCTCCCCGGCAAAGTCGGCGATCTTCGATCGCGCGATGCCCTCCCACCAGGACCGCGAGTCACCAAGACTGTCGGCCCAGCGCAGATGCTCGATCTGCAGCCGGTAGTTCGTCCACGACGGCCGCGGCGCGGTCCGCTTCAACCGGTTGTAGTCGCTCTTGCTCCCCGGACCACCCGCCGTAATCAGCATCCGATCCAACCCGGCCACACCTGCCGGACCGATGCGCTCGACGACCAGCGCGAAGATCGCCGAGTTGACCTCCTCGCGGATCGCCGAGGCCATCTCGTCCAACGTCGTGTAACCCGGCAGCTCGAACGAGCCCTCGACCAGCTTCTCCAACGCCACATTGATCAGGTCGGCCGGATCGTTCTTACGCCCGGCAGCCTCCCGGATCGCCGCGGCGGCCACCGCCCGGGCCGCCGGCATGTCCGACACGACTTCACTACGTCGGCGGATCAGCAGCCGATGACGGCCCCAGGTCCGCTCCGAGTCGTACACCGCGGCGACGTCCTCACCCAGGCCCAGATCCCGCCGGATGTGGGCCACCACCGCCTCCGGGACCTCATCCAGCCGCGGGAAGTACCCCATCCGGTTGAAGCACTTCAGCTGCACCATGAACGCCAGCAGATGACTGTCCGAGCGCACCAGCCCGCTCGTCCACGCGATCTCCTCCGGCTGCGGCGTGTAGAACACGTGCAATTCCCGGGCCGACAGAAACCGCTTGAACCGCGGATACGCGGTCCGCTCGATCGACGTCACGTCACAACCCCAGACCCGTAAAGATCAACCCGGACGGATCGGGAACGTACCAAAAGATCAACAAAGTCGAAGACCGGCATCGATCAGCTCCGAGATACCGGCCCTCACCAGCGCAAAGCCAAAGGACCGCTCACCCTATTGCCGGTTTCCGCCGTACCTTGGCTGCACCCCAGGAAGGAGCGCCGCTGTGGCCGAGACGATGACCTTGTGGCGGCCGACCGGCCCCGAGGAGCTCGACCTCGTGCGCGCTTCCGGCTGGAAGGCGTGGCCGCCGCGACTGCCCGACCAGTCCATCTTCTACCCGGTCCTCAACGAGCAGTACGCAATCATGATCGCCAGGGACTGGAACGTTCCCGCCTCCGGCGTCGGCTACGTCACCCGGTTTGACGCCGACCGCGATTCGCGTCCCGTTACCCGGTCAGGCAGGCAGGCGGGCGCGACATCCTTGAGCTGTGGTTGCTGGCCGAGGATCTCGACAAAGTTCAACCAGCACATCGTCGGGCAGATCGAGGTCGTCCACGAGTTCCGGCCCGACAGCCGGCCGACCGGGTGACCGGCGTTGGACGCGTCTGAGCGGCTCGCGAGGGTCCAGCATCTCCTGGCCGGACTACCAGGACCCTATGGCAACGAGCACTTGTGCGGCGGTGGTCGCGGCGGCGGGTGACGCCGGGCCGATCAGGAGCGCGGCTGCGGCGGTGATGACTGCGGCGGCCAAGCCGGCCATGCGTGAAGGGGTCATATCCCTTCCTGCCCATCGAAGGCTGCATACTCAACGCCGGGTCCTCCGATGGCTACCGTGGCCAGGCCCGCCTCATAGGCGGCGATGACCAGATGGACCCGGTCACGGGCGCCGAGCTTGCTCAGCAGCCGGGTGATGTAGGTCTTGACGGTGGCGTGGCTCAGCCGTAGCTCGTCGGCGATCTCGGAGTTGGACAGGCCCCGTCCCACCAGTGTGAGCACTTCTCGTTCTCGCTCGGTGATGCCGGAGAGGGGTCGGCGGGGGACAGTGGGCGCGGTGCGGGTGTCGACGACATGCTTGATCAAGCGACGGGTGACGCTCGGGGCGAGAAGGCCGTTGCCGTGCGCGACGGTGCGGACGGCATCGAGGATGTCGTCCAGGGACATGTTCTTGATCAAAAACCCGGCCGCACCGGCCTGCAGCGCCCCGAACACGTGGTCGTCCTCGTCGAAGGTGGTCAGGACCAGCACCCGCGTCTCGGGCGACAGCCTGACGATCTGTCCGGTGGCCTCGATGCCGCCCATCCCGGGCATCCGCAGATCCATCAGGACGACGTCCGGTTTCAGTTCGCGGGTTAGCCGGACCGCTTCCTCGCCGGTCTCCGCCTCACCAGCGATCACCATGTCGTCCACCTCTGCCACAACCATACGCAAGGCCGATCGGACCAGCGGCTGGTCGTCGACGACCAGAACCTCGATGATCATCGGTCGTCCGTCGGGAGGGGTAGGTGGGCCGCCACCCGGAAGCCGCCCTCCGGACGTGGGCCAGTGACGATCGTGCCGTGCAGCATCTCGACCCGCTCCCGCATGCCGGCCAGTCCGAACCCGGCCCCAGGCCGCCGGCCGCGACCGGCTCCGTCGTCGACCACCTCCACGAACAACTCGCCTTCGCGGGAACTGATCAGGATCCGGCAGGCGTCGGTCTCGGCATGTCGGATCACGTTGGCCACAGCCTCTTGAACGATGCGATATGCGGCGGCGTCGATCTCCATGGGCAGGGCCCGCGGCTCGCCCTGCCGGCTCACGTCGATGTCCACGCCGGCCGCCCGGGTGGTGGCGATGAGCTCGTCGAGGGTGGCGAGCGAGGGCGCCGCCGTGGGGGAGTCCGGCCGGTCGGGGTCGACGTTGCGCAGCGAGGAGACGACCCGGCGTAGGCCGGACAGGGTCTCCTGGCCGACCTTCTCGATGTTGTGGATCGCTTCCCGGGCGGCTTCCGGTTGCGTATGCATGACGCGGCCCGCCGCACCGGCCTGCAGCGCGATGACGCCAAGGCTGTGCGCCACCATGTCGTGAAGATCGCGGGCGATCCGGAGCCGTTCGGCGCTGACCACCTCGGCGGAGGCCTGTCTGCGCGCGGCCGCGGCCTGGGCCCGTCGCTGCCGGATCACCGTTCCGATGAGGACGGCCATGCCCACGGTGAGCGCCATGCCCGGTTCCGACGGGGTGCCGCCTTCCCCATGCACCACCAAGCGTGTGATCAGACAGACGGCGAGCAGGCCCAGGGCCAGGCTGGTCGCGGTCAGCGTCACCCGGGGTGCGGAGTACAGCGTGATGGCCACCAGGGCGAAGTCGATCGGGAGGATCTGCAACGCCCAGATCTCCGGCTGCTGCCACGCTAGGGTGGGGATCGCGATGCTGGCCAGTAGCAGCCCGAAGGCGGGCAGGGGTAACCGGCGCAACCGGATGCTGCCGGCCAGCGCCGCGGCGGCGGCCACCAGCAGAGCTACCCGGGCCGCGGTGGTGGCGAGGACGCCCGGCGGGAACAGCGACGACCAGCGTTCCTCGGGCGGGCTAGTCAGGAACCAGGCCCACGGGTATGCCGTCAACAGCCACGAGACGAAGATCAGCGGGGTGACCAGCTGCAACGATCCGGGCCTGGTGAGGAGGACGTTCGGCGCCGCATGCACGACACAAATCTAGCCGCAGGACTTTCCGGATACATCGGAGCACGGTTGTACAACCGGGGATGATACGCGGCTCGCCGAAGTGTCAGCCTGGGACGAATGCGCCGGGCCGCCCGAATCGGGACGATAGTTCTCGTGATCGAAGTGAAGCAACTGACGAAACGCTACGGTGGGACCACGGCCGTCGATGACCTGTCCTTCACCGTGCGGCCGGGGCGGGTAACCGGATTCCTCGGTCCCAACGGCGCGGGCAAGACGACCACCCTGAGCATCCTGGTCGGGCTGAGCAAGCCGACCCGCGGCACGGCCACCATCGACGGGGTGCCGTTCGGCACCCACCCTCGGGGCCTGCGGTACGTGGGAGCCCTGCTGGACGCCCGAGACGCGCACGGCGGCCGCACCGGGCAGGACCACCTAGTCGCGCTTGCCCGCAGCAACGGCCTCGGCCGGAGCCGGGTACGGCAGGTGCTGGAGGAGGTGGGCCTGGCCGACGTCGCGGCGCGGCGCGTGGGGAACTACTCGCTGGGCATGAAGCAGCGCCTGGGAATCGCCGCCGCCCTGCTCGGAGACCCTCCCGTGCTGCTGTTCGACGAGCCGCTCAACGGCCTCGACCCCGAGGGCGTGAGGTGGGTGCGCGAGCTCTTCCACCAGCTGGCCCACGAGGGCCGCACGGTATTGATCTCCAGCCACCTCATGTCGGAGATGGAACACACCGCGATCGACCTAGTCGTCATCGGCCAAGGACGGCTGATCGCGGCCGAAACGCTGGCCGAGTTCGCCGCCCGCGGCAGGATCCCCTCGGTGACGGTGCGGACTCCCGACCCTACCGCGCTGACTGCGGCGCTGGCCGAGGCCGGTGCGAAGGTCACCACCCAGGCCGACGGGGCGCTGTCGGTGCAGCAGATGAGCGCCGGTGACATCGGCAACCTGGCTTTCGCGAAATTCATACCATTGCACGAGCTAAGCCCGCGAGTCTCTTCCCTCGAGGAGGCGTTCATGAAGATGACTGGCGACAGTATCGAATATCGAGCGGGGAGGAAGCAGTGACCGAGTCGGCGATCGAAGCGGTGCCGGAGACCGCGAAAACGAATGCTCGGACGAGCTTCTGGGATCTGCTGGCGGCCGAGTGGATAAAGTTCTGGTCGTTGCTCTCGATCACCTGGACGCTGGTGGTGAGCGGCGTTGCCATTTTAGCCTTCAACTGCTATTCGGCGTATGGAGACTATGCCAATCTGGAGGGATTCTCGGCGGCCGCTCGCGCGGACTTCACCAAGTATGCGATGTTCGACGCCTTCACCCCCGTGTCCTGCCTCGTGCTCATACTGGCGCTCGGCGCGATAGGCGCGAACGTCGTGGTCAGTGAGTACAGCACCGGCCTGATCCGGTCCACCTTCACGGCGGTACCGGCGCGCGGCGCGGTGATGGTGGCGAAGCTTGTCGTCGTCACGGCGGTGTCATCATTATACGGCCTGGTGGTCGTCGGTGGGTCCTTCTTCGTCACCCAGGCGATCCTCGACCAGAAGGACGTGGGTCTGTCGATTACCGATCCGGGTGTGGCGGAACGGGTGCTGGCCTCCGTGCTGATGGCGCCGCTGGCCCCGCTGGTGGCCATGGCCATCGGTGTCCTCCTGCGGCACAGCATCGCCACGATCAGCGGGTACGTGGTCGCCTACATACTCGTGCCGATCTCGCTCAGCGAGCAGACTTACGCCACCGCCGTGATCGGCCACCTGACGCCCTACCGCGCGTGGATGCGCATCACCGACATCGATTTCGGCAGCCGACCCTACCCGTGGCCGATCTCCGACGCGTGGACCGTCTACGCCGTCTGGGCGATGGTCGCGGTGATCCTCACGGTGGTGGTCGTGAAGCGCAGGGACCACTGACGGGCGAGCACCGTACAACTGCTGGAATTACCCATTTGAACGCGCCGGTCCGCGGCTTTCCAGGGCCGGCGCGGTCGTTTCTATTGATCGCACGTTGCTTTCGGGGCATCCTCTGTGTCGGGCGTTGCCCGAACCAGCTTTCTGCTGCACGGCGCTGTTGCCCTGCTTTCCGGCAGAGCATCAGTATTCGGTCCAATGAATGCGTGAGTTCTTGATGGAAGGGTTGCGGATGTGTGGATGCCGAGAATCTCATCCACCCTGGTCACAGCCATCTTGATCACGGGGGCAGGGATGCTGGGGCCGACGCGGATCTTCTCGGCTGGATCGTGACGGTGCTCTACGTCGAGCGCTGGGCGACGATGAGGTGTGTTGTTTCGACTGGCGTACCTCGGCGTGACCAACACTCTGACCCTACTGCGGCTGCTTCCGATGAGCGACCGCGACAAGGACGCCGAAATCCTCGCGCTACGGCACCAGATCATGGTGCTCGAACGGCACCTGCACGGCGACCGGGTCCGGTTCACCCCAGCGGATCGGGCCTGGCTCGCGGCCCTGCTGCACCCGCTACCGCGAACCGTGCGCAACCAGCTGCGGCTGCTGGTGCGCCCGGAGACCGTACTGCGCTGGCACCGCGATCTGATCGCCCGCCGGCATGCCAGGAGTTCCCGGCCCCACCGGGCCGGACGGCCACGAACGATCCGGTCAATCCGCCGGCTGGTCCTGCGCCTAGCCTCGGAGAACAGCACCTGGGGATACCGCCGTATCCACGGCGAACTACTCGTCCTGGGCGTCAAGGTCGCCGCCTCCACCGTCTGGGAGATCCTGAAAGAGGCCGGTGTCGATCCGGCACCTCAGCGCACCAGCAACACATGGGCGACGTTCCTACGCTCCCAAGCCCACGCCATCATCGCCGCCGACTTTTTCGAAACCGTGATGCTGACCGGTGCACGCCTCTACGTCCTGGCCGTCATCGAACACGCCACCCGCCGCATCCCGAATCCTCGGTGCCACAGCGCACCCGACCGCAGCCTGGGTGACCCAGACCGCACGCAACCTGGTGATGGACCTGGAAGACGCCGGCTGCCAGGTGAAATACATGATCCGGGACAGGGATGGCACGTACCCGGTCCTGTTCGACATCGTCCTCGCCGACGCCGGTATCGATGTCGTCCGTACCGGGACACGGGTACCCCGGATGAACGCGATCATGGAACGCTGGATCCGGACCTGCCGGCGTGAACTCCTCGACCGGACGCTGATCCTCAACCAGCGGCACCTGCTGCACGCACTCCGCGAATACGAGGTCTTCTACAACGAGCATCGCCCTCATCAGGGCATCGCCAACGTCCGGCCACTCGCGCCACTGCCCGAACCGATCACCGACCCGGACCGGCTCACCCACCTGAACATCCATCGACGTGACCGTCTCGGCGGCATCCTCCACGAGTACGAACACGCTGCCTGACCAGCGCGGATGACATTTTCGGCAGGTACAGTGTTGCCCTAGCGCGTGTGACGGGCGACCCACGAGGACGTTGTGCGGATGGGCGAGGCCGGCGAGCCTGGGTGACTAACTGAGTGACAACGGATGCGGACCAGGCTGGACGCCCGTGGAAATCGGTAGAGTTTCTGGCCGCGTTGTCCCGGCGGCTAAGGCAGCTTAGGCGCCCGCGATCATTCCTTCACACCGAAGCGCTGGTCAAACCTTAGTCATCCCCGTACTCGTCCACGTCCAGCTCGGCTCCCGTGCGGTGAAGAAACTCCAGGACCTTGCGATCGAGGTGCCAGCCAAGACGCTGATGCTGGCCGGGTAAGCGAACCAGGTCAGTGCCGTTCGGCTGCGGACTCTCCCCTTCGCCACCGTCGTCATTGAAGTAGCGCACCACCTGGAGCGTCCCGGTGATGCCCTCCCCCTCCGACGCATCGATCTCTCTAGCCAGGGCCGCGATCTCATCGGCGAAGGGCTCAAGTCGCTCGATGAGGCGGTCAATCTGCTCATCGAGCGTCAGGCCACCATCACGGCACACAAGCCTCCACGCGTGAACACACGGCACCGGAGGGTCCACCCTCTTGCTGGCCTTGACGCTAATCTCGTCTGGCTCCATGCCCAAGCGGCCCGCCATCTCGCGCGCCGGCATGTGGTCCGACCGCAATGAGAAGTACACATACTGATCTACCCGCATGGCTCTGATCATGGCAACGGGCCGGCGCAGCGAACAGCCCGCAGCACCGCTTCGTGCCCGCTTCGTGCCCGATGCAGCGGTCAACACAGGTCGACGGTGGCACTCAAACGGCCTCAGTCTGAATGCTCCGTGCTCCTCTGTCGGCCGGAATGGCTACTCAGGGTATGAACCAACGCGATTCCCAAACTGACCGTGCGAGGATGGGCGACTATGAGTCCCGACGCCTGGAGCTTGCTGGACGGCAGAGCTGAGCGAGCAAGGCGCTCGTGGACAGAGACCAAGTCGGCGCTGCCTGTGGGTGAACGAGTCCGGGCGAGGGTCCTCGCGACGATACGGTTCGGTGTCTTCGTAGAGATCGACGGCCAGCCGGATGCGCTTGGCCTGGTGGAGATAGCCACGCTTCCGCGCGGCGGCGAGCTTCCAGCCATCGGCGTCTACCTCGACCTGGTCGTGGTCAACCACGCCGATCACAACCGGCAGGTGCGGTTGCGGCCAGCGACCGAAGCGGTTGAGTGACTAACCGGGTGACGATCTGGGTGCACGGGGCTGGACGTCCGTGGACGACACCGGACGCGAGCGGCAGCGTATGGCCAAGGTTCGCCCAGCTGGAGACACCCTGATCGTTGCCTGGGGGACAAGGAGTCTGCCGGGCACACACGGGGCAAAAGACACTGTGAAATGTCGGCAACCAGCCATCAACGATGTGAACATAGAGCAGCCTGTTCCTAGCCTACTGGTCGCTTGTCCACTGTACGCAGGTCGGTCGCTGGCCAGTGCGGACGAACTCGCGAGCGGCCTGCCGAGCGGTGTCCGGTGTGACTCGGGCTCGGTCGGGGCCGGCGAAAACGGCGTCGCCGCCGTAGTCGAAGGCGATGTCGGGGGTGCCGTCCGGCCACGGTGGGGCATCCGCCTCGACGCCGATCCCGCCTTCGGGGCCGAGCCAGAGCACAAACGACCGGTCCGGATGGCCAACGCCGATCTGTAGCGCCGGCGGCAGCGGTGCGTCCCATGGAGAAGCGTCACCAGCCAGGTGCTGCGGCGGGTAGATCCCGACGACTTGCGGGACACCGGACGCGGCGGCGTCGTTGAGAGCGGTGTCCACCTCCGCGATGGTGGAGCCGGGCCGGCGGTTACCCCGACCCCACGTGACGACGTAGCTCACGACACGATCCCCTTTCCGGTTCCCTCGTACTGGCCGACCGTTCGCACCCCAGCCGGAGCGTCCGGATCTCGCACGTAGATCGTGAGACGCGAACCCGCCGGGATGATGTGTCGCAGTATCCGATCGCAACCGTACGGGTCGTCCGTGCAGGGCTCTTTGTTGACCACGAGACTGACCTCGCGCGGTGCGCCGGGACGGCGCATCTGCTGAGCGGCACGTGACTCCACGTGATCGGTGAGCGTCCACGGAAACCCCTTCAGCCCGGGAATCGGACGCAGATCGCTGGTAGATGCGATGTTGCGTCCGCTTCTCCAAGGCTCGGCCGACAACGGGCGTCCGGTCGAGTCGAATGCCTGGCCGTGGGTCGGGCCGTGATCGTCGGGGCGAGTGGGCAGATCCTGTCCGGTCTGCCGGATCCAGGACGGCACCGGGGCAGCGCCGCGCGTCGGGGCCGATACCGGGGGTGGTACCGGGAGGCTGATGCCGAGAGTGCGGCCATACGCTACAAGGGCAGATGCTGCCAGGGCCGCGTCCCGGTCTGCCACCTGTAGGCGCTCGATCGCGGCCGTGACGTGCTGCAAGGCTTGGTCGACCAGCGGGTGCCGACTGGACGCGGTCACTGCGGTGAGCCGATCGCGGGCCCGGATCGCCGCCTCGACCCCAGCCGCCGCCCCTGCCCGTGTCCGGGCGATGCCGTCCAGGACCGTGCGCAGCCCGGCGGCGACCGAGGCCATGCTCACCGGCCGGCTCCCCAGCACATGAAACGAAAGCGTACCGGCCGGTCGATGCCGCTACCCGCCCTCAACGGCACGGCGGAGAAACCGGTGCCTTTCGAAAGCGCGATGGGTGTTGCCGGTGGAGGTCACAAGCCAGCCCAGTAGTCCCGCCACGGCTGTATGGCCCCAGCGCTCTACGAGCGCGTGCTGTTGGCTCAGCCTGCCGCTCCGCCGGTTGCTCTTCGACTAGATTGCTCGTACCGTATGCGGAATCGCTGGTCAGGGCGGCTTCCCCCGTGGCCGCCCTGACCAGCTCATACGCTAGCGGAGGCGGCAGGCCGGTCACGTCGCTTGACCTCGAGACTCGCTGCCGGGCTTCCTCAGGCGGTCTATCTCAACGCTTTCCACTGTTGGCCAGAGCGAAACGAACCGGCCGGCTGCCTGCGACGTACCTCCGGTGCCAGCCCCTACGCGCCTTTGATTGACCCCCTTACCCGTCGAGAACCCGAAGGACCAGCGCGCGGAACTTCAGCAGATCGAGCTAGCCCGTCACTTCGGCAAGGTCGACAACCTCCTGCCACTGCACCCAGGTCATCACCTGATACCAGCGCAGACCGAACCCGTCCGCCACAGTTACCATCACGAGTTCCCGGCGGTCATCCCATTCGTAGACGCAGAACATGCCGATCACCATGCATCCACGGCGATGCGTCAATTGCAAGCCGCACGCGACCTGTGGATAACTATCGGTCCTGTGGACAGCGAGACGACTAAGAGGGATCCCTGGTAATAGGGCCGTCAGCATCGTTCTATTCGACCGCTGCGCCTCGATAGTCTATCGATCGGGTCGGTACCGTGGTTGACGGCCCGCTAGTGCAGCCCCGCATAAGTTCTTGACGGGTCGTGCGGGGTTGGTTGTCAGTCGTCTTCGTCGTTGAGGGGCTGATCGGCGATGCCGGTCAGGTGCAGTCGTATGGCGCAGTCGAGGGCGTCTTGTGGGCTGCCTTCGGGGTGTCCGTCGGGGAGCAGGCTGTGGGTGTAGGTGTCGGTGGCCGGGTCGTGGAGGGCGAAGCCGTAGACGTCGTCGAAGCCGAGGTATTCGAGGCGGCAGACGGGTACGCCGTCGTCTTCACTGGTCCAGGCGGTGACGTAGCCGTGGCTGCCGCGCCAGCGGATGGTGACTTCTTCCAGGCCGGGCCAGACCTGTGAGGCGTGGTGGTCGAGGTCGGCGGCGAGGTCGTCCTTGACGCGTTTGCTGGGTACGGGCACGGCGTCCAGTGTGATCAACTCCGGGCGTGTCGTCACCTGCCGACACGCCCGTTCCTGCGGCATCGTCCATGATCGTCACCTTCGTCGATCATGGAATGAGGGCTTGCCGCTGATGGCCAGGCTGCAACCTGTCGACCGGGTCCAGCTGACCCGGCGCCGCCGCAAGGCCCTGACCCGAATCGCCGGGCAGTCCAGCGCACAGTTCCGGCAGGTCCGCCGGGCCCGGATCCTGCTCGCCGCCGCGAACCGGGTCCCGAACGCGCAGATCGCCCGGCAGGTCGGCTGCACGGTGGCCACCGTGCGTAAGACCCGCCGCGACTACCGCACCCGGGGCATGCGCGCCCTTAACGACCGGCCCCGCCCGGGACGCCCGCCGCTCTACGACATCGACGTACACCTGCTGATCATCGCGACCGCGACCAGTGAGCCACCCGACACCGACGCCCAATGGACCCACCCGCTGATCGCCGGGCACCTGCGGCAGCGGCACGGCATCGCGATCTCCGCCAGCCAGGTCGGGCGGATCCTGGCCGGTGTCGACATCAAACCGCACCGAGTCCGGGGCTGGCTCAACCGGCCCGACGATCCCGGCTTCTTCGCCCGTGCCGAGCAGATCTGCACTCTCTACCAGCATGTTCCCGCCGGCACGGTACTGCTCAGCGTGGACGAGAAGACCGGTATTCAGGCCAAGTCACGCCGATACCGGACCCGCCGCGCGGGGCACCGCCGCCCGGAACGCCGCGAGTTCGAGTACCGCCGACACGGCACCGTCTCACTGATGGCCGCCCTCGACGTCTCCGACGGCACCGTCCGGCCGAAGATCATCGACCGCAACAACTCCGACGCCTTCCTCGACTTCCTCACCGAGATCGACCTCGAAACCCCTGCCCACCTGCGGATTCACCTGGTCCTGGACAACGGGTCCAGTCACACCTCGAAAGCCACCCGGGCCTGGCTGGCCGCACGCCCGAGGTTCAGCGTGACCTACACCCCGAAACACGCGTCCTGGCTGAACATAGTGGAACTGGTCTTCTCGATCCTGACCCGCAGGCTACTGCGTCGCGGCGAGTTCACCTCCCGCGAGCACCTCGCCAACAAGATCCTCAAGTTCTTCACCCACTACAACCGGACCGCGAAACCCTTCCGCTGGACCTACGACGGCCGCCCCCTCAAGGCCGCATGACCCGTCAAGAACTTATGCGGGGCTGCACTAGCCCCTGCGTCCATCGCGTGCTTGCTGGTCTCCCGCGCGACGATCATGATCGCCTGCCGCACCCCAACGTACGCTTCACCCGGATCCTGCACCAATACTGAGTCACCAGTGGAAGCACCTGTGGTCGGCAACAGCCTGTCGGGATCGGGAAGCCGGCTGGGGGAGCTGGCCTCGGTGATCGTCTGGTGATCGAGGACTGTGCCCCAGCGGGCGTGGCGTGCCGCGTCGGCCTTTTCCTCCCGATGCCTGATCTCGAACGACCGGTACTCGTCGTAGCCGGCGATCAGCTCGCCGCCGGCCTGGAGAAGTGACTCGCACTGCACCCAGAAGACCCGGTCGACCACCTGCTCGCCGCGTTCGACCCCGGCCACCGTGCTTCGAGTGCTGTTCACCAGCCGCGCCACGTCATCCTGAATCAGACCACGCGTCTTGCGCCACGCGGCGAGCCGCCGTCCAAGCGCCCGCTTCACATCCTTGAGTTGCTGCGGGTCCAAGGGGGAGGACCTCCATCACGATCGGAGGAAGACGGTCACCGCTCTCTATTTCCCTAACGGCACGTTGACATTAACGGATGTCAGCGACAGGGACATGCCGGCGCCCGCGAGCCGGAGAGATTGACGAAGACGTACCGCCAGCGCCGCGATACCCGACCAGGGAGCCCGGCCGGCCTCGCCGTCTCGTTGTCTGGGCTCGTAGGCCGAAAGGGGGGAACCATGATCAAAACCCACTGGGACAGGACGGGCTACTGCCGGGACGGAGCGGGACGGAGGGGATGCGCGTCGCACGAGCACCCACGGAGCACCCAACCGTCCACCAGGGACGGAAAAGCAAAGGCGCCTGACCCCTGTTCTTGCAGGTCAAGCGCCTTACGATCTTGCGCGCCCGAAGGGATTCGAACCCCTAACCTTCTGATCCGTAGTCAGATGCTCTATCCGTTGAGCTACGGGCGCTGGTGCTTGGTCAGCCTACACGACCGACTTTCGCGCGGAGACTCCGGGATTCGAACCCGGGAGGGGCTTTAAAACCCCAACCGCATTAGCAGTGCGGCGCCATAGACCAGACTAGGCGAAGTCTCCTCGGCAGCCTCGCTGGCCACCGGAGGTTGAGAATACAGGGCCCCGGCCGCCGGGAGCAAAGCGACTACCCTCGGGCAGGTCGGAGCGGTCGCCTTCGGCGGCGCCGTCCCTGTCGAGCTCTACCCGTGCCCCGTGCCCTATGGGCTGGCTGTCCCGCCTGGCAGCGGAGCTCGGGGCGTCACGAGTCGTGAGTTGCGGATGGCAGCCGCCGTCGCCGCGGACCTCAGAGCCAGTCGAACCATTCCTTCGGCAGCGCCGTGTAGCCGACAAAGGCCACGATATCCAGGAGCGTGTGCGCCACCACCAGTGGCATCACCCGCCGGGTTCGTAGGAAGTACAGGCTGAACACGACGCCCATGACCGCGTTCCCGACGAACGCGCCGAACCCCTGGTAGAGGTGGTAGGAGCCGCGGAGTAGCGCGCTGGTGGCGACCACCGCACCGAGGCGCCACTGGAGCTGCCGTAGTCGGGTGACGAGGTAGCCGACCACGATCACTTCTTCCAGCACGGCGTTCTGGACCGCAGCAAAGATCAACACTGGTGCTGCCCACCAGAGGTCCGGCAGGGCGGCGGGCACCAGCGTCGCGTTGAGGCCGAGCCGCGCCGCCGCCCAGAACAGGGCCAGGCCGGGCAGGCCGATCAGCGCGGCCAGGCCGGCGCCGCGGACGAGGTCCTGGCCGGGATGTCGGGCGTCCAGGCCGAGAGTCCGGGCCGGGTCGCCGGGGTTGCGAGCCAGCAGGTGTACGGCGAGCAGTACCGGCAGCAGGGCGAAGCTGATCACGAGCAGCTGGTAGGTGAGGTCGAGGTAGGGCCGCTCGGATCGGGACGTGTTCAGTGCGGCGGTCTGTGCCGACAGCGGTCCGTCGGCGGTGAGTTTGGCGACGATCGACACCAGGGCGTAGACGGCTGACTGGCCGAGTGACAGGCCGAGGACCAGCCACGTTTCGGTGCTCAGCGTCCGGCGAGTCAACGGCCGGTCCAGATCGAGGGTCACCGCACCACTGTGCCTGACCCGACTCCTGATCGTGGCACCGAGGAGACCTCATGAACCGGTCGCACATTCTGTGCGACCGATTGACACGCTCCGTGGCCATTCTATGTGTGCCCGATCCCCGTATGGAGAAGGAGCGCGCTCCCGTGGACGACGTCGCGCGGCTACTCAAGGAGAGTTGGACCCTGGTTGAGGAGCACCGGGACCGGCTGAGCGAGCACTTCTACGCCCGGCTGTTCCTGCTCGACCCCGAGCTGCGTTCGCTTTTTCCGGCGCAGATGGCGGGTCAGGGTGATCGTCTGTTGGAGGCGATCATCACCGCCGCCCACACGGTGGACGACCCGGAGGGCTTCGACGAGTTCCTCCGTTCGCTGGGCCGGGACCACCGCAAGTACCACGTCGAGGCGACGCACTACGAGACCATGGGCGTCGCCCTGCTGGACGCCTTGCGCAGCACTGCCGGCGACGGCTGGAATCTGACCTTCGACCAGGCCTGGCGGGACGCGTACGCGGCGATCTCGGGCAAGATGCTCGCGGGGGCGGCGGCGGACGACAACCCGCCGTTCTGGCATGCCGAGGTGCTGACCCATGCCCGGTACGGGCCGGACACGGCGGTGTTGACGGTCCGGGCCCTCCAGCATCCGCTGCGGTGGCAGGCGGGCCAGTACGTCAGCATTGAGGCGCCCCGATACCACCCGCGGGTGTGGCGGACCTATTCGGTGGCGAACGCGCCAAACGACGAGAACGTGCTGGAGTTCCACGTTCGGACTCCGCCGGGCGCGGGGTGGTTGTCCGGCGCGTTGGTCCGTCGGGTGAAGCCGGGTGACCTGTTGCGGTTGGCGGCGCCGATGGGGTCGATGACGTTGGATCGGGCGTCGGACCGGGACATCCTCTGTGTCGCCGGCGGGGTTGGGTTGGCTCCGGTGAAGGCGCTGGTCGAGGAGCTGGCGGGCTATAACCGGACCCGCTGGGTGCACGTCTTCTACGGCGCCCGTACGCCGCTTGACCTCTATGGCCTGGCCGGGCTCCAGGAGATGGTCGCCCGGCATCCGTGGTTGTCGGTGACGCCGGCGTGCAGTGCGGACACGGGCTTCGACGGTGAACTGGGCGATATCTCCGAGGTGGTCGGCCGGTACGGCCCGTGGACGGCGCACGACTGCTACGTCTCCGGGGCGGCGCCGATGGTCCGGGCCACACTGCGGGTCCTGTCCGGCGACGAGGTGCCGGCGGAGCGTACTCGGTACGACACCTATGGTGATTTGTAGCGGACATTCCCCATCGGGCGGACCGGCGCCGCCCACCACGGCCACGTCCGCCCGGCCCTCCTTCCCCCGGGCGGACGTGGCCGTACCGATGCTCTCAGTAGCGCCAGGGCTGCCCGGTGTGCCGGTACTCCTCGACCGGCACCAGGGGTACGCCGGGGGCCATCCGATCGACGTAGAGGCGCCCCTCGAGGTGGTCGATCTCGTGGGCCACGAGGCGCGCCATGGCGTACTCGTACGAGGTGATGACGCGACTGCCGTCCAGATGGGTGTGCTCGACGTCGATTCGTAGCGGGCGGGGAACGAGACCTCGCTGATCGAAGAAGGAGAGACACCCCTCGTACTGTTCGTCGCTGTCGGGCGCGGCGTCGACCACCCGCGGGTTGAGCAGGACGACGGGTTCGCCGCCGCGGTCTGGGGGGCGGACGACGGCGGCGGCGCGGCCGATGCCGAGTTGGGGAGCGGCGACGCCGACCCCCTTGCTGAACGGGTGTAGCTCGTCGAGGCGGACCAGGGCCGCGGTCAGCCGGTCCACCGCCTGCTGGGCGACCTCCTCTTCGCGGGGTAGGTCGAACGGGCGGGTGGGCTGGCGGAGCAGGTCGGCGTCGTGCTGGAGGATGCCGAGGCTCCGCATCCGGTCGCTCGGTCGCAGCCAGCCGGGCTCGGTCGGCTCCCCTTCGGGGCGGGATCGGAATCGCCACTGCATCCGGTAGCGGCCGCTCAGCGGCGGCTCGTTCGCCGCCCAGTCGAAGATTGTTCGGTCGCCCTCCTCCCGGCGGGCCACCGGGGTACGCAGCGGCCCCTCCTCCGCGGAGAGCAGGGTCTGGGCACCCCAGACCTGTGGGTCGAGTGCGGTGGGCAGGTCGAGCCGGACGGCGAGGTGCCGGGTGGGCACCCGGACGGCTCGCTGGAACCAGGGGCCCCACTTGTCCGCCCCGACCTGGTACGCGTACTCGATGGTGGCGCGGTCGCCCGGGTAGAGCGGGAAACGCCGGTCGGTGTTCTCGAAGAGCAGCCAGATCTCCTTGAAGGCGTCCCGGTCGTGTTTGGTTCGCCAGTGCATCGCCTCGTGCTCCTGCCCGTCCAGCCGGTGTGCGCGAAGCTGCAACTCGGCGAAGGTCAACGGGTGTGCTCGGTGGTGTCGGTTGGAGCGGCCGGGATCGCCCGGGTAGCGGTCGACGGCGACGCGTACGAGGTAACGGGTGATCGGCTCGGTCCCGGCGTTGTGCAGCTCCCGACGGATGACGCAGTGGTACGTCTCATCCCGGTACGTGAGGTGGGCGTGTTCCCGTTCGACGATCAGGCCGGTGCCGGGGGGCAGCCGTTGCCCGGGGCCGGGTGGCTCGCGGTGCGGCGCTCGGTCGCCGCGGGTGTGTCGGAGTTCGTCGTACTCGCAGAAGCGTTGCCAGATCGCTCCGCTGGCCTCCAGTACAGCCTCTGCCCGGCGGGCGAAGTCTTCGGTGGGCCGGTGCCGGCGCCCCTCCACGTGGCTCACGTACGAGGGATCGAAGCCCATCAGCGCGGCCAGCTGTTTTTTGGACAGCCCTCGCTCGATCCGGTGGCGGGCGAGTTCGACGGCGAAGGTGTCGGCTGCCCGATCGAGCGGTGATGTCGTCATCAGCTTCCTCGTGGCCGGGACTATAGGTTTCACGTTCTGTCACTGGTCGGGTATAGAAGTGCCACCTTGTCGACATGAGTCTTGACGCTCCAGCGACGAGAGTCGATAGTGCGGTGCCGTTTTCCGGGCTGGCTCATGGGTAGTACGTCGAGGTGTGGATGGGCCGAGCTGTCGAGGGCGAAAGTTAGGCTAGCCTTGGCTTAGTCTGGGTGACGGCAGACGGGGGGAGCGTCGGGTGACAACAGTTCTGCCCGGTACGGCAGCTACCGCCCCGTTGGCTCCGGTCATCACGGCGCTTCGCCAGCTGTTCGGCACCGACGACGTGCCGGGCCTGGCCCGCGGCCTGCTGGTCGCCGACGAGGCTGGCTGGTCGCCTGCCACCGGGTTGGTGGACGGGACGCAGCTGCCCGAGCTCCTGGCCGCGGCCAGGGACCAGTGGGGTGGCACCCCGCACGCCGGTGCGGCGTTGGCGTGGAAGTCCTACAGCTACTGGGCGGCTCTGCCGGCGGTACTGGGCTGGGCGTCGGCCCGGCGGGTTCCCCTACTCGTCCCCGCCGATGTTCTGATCCACTTTGCGGATCACCGGTCGCTGTTCACTCTGGGCCTGCGCCGGTCGACCGCGGTTGCGGTCCTGCCCGGCGATCCGCTGGCGCGGGCCGGCCGGCCCGGGGTGCAGGTGGTGGCCGGCGAGGTGGAGTTGCTGGCGGCTCTCCGGGCGACGCTGCTCGACGCTCACCTCGCCCCGGTGATCGCGGCGATCCAGGCGGAAGTGCGGATCGGTACCAGAACGCTGTCGGGCTCGGTGGCCGCTGGAATCGCCCATGCCATCCTGCTCGCCGCCGACGGCCTGCCGGGCTCCTCCGTCGCCACGATCGACACGTTGCTCCAGGCACTCGACCTGCGGGACCTGGTCGAGTTGGTGCCGGGTCCGGCCGGCGAGCCGACGGTGCAGCGGAACACCTGCTGCCTCGCGTTCACCCTTCCTCGCCCGAAGACGTGCGTGGGCTGCTGCCTCCGCCGGTCCTGACCCTGCCGGTGCCGGAGCGCCGCCGGGTGTTGGCCCGAGGTCGGCGGCGCCAACGGCGCTGAGGGCCCGCCCTGCTCCGCTGGCCCGGGCCGCGGTCCGTCGAGGCGGTCAGGCGGTGAGGTCTCGCACGTCCCAGAGCCAGACGCCCTCGGTGTAGGTCGGCTCTGTCCCGATCAGTTCGGTCATGCCGCGGCGTAGCGCGTCGGCGTGCTCGTGCGGACCGAGGATGACCGCGCCGGCCCGCCAGTACCGCAGGTCCTCCTCGGCGGCCGTCTGCTCCTGCTGGCTGATCGGTGGCACCTCGCCGGTGCGCCGGATCTCGTCGAAGAATTCGTTGGTCGGGCGGGCCGGTGCGGTGAACAGGGCGACCCGGTGCCGGTCGGGACGGGTGTCCGGGCCGAGGAAGTACCCGCGGGCGATCGGCATGTCCAGCCCCGTCTCGGCAGACCACCGCAGCGGGTCGGCGTAGTGGGTGTCCGGTAGCGGCAGGGTGACGATGCTGCGCCCATCGGTGACATACGGCCGCCACGCGCCGGAGGTGACGAAGGTGGGGGTGGGCTCCAACCGGACCGCCGGCAGCGGGGTCGGCAGGAGCGGCAGAAGCGCCATCGCCAGTACGGTGATGGTGGCGAAGCGGACCTGCGGCCGGGCGGAGGGATTCCGGTTGGCGAGGGTCTGGGCGCGCTGCGCTCCGTACGCGAGCAGGAGCCCGAACAGCGGGGTGATGGCCAGCGCCCATCGGGTGGGTACCACCGAGTGCAGGATCGGCAGGTTCTCCAGCGCGGCCCAGGGAGCCGGGATGCCGGTGAGCTCGCCATTGAACAGGATTTCCCGGCCGAGCGAGAGCACCGCGAAGAGCACCGCGAGCAGGGCCAGGGCCCGGACGACGACGTCGCGGCGCAGCCACCAGACGAGCGCGGCGACGAGCACCAACAGGGGCCAGCCGAAGAACGCGTTCTCCTCGGTGGGGTTCTGTGTCAGCCCGCGCGCGCCGGGTTCGTCACCGGCCAGCGACTCCCGGGAGTACGCCACGTACGAGGCGAGGTCGGTGGAGTAACCGCGGATGAGGGGGGAGAGTCCTCGGTAGGCGCCGGGGCCGAAGAACTGCACGTAGAGCGGGTACGCCAGCAGGAGGAGCGCGACTGCGGCGGCGACGCCCAACCCGGCGAGGAAAGGGCGTGTCCGCCGGCGCAGCTCGGGCCGGCCGAGGGCGAGTGCGACCATGACCACGCCGAGGCCGATCGCGGTCATCAGCAGGATTTCCAGGTTGAGGAAGGCCTGCCAGACGATGACCAGGGCGAGCAGTATCCCGTTGCGCAGCCAGCGGCCCGGCTCGCCGAGGCGCAGAGTGCGCCAGATGATCAGAGGTACGACGAACTGGGAGACGATGTTGGGGTGGGCGTTGGCGTGCGAGACCATCGCGGGCGCGAACCCACAGAACGTGGCACCGAGCCAGGCCGGGCCGGGGGAGCGGACCACCACCCGGGAGAGCAGGAAATACCACGATGTCGCGGTGGCCGCCATTCCCAGGGTGAGGAAGAGCAGGAAGGACATCCGGGGGCCGGCCAGGAGGGTGACCGGCGTCATTGGTATAGATACGGATAGTACGGACGTATTAGCCATCAAATTGACGGCTTCCGGCACATTCATTCGATCCGAGGTGAACGGGTAGGCGAAATCGGTCACCACTCGTGAACCGTGCGCCATCATCCACTCGAACTGGGACTGATCGGTGCGGTTGTCCCGGAGCCCGTCGGCTGGGTCCAGCCAGAGCCGGATGGTCACCCAGAGCGCGAGCAGGACGAAGCTCAGTACTGCCAACAGGTCGACCCGCCACCGCGTGCTGGGCCGGTTGGGCTGGTCAGGCCGGGGGGCCGGCGCTCCCTCCTCGGAGGCGTCGGCTGCGTGGCTCGAATCGGCGGTAGTCATACCAATTCAGAGCGTAGTCAGGCGATGGCCGCACCGTGCTAGGTTTTGGGCGATTGCTAGCATGTGCCGGCTCCCGGCCGCCGATCATGTACCCACTCCGATCGTATTTCGGTCACCCCGATGCCCCGATTTGTTCAGCCTTCTATGTGGATGGTTCACTCTGTCGGTTCAGGCGGGGCAAGCCAAGCTACACCGTGAGGAATCGACGTATGGCAGAAATAACCGGTAATCAGCGTGTCCAGTCCGAGGTGCTGGAAGGCCTCGCGACCGCCGTGAACCACCGCCGCTGGTTCGTTGAGCTGGCCCTGCCGTACCTCGGTGAAAACCCGATCGAGGTCGGCAGCGGCCTCGGTGACTACGCGCTGGAGTGGGCCGAGCGGCTACCCCGCTTCACCGCCACGGAGGCCGACCCGGAGCGACTCGTCGCGCTGAAGGAACGGCTCGCCGCCGAGCAGCCGGGCATCGAGGTGCGCGAGATGCTGCTGCCGCACACCGACGGCGGTGACTACAGTGCCGTCGTCTCGTACAACGTCCTGGAGCACATTGAGGACCACGTCGGGGCTCTGCGCGGCATGCGCGACCTGGTCCGGCCGGGCAGCCCGGTGATCATCATCGTGCCGGCGTTCGAGTTCGCGATGAGCCCCGCCGACATCGCCACCGGCCATGTTCGGCGGTACACGACGAAGACGCTGGCCGCCGCGATGACCGAAGCCGGGCTGACCGTCGAGAAGATCCACTACGCGAATGCGCTGGGGCTGATCGGTTACTTCATGGCCACCAAGGTCTTCCGGCTGATGCCGAAGGAGGGCCCGATGGTCAAGGTGTACGACACCCTGGTGCTCCCGCTGACCAAGGCCGTCGAGCAGCTGGTCCGTCCCCCGTTCGGCCAGTCCGTCTTCGCGGTGGCCCGTACCCCCTCCTGACCCGACGGTCACCCGCCTCCCCGCGATCCGGCGCTGGTCGCCTTCGCAATGCCCGCGGGCGTTACCAGGCCGGACGCGGATGGAAGCATGGGACGGCTACTGCGTGACCTGATGGGTCGGCCGGATCACCGCGCGGGCCAGGGTGTGGAAGGCGAGGTTGAAGCCCACGTACGCCGGCGAGGCGTCGGGGGTGACGTCGAGGCGCTCCACGTCCAGTGCGTGCACCGCGAAGAGGTATCGGTGTGGGTGATCGCCGGGTGGCGGGGCGGCGCCCCCGTAGCCCCGCTGACTGTAGTCATTGCGGACCGTGAAGGCGCCGCCCAGGCCGTCGCTACTCGCTCCCCGCGGCAGCTCCGTCACACTCGTCGGCAGGTTGACCAGTACCCAGTGCCAGAAGCCACTGCCGGTCGGCGCGTCCGGGTCGAAGCAGGTCACGACGAAACCCTTGGTCTCGGCGGGGAAGCCTGACCAGGCCAGGTGTGGGGAGAGGTCGTCGCCGCCGACGCTCGGATGGGCATACGTCGCGTCCATCGGCTCGCCGTTGCGTACGTCGTCACTGGTGAGCGTGAACGATGGCACCGTCGGCAGGAGTTCGTACGGGTCCGGGGCGATCGGTCGTTCCAGGGTCATCGAGCCAGGTCCTTCCGGTGTGCGGATTGTCGCCTGTGCACCTTCATACCTCGTCGAACCGTTGTGGCGAACCGTGTCGACGAGGGCGAGCCGGCACGTTCCTGCCGACCTTCGACACCACGGGGTGAACTCGCTGCCCGTGAACCCGGAACCCGGCCGACCCAACTCGGTGCCTCCGCCGCGCTCGCACTCGAGCGCGGCCCCACGTCCGAGCCCCGCACGTAGCTGCGTCCGGTGCATCCACTGCTCGGGATCCTGCACCACGTCCGATCCGGTCAGACCCTGCGGTCATTTCCCATAAGCTGACTGAATTCACATCAGCCTCGGGCGTATCACGCAGTAGCTATTAGCGATCCGGCCAAGCGCCTTCGAGTCGCAGACCGGACTGATACGGTCAAAACAGACGAGCCGGTGTTGCGGGACTGAAACACTCCTCGAGTGACGTGGGGTGTGTCGGCGGCATTGTGTCATCCAAATCGACTGGTGGCGTGTGTGGTGCGGCCGGTGGTGCCAGGTCGTCTACGGCGGGTCGGAATTGTTACCACGAATAGTCGTATTCGCGGGCCGGGCGATCCCAGATCGTTGTTCCGGTGCTGAAGGAGAAGAAATGGAAGCCACTCGACGAAATGTCCTACGGGTTCTGGCGGTAGGTGCGGGAGTCGCCGGCGCTGCCGCCATCTCGCCCTCCGCTCTGGCGGCCTACGGTAACGGTGCTGCCCTACGCGAACCGACGCTGGAGCGAAGTCCGCATCCGGACCCGGGAAGGCTGACCGGGCGGTTGGTGTTCCCCGACGATACCGACTACGACGACGCGCGGCTCGGGTGGAATCGGCAGTTCAACCCGTACCCCCTGGTCATCGTCTTCTGCCAGGACGCCCAGGACGTGATCAATGCGATCACCTGGTGTCGTCGACACGATGTGGCTTTCCGCGCTCGAGGTGGTCGGCACGCCCTGGAGGGATGGTCGGCGGTGGATGGCGGCGTCATTATCGACGTCAGTGACATGCAGGACGTTGAGATGGACACGCACGCGCGTCAGGCGACAGTGCAGACCGGAGCAACCCAGGACCAGGTCGTCGAGGTGTTGGGGGAGCAGGGCTTCGCCATTCCCACCGGAGCCGAGGTCGGCGTCGGTGTGGCGGGGGTCACGTTGGGTGGCGGGATCGGCCAGCTCAGCCGGAGTCTTGGGGTGACCAGCGACAGTCTGATGAGTCTCGATATTGTCGTTCCCGAGGGAGAACAGGGCGCCCGCCTCGTCCGCGCGGACGAAACGCAGCACGCTGATCTGCTGTGGGCCTCGCGCGGCGGCGGTGGCGGCAACTTCGGCATCGCGACCAGCTACACGTACCGTATCCATCGGGTGTCGGACGTCGTGGTGTATCAGATCACCTGGGATGATTGGCGGTACGTCGGGGAGCTGTTCCGGATATGGCAGGGAATTGCGCCTTTCGCGGATGATGGATTCGGGTCGGTTTTCAACCCGAAGACCCGGGCGGACGGCCACATTTACTGCAACGGTATCTATCGTGGCTCGGAGTATCAGCTGCGAGAGATACTTCGGCCGCTGGTGAGCGTCGGTAACCCGCAGGTCGTCATGGATACGACGTCCTACCTGGACGCCTGGAACCAGCTCGCCGGAACCACGGACCCGCCACGGAAGACCCATATCCCCTCGTCCTGGGTGTATGACCTGCTCCCGAAGCGGGGGATCGACACGGTCGTTCGGTTTCTGGCCGAACTACCCGACCTCGGTGGCGAGGTCTGGTGCTTGAACTGGGGCGGTGCGGTGGACCGGATAGCGACCGACGCCACCGCATTCTTTCACCGGAGCCCGAAGTACTACATGGAGTGGAGCGGAAACTGGGAGAACGACGAGGAACAGAAGACGGTCCTGTCCTGGACGGAGCAGTTCCGTCAGGCTCTTCTGCCCTACGTCAAAGGCTCCTATGTCAACGTCCCGGACAGCAGTATCGGCGACTGGGCCACCGCGTATTACGGCGACAACTACGCCCGGCTGCGTGAAATCAAGACCAAGTACGACCCGTATGAGTTTTTCCAGTACGAGCAGAGTATCCGGCCGTACTGACGGGGTGGAGCCGCGCTCCCGTGAGTTGATCCTGGAATGGCAAGATCAATTCACGGGAGGCTCACGCACGCGGGGTGGACGTCGCGTGGGTGGGCAAGGGGGGCGCGCGGCCAGTCGTGAGCGTGCCGGGATGTCGCCTTGACGGCCCGCGAGCCCCGTTCCGAGCCGGCGCCGGTGGGCGCGGGGTCGCGCGGACGGGCCCGGCGGTGGCTGGTAGCCGCGGTCTGCCAGGTGGTCGTATTCCTCGGGACGGCCACCACCGCGATGTTGGCCATCGCGGTACCTCAGATCACGTCGACCCTGGGCCTCGGCGAGGACGGCCAGCAGTGGATGGTTGCCGGCTACGCGCTGGCGTACGCCCTGATGTTGGTACCCGGCGGTCGGCTCGGTGACGTGTGGCGACGGCGCGTCGTCTTCGTCTCCAGCCTGGTGCTCAACGGGCTGGCGGCCATGTCCGCCGCCCTTGCGCAGACGCCGGTCTGGCTGGTGCTCTCCGTGTTGGTGCAGGGCGGTGCCCTCGGGGTGGTCAGCCCTCAGGTCCTTGGGCTTTTCCAGCAGTTGTTCAACAAGGAGGAGCGGGGCCGTCCATACGGTCTGCTCGGGGTGGCGTTCGCCGTCGCCCTCGGAGCCGGACCGGTCCTGGGCGGGGCGCTGGTCGACGTCAGCCCGGAGAACGGCTGGCGGCTGGTCTTCGTCGTGAGCGCCTCGATCGCTTTCCTGGCAGCTGCCCTGGGGTTTCTCCTGATACCCGCGTCGACGACACCCCCGGATCGTTTCTGGTGGCGACGGACGGACCCGGTGGGCATCGTCTTGTTCGTCGTCGGGATGGTGGCGCTCTGGATCCCGATGGTGCAGGAGGCGGCATGGGGCCCTGTTCTGGGGGTGCTGGCGCCGGTCGGCGTGGTCGTTCTCGCCGGCTTCGTGTTCTGGGAGCGGCGTCAGGTGAAACGGGGGTCGCCGCTGGTTGACCTGAGCCTGCTGCGGGTCCGGTCGTACGGTCTGGGCGCGGTCATCGCGGTGTTGTTCGGCGCCTATGACGCGCTGTACTACGTATTCGCGCTGTATCTGCAGGATGGGGTGGGCCACAGCCCGCTCACCACCGGTCTCGTGATGGTGCCGATTGCCGGGGGCACCGCGGCGGGGGCGGTCGTCGGGGGTCGGCTGGCCTGGCGGGCAGGTCGCCGAATAGTAGCCGTCGGACTGCTGACGTCCTTGGTCGGACTGGCGGCGGTCATGGTTGGTGACCTCTTCCTGCCGACCTTCGGCAGCCCGCACTCGGCGGCCCTGCCACTGCTGCTTGCCGGTCTCGGCGCGGGCTTCGTCCTCAGCGGCATGGGCAGCGGACTGACCAACATCCCGAACCAGGCCGTGACCATGTCACAGGTATCCAGTACGCGGGCCGGCAGCGCTGCCGGGATGTTGCAGACCGGGCACCGGCTTGGAATCTCGGCCGGAACGGTCGGCGTCAGCACCGCACTGTTCGCAACGTTGGACCGTACCGGCGGTAACTGGTTGGCGGCCTTCCGGACCACCTTGTTGATCATCGTGGCGTGCGTCCTCGTCGCACTCCTGATCGCCCTGATGGACATCTTCACCAGAAAGGAGGGGGCAGCTCGGTGAATGGGGCACCAGCGCCGCGCTGAGCGGCCCGTGCCGCCGCTGACCGCTCAGGCTGTGATCACGTCGGAGACCACGACGGTGACGTTGTCCGGCGCGCCGGCCTGGTGGGCGAGCTTGACCAACTGTTCCCCGCAGAGCTGCCGGTCGCCGTGTTGGGTCAGGGTGGCGGTGATCGCCTCGTGCTCGACGTAGTCGGAGAGCCCATCGCTGCACAGCAGCAGCCGGTCGCCGGAGGCCACGGTCAGGATCCCGATCGCGGGCGGGGCACCGGCTCCCTGTACCGCTCGGGTCACCAGCGACCGCTGGGGATGGTGCCGAGCCTGTTCGGGAGTGATCGCCCCCTGGTCTACCAGCGCCTGCACGAACGTATCGTCCCGGGTGATCAGGGTCAGCTCCCCATCGCGCAGCAGGTAGCAGCGGGAGTCGCCGACCTGGGCCAGCACCAGCGTGTCGTCGGCGAGCAGGGCCGCGGTCAGCGTCGTCCCCATGCCTTCCCGGGCGGGGTCCGCGGCGATGGCGGCGTGGATGCGCTGGTTTGCGGCGCTGACCACGGCGCGGAGCGCGTCGGCGGCCTCAGCGGGGGTGCTTGGCGGGGTCAGTTCGTCCAGGATTCGGATGACGATCTCGCTCGCCACCTCCCCGGCGGGCAGACCGCCCATGCCGTCCGCGACTGCGAGGAGGCGCTCACCGGCCAGGGCGGAGTCCTCATTGTTGTTTCGGACAAGGCCGATGTCGTTGCGGATGGCCGAACGGAGGATCAACGTCATGGGACCAAGCTTGCCAAGAACACCCTCCGTTCGTCTCTACACCGATGTGCGGGATTGGGAAAGTCTGGGTCGGATGGGTCACTCCTCGGCGGGTAGATCCGCCAGCGGGACCTCCAGGCGGACCGCGTCGGTGACGGCGGCGATCTGGTCGGCGGGCACGTAGACCGCCCCGGTACGGACCCGGTCGGTGGAGACCTTCAGGTAGCCCGAGTGTCGCAACCGGGCCGCCAGGTCGGCCGGGACGTCCGGCTCCTCCACCGCGGTGGCCTCGATCAGCTCGTTCAGGCTGCTGCCTGGGTCGGTGGTCGGCGCCTGCACCGTCACCGCGTTCGGGTCGTCTCGCTGGACCAGGTCCACGGTGCCGATCTCACTACCGGCGACGTCAACCACCCGCATCCCGGTGGTAACCCGCGAGAGGACGCGTTGCTCGTTCATGCTGGCGCCGTTCCCGGCCGGTCTGTGCGCTAAACACCGCCCCAGCCACCCGGAGGGCGGGGAGACAGCTCACGCCACGTGTCGGTGCCGTGGAGCAGCGCCCGGACCGTCTCCTCGGCCTCCTCGACGCTGTCGTACTCGTAGAACTGGGATACCCCCTCCGAACCGCCGGCGCGCTGTTCGACGTGCCACCGGTCGGCGTTGACGCGGAGGAAGACGTCGCGTCGGGCCAGGCGCCCCCATTTCCCGTTCCACCAGTGCTTTCGCTGTTCCATGACGAGGATTTTATCGAACAGGCGTACGAACACGTCGGCGACCGTGGGATCTCCACGGGAGTCGGTGTGCTTCGGCGTGACTTATGCCGGCGGCGGTGGCGCCAGGTAGGCACCTGCTTCGATCGCCGCCCACCCCGGATCGCCGGCCTGGATGGCCTCGATCAGTCGGGAGTGGTCAACGTAACGCTCCGGTGTCAGGTTTTCGCCTAACGTTGCGGCGACCGTGCTGCGCATCGCGGTGCCGATGGAGGCGTGCAACTCGGCGAGCATGCCGTTGTGTGCCGCCGCGACGACGGCGGTGTGCAGCATGGCGTCGGCCGTCACGAAGTCGTTGACCCGTCCGCTGCGCCACGCGGCCTCCCGGGCGGTGAGCGCGTCGGCGAGCGCCGCCAGGTCATCGGCGGTGCGCCGTCGTGCGGCCAGCCGGGCGGCCTCCACCTCGAGGGCGCGCCGCACCTCGACCACCTCGGTCATCCGGTCGTCAGTGAGTCGGCGGGCCACGACCGGGGCCAGCTCGTCGACCGACACCACGTATGTGCCGGAGCCCTGCCGGATCTCCAGCACTCCCGCGTGCGCCAGGGCGCGGACCGCCTCGCGAACGGTGTTGCGCCCCACGCCGAGCGCCGCCACGAGCTGCGGCTCGGTCGGGACTCGGCTGCCCACCGGCCACTCACCGCCGAGGATCCGTTCGCGGAGCTGGGCGATCGTCTCCTGGACGCGTTGACCGCGCGGTGGGATGGCGGTGGTCTCGACCTCGGGTGGCACTGGTTACATCTCCTGCCGAAAATTCATCCCATGATTGTAGGTTCGAGCGCATGACCCCGCCACCATCCACCACGTCCAGGCGGCCGTGCCCACCCCGAGAGAGCGCCTTTCCGGAGGTGGCCGGCCGCCCTCGCCCGCAGGGCCCGGACCCAGCGGGGGCGAGCGTTCCGAATGACGTGACCATGGAGGGTCCAGATTCCCGGGGCAGTGTGGCCACGGAGGGTTCCCCGGGCGCTGTGGCCACGGCGCTGGCCGGAGAGCGCAGGGCGGTGCGCCGGGGCGCGCTCGTACTGGTCGGAATCATTCTGGTCGGTGCGAACCTGCGGGTGGCGGTGACCAGCCTCGGTGCGCTGCTGGACGAGGTCCGTACCGGGCTCGGACTCACCGGAACCATGGCCGGCGTGGTAACCATGCTGCCGACGATCGCGTTCGCCGGGCTCGGGGCGATCACCCCGTGGCTGGTCCGTCGGGTCGCACCGGCTCGGGTGCTGGTGGTGGCGATGGCGGTGCTCGCCGCTGGCCAGGTGCTCCGGGTGGCCACCGACTCCGTGCTGGTCTTCGTCCTCACCAGCGCGCTGGCGCTGGCCGGGATCGCGGTGGCGAACATCCTGCTGCCCCTGCTGGTCAAGCAGTACTTCCCGCACCGCACCGGACTGGCCACCGGGGCGTACATGATGGCGATGACCACGGGCATGACGGTGGCCGCCGCCACGGCGGTGCCGACCGCGCAGGCCTTCGGTTCCTGGCGGGCCGGGCTCGGCGTCTGGGCCGGGCTGGCCGCGGTAGCCGTACTCCCATGGGTGCCGTTGGCCCGTCGGGCCCGCTCCGTTGCGCGGCAATCAACCCCGACCGAGACCGCCACCCGCGTTCGGGTACGTCCGGCGCGCACCCGGCTCGGCTGGGCCATGGCCGTGAACTTCGGCACCCAGTCCCTCAGCGGGTACGCGATCATGGGCTGGCTGGCGCAGCTGTACCGGGACGCCGGGTTCCCCCCGGCGACGGCGGGCCTACTGCTCGCCGGGGTCACCGCGCTGGGCGTACCGGTGGCGTTCCTGATGCCGACGCTTGCTGGTCGGATGCGGACGCTGCGACCGCTGGTGCTGTCGTTGGCCGCCGCGTCAATGCTTGCCTACCTGGGGCTGGCCCTGGCGCCGTACGACGGCGCGCTGCTCTGGATGGCCCTGCTGGCTCTCGGACAGGGCGCCTTCCCGTTGGTCCTCACGACCATCGGGCTACGGGCGCGTACGGCCGAGGGAACGGTGGCGCTGTCGGCGTTCGCGCAGAGCACCGGCTACCTCATCGCGGCGCTGGGACCGCTGCTCGTCGGCGTCCTCTACGGGGCCACCGGCGGGTGGACCGTGCCGGTCGGTTTTCTGATCTCGGCGCTTGCGGTGCAGACCGGCGCGGGTCTGGTCATCGCCCGCCCGCGCTACATCGAGGACGAGGGGTAGCACCCGGTCGGCGACGCGGGCGTCAGGATGACGCCGTGGTGGCGTTGTGGCTGACGGCCTGCTCGACGTGCCGACCCTCGTGGTCACCCGGCGGTGAAGAGGCCGGCGGCGAGAGCGAGCAGAGCGCCGGCGGCCGATGCGCAGCAGCAGGCCAGCGAGGCGGCGACCACACCGAGGATGACCCAGACCCGCCGGTCCCGGGCGACCACGCGAAGGTCCCGCCGGGGTCGGCTGCCCGTCGGCGGGTCGGCTCCGCCGCTGGCGACCGGACGTTCGCTGCTCACGCCCCGGAAGTCTAGGCGGGAGGCCCACCGGGCAGGATCAGGTGATGGAGCTTGTGTCTATCGACGACATCCGGAGCGCGGCCGCCGACATCACCGGCCACGTCCTACGTACCCCGCTGATGCGGGCCCCATGGGATGCGGACCTGTGGCTCAAGGCGGAGAGCCTGCAGCCGGTCGGGTCCTTCAAGCTGCGCGGGGCGACCCACGCGGTGGCCCGGCTCACAGCGGCGCAGCGGTCGGGTGGTGTGGTCACCCACTCCTCGGGCAACCACGGCCTGGCGTTGGCGCACGCGGCTACTGCCGCCGGCGTGCCGTGCCGGGTCGTCGTCCCCGCGGGGGCGCCGACGGCCAAGGTCGATCGGATTCGGGCCTTCGGCGTGGAGGTGATGACGGTGCCGCCGCCGCGCCGTGGCCCGGCGGCGCAGCAGCTCGCGACGGAGACCGGCGCGGTGTTGGTGCCGCCCTTCGACGACCGGCGGATCATCGCTGGCCAGGGAACCATCGGTCTGGAGATCGTGGCGGACCTGCCCGATGTCGATGTGGTGCTGGTGCCGGTTGGCGGGGGCGGGTTGTCCTCCGGCGTCGCGACCGCGGTGCGGGCGCTTCGGCCGGCGGCGGCGGTCATCGGCGTGGAGCCGGAGTGGGCCGCCGACGCCCGGGACTCGCTGGCGGCGGGGTCGGTGGTGTCGTGGGGCGAGGAGCGCACCTACCGGACCTGCGCAGACGGACTGCGCCTGCCGCCGTCCGAGCTGACCCTTGCGCACCTGCTGGAGCGGCTGGACGGGATCGTGACCGTCACGGAGGACGAGATCCAGGCGGCGCTGAGCCGGCTGGTCCGCGACGCGCGGCTCGTCGTGGAGCCGAGCGCCGCGGTGTCGGTCGCCGCCCGGCTGTTCCGCCGCGCCGAGCTACCCGCCGGGCGTACGGCCGCCGTGGTGACTGGTGGCAACGTGGATCCGGCCGTACTGGCCGCTGCCCTCGCCGACCCTTCCTGACCTCAGGCGCGGCCGAGCTGGTCGAGCAGCCAGGCGTTGATGAAGGCCTCCTCACGCCAGGCGTCGTACCGACCGCTCGGCCCGCCGTGCCCGGCACCCATCTCGGTCTTGAGCAGGTAGTCGCCCCGCGGTGCGGTGGCTCGCAGTCGCGCGATCCACTTCGCCGGCTCGTGGTAGAGCACCCGGGTGTCGTTGAGGCTGGTCACCGCGAGGATCGCTGGATAGTCCACGGCCCGCACGTTCTCGTACGGCGTGTACGACCTCATGTACGCGTACACCTCGGGGTCGTCCAGCGGGTTGCCCCACTCCTCCCACTCGGTGACGGTCAACGGCAGCGACGGGTCGAGCATCGAGGTCAGCGCGTCGACGAAGGGAACCTGCGCGACGATCCCGGTGAACGCGTCCGGGGCGAGGTTGGCGACCGCCCCCATCAGCAGCCCGCCGGCGGAGGCGCCCCGGGCGACCAGCCGGTCGGTCGCGGTCCAACCCGCCTCGACCAGGTGCCGTGCGCAGGCCACGAAGTCGGTGAAGGTGTTCTTCTTGGCCAGCAGCTTGCCCTGGTCATACCAGCGCCGGCCCAGCTCGCCGCCGCCGCGGATGTGTGCCACGGCGAAGACGACACCCCGGTCCAGCAGGGAGAGCCGGGCGACCGAGAACCAGGGGTCCATGCTCGCCTCGTAGGAGCCGTAGCCGTAGATGACGCACGGCGCGGAGCCGTCGCGCGGGGTGCCGGCCCGGCAGACCAGCGAGATCGGCACCCGGGTGCCGTCGTCGGCGATCGCCCAGTCCCGGTGCTGCTCGTAGCCGGCGGGGTCGTACGGGCGGCCGTCCGGCCCGGGCAGCACCGGCCGCTGCCGGCGTTGAATCATCCGGCGGGTGACCAGGTCGTAGTCGTACACCGAGTCCGGGGTGACCAGTGAGGTGTAGCGGAATCGGAGCTGACCCGTGCGGTACTCCGGGTTGCTGTCCAGGCCGACGCTGTACAGCGGTTCGGGGAAGTCGATGTCGTGTGAGTCGCCACCCCCGATCGGCAGCACCCGCAGCCCGGTCAGCCCGTTGGCGCGCAACGTGACCACCAGATGGTTCTCGAAGGCGTCGACCGCCTCCAGACGGGTGCCGGGACGGTGCTCGATGAGCGGCACCCAGTCGCCCGGGGCGTCGGCCGAGGTGTACGCGAGGGCGAAGTCCTCGGCGCCGTCGTTGTGCAGGATCAGGAACCGGTGGCCGTGGTGCTCGACCGTGTACTCCACACCCTGGCGGCGGGGGGCCACCGGAACCGGGGCGCCGGTCGGGTTGCCGGCGGGGATGGCCAGGACTTCGCTGGTCACCTTGCTGTGAATGTCGATGAGGAGGAACTTCTCCGAGCGGGTCAGCTCGACCCCGACCCAGAACCGCTCGTCGTCCTCCTGGTAAACCACCACGTCCTCGCTGGCCGAGGTGCCCAGGGTGTGCCGCCAGACCCGGTTCGGCCGCCACGCGTCGTCAACCGTGACGTAGAAGAGCACCGAGGCGTCGGCGGACCAGGCCGTTCCGTAGAACGTGCCGGGCACCTCGTCGGGCAGCAGTTCCCCGGTGGTGAGGTCCTTGACCCGGAGCGTGAACCGCTCGTCGCCGGAGAAGTCGGTCGAGTACGCCAGCCAGCGTCCGTCCGGGCTCACGTCGAACGCCCCGAGCGCGAAGAAGTCGTGCCCCGCGGCGAGGACGTTGCCATCGAGCAGTACCTCCTCGTCCGCGAGGGGGGCACCGTCCTGGCTGACCGGCGGGTCGGTCTCGCCGTCGTGGACGGCGCGGCGGCACTGCACTCCGTACTGCTGCCCCTCGACCGTGCGGGTGTAGTACCAGTGGCCGCCCTTGCGGGCGGGCACCGACAGGTCGGTCTCCTGGGTCCGCTGGCGGATCTCCTCGAACAGCTGCTCGCGCAGGTCCGCCAGGTGGGCCGTCCGCGCCTCGGTGTAGGCGTTCTCGGTGGTGAGGTAGGCAATCGTGGCGGGATCGTCCTTGCCGGCGAGCCAGGCGTACTCGTCAGTGAACGTATCGCCGTGGTGGGTTCGCTCGGTCGGCATCCGTTTGGCGACGGGCGCTGGGGTCTCGATGGTCACGGCGTCACGTTACCGGCCTGGCCGCCCGGTCACCCTCCTGCTCGCACGGCCGTGGCTAGCCGGCGTCGTTGCGCAGGACCAGGATCGCGATGTCGTCCCGGGGCGTCTCGGTGGAGAACCCGAGCGCGGTCGAGCGCAGCCGCGCCGCCACGACATCCGCCGAGTAGCCGGCGAGCGGGGCGGTTGCCTCCCGGAGCCGATCCACCCCGAAGAGCTCCCGCCCGCGCCGCCGCTCGGTGACCCCGTCGGTGTAGAAGATCAATGCCTCGCCGGGGTCCAGGGTGAGCTCGGTGGCCGGCGAGGCGATCGAGTCGAGTAGCCCGAGCGCGGTGCCGCCGGTGCCGACGAACCGGGCCTCACCGGCGGCAGTCAGCAGCACCGGCCGGTCGTGCCCGGCGAGGTACAGGCAGACCTCCAGTTGGTTGCCCGGACCCGGTCCGACCGCGGCCAGGGCCAGGGTGCAGTATCGCCCGCCGCCCCGCTCGACCAGGGTCCCGTTCAGCCGGGTCAGCGCCTCCGACAGCGGTTTGCCGTCCCCGATCAGCGTCCGGATGACATCCCGGACCAGGCCGGTGAGGGTGGCCGCCTGCACTCCCTTGCCGGAGACGTCACCGATCACCACCAGCCACCGCCCGTCCGGCAGCGGCAGCACGTCGTAGAAGTCGCCGCCGACGTCCGCGTCGTCCCCGGTCGGGACGTACTCCGCGGCGAAGCCGATTCCCTCCACCACCGGCAGCACGGGTGGCAGTAGCGACTGCTGGAGCGCCTGCGCGACCCGGCGGCGCTCGGCGTGGATACGAGCGTTCTCGATCGCCAGCGCCGCCCGCCGGGCCACATCTTCCAGTACGGCGACCTCGTCCGGGTCGTGCCGGTGCCGCTGGTGCCGACCGACAGCGAGGGTGCCGAGTCGCTGGCCCCGGGCGATCAGCGGGACGGCGAAGCCCTCGGTCGGGGCGCCGAGCGGGAGCTGAGTGCCGTTGCGGGAGGCCTCCCGCAACCGGGACTGGATCGAGTTCGGCCCGGTCTCCGCCAGCACGGTGTGTAGTTGGGGCAGCAGGGACTCGTCCGCGTGGCTGGCCGCCGCCAGGCGTAGCTGCCCCCACTCATTGCTGGTGTGCACCGCGCACCACTGCCCCAGTCGGGGTACCACGAGCTGCGGGATGAGCGCCATGGTCAACTCGACGTCGAGGGACTGGGCGAGCAACTCACTTGCCTCGGCGAGGAAGGTCAGCCAGGCCTGCCGGCGCAGGTCGGCCCGGCGCAGCCGGTCGTTCTCCAGGTGCAGTGAGAGTCGCTCCGCCATCAACGCCGCCAGCGGTCGGGCGTACGCGGACGGCGCCGCGTCCAGCTCCAGCTCGCCGACGTACGGCCGGTGCACGGTCAGCGGCACCCGTACCAGATCGTTGTCGATTCGGGGTTGCCGGCCGAAGCGGGCCAGTAGCTGCGGACCCTGCCCGTCGCCCCGGTCCAGCCGGACCAGGCCACCGGCCGCGCCAACCATCTCGGCCACCCGCGTCAACAGGCTGGTCGCGAAGTCCGGCAGGGAGTCCTCCGCGTACGGGTCGGGTGCGGTCTGCATCAGCTCACTCATCGCCGCGGCGCTCGGCGTGAAGCTGCCCTCGCCGGCGGTGTGGTCACCGTTTACCGCCGCCGTAGCTGGCACGGCGGTGACCGGGGGCCGGCAGGGGTGATCGATGAAGCCGGGCCGGTCGAGCCGGAACCAGACACCCTTGCCGGTGGGCAGGTACGTGGTGCCCCACCGGCTGGCGAAGTGGTCAACCAGGAGCAGGCCTCGGCCCCGTTCGGAGATGTCGGCGATGTCGCTGCTCTCGTTGCGAACGCCAACGGTCAGCTCCTCGACCGGCCCACGGGCGAAGTCGGAGACGGTGACGGTGAGACCCAGGCGGTCGGCGACGACCTCGAGGTCCAGTTCGGTGCGGGCGTGCTCCACCGCGTTGGTGGAGAGCTCGGTGGTGAGCAGGAGCGCCTCGTTGGTCAGCTCCGGCAGGTCCGCCTCGGCGAGTATCGACCGGACGAGTGCGCGGGCCGCAGCGGGCGTTCGGGGATCGGCGGGGAGCCGGACTCGTCGGATGCGCTCGTCCCGGCCTTCGGTCGGCGCGGGCCCCCTCTCCGCTGACACCCCCGTATCCTCCACCGCTGCCGCGGTGGGTGCCAAGCGAACCCAGCGGAACGCCGACGCCGGGGCAGCCCCGAGCCGGTGCCGGCGCACGCCGCGTCGGTCTGGCGTGTGGTCGGTGGTGGGCACAATAGTGGGATGTCCGGCCTGCCGGCAGCAGGTGGCCCCGACGTGAGCGAGGAATGATGACCACGGCGAAGCAGCCGGCAGCGGAGCTGTCCGCGCCGGACCCCGATGCGGTCCTCATCGAGCTGACCGAGGCGCTTCGGCGCGTTCGCCAGGGCGATCTCAAGGTGCGGCTGCCGCACCGGTCGGGCCGGGCGGGCGAGTTGGCGGACGCCTTCAACGAGGTGGTGTCGCTCCAGGAACGGCAGCACCACGACCTGCGCCGGATCAGCCGGATCGTGGGCCGGGACGGACGACTCACCGAACGCCTCGACGACGAGGACCTGGATGGCTCCTGGGCGGAGGGGCAGCAGGCGGTCAATTCGCTCATCGACGACCTCGGGCGCCCGACCATCGAGATCGCTCGGGTGATCGCGGCGGTCGCCGCGGGCGACCTCTCGCAGCACATGGCGCTGGAGCTGGATGACCGACCGCTGCGTGGGGAGTATCTGCGTATCGGGCGCACGGTGAACACCGTGGTCGACCAGTTGTCGTCGTACGCCGATGAGGTGACCCGGGTGGCTCGGGAGGTGGGTACCGAGGGGAAGCTGGGTGGTCAGGCCGATGTCCGGGGTGCCGCGGGCACCTGGAAGGACCTGATCGACTCGGTGAACACCATGGGGTCGAACCTGACCGCACAGGTCCGCAACATCTCGCAGGTGTCGACGGCGGTCGCGACGGGTGATCTGGGGCAGAAGATCACGGTTGATGCGCAGGGCGAGATCCTGGAGTTGAAGAACACCGTCAACACGATGGTGGATCAGTTGTCGTCGTTCGCCGACGAGGTGACCCGGGTGGCTCGGGAGGTCGGCATCGACGGGAAGCTGGGTGGTCAGGCTCAGGTGCGGGGCGTCTCCGGGACGTGGCGGGACCTCACCGAGAACGTCAACCAACTCGCCGGCAATCTGACCAGCCAGGTCCGCAACATCTCGCAGGTGTCGACGGCGGTCGCGCGGGGTGATCTGGGGCAGAAGATCACGGTTGATGCGCAGGGCGAGATCCTGGAGTTGAAGAACACCGTCAACACGATGGTGGATCAGTTGTCGTCGTTCGCCGACGAGGTGACCCGGGTGGCTCGGGAGGTGGGTACCGAGGGGAAGCTGGGTGGTCAGGCTCAGGTGAAGGGTGTCTCCGGGACGTGGCGGGACCTGACGGACAACGTGAACTCGATGGCGTCGAACCTGACCTCGCAGGTGCGCAACATCGCCTCGGTCACGACTGCCGTCGCGCGGGGTGATCTGGGGCAGAAGATCACGGTTGATGCGCAGGGCGAGATCCTGGAGTTGAAGAACACCGTCAACACGATGGTGGATCAGTTGTCGTCGTTCGCCGACGAGGTGACCCGGGTGGCTCGGGAGGTGGGTACCGAGGGGAAGCTGGGCGGTCAGGCTCAGGTGAAGGGCGTCGCCGGGACGTGGCGGGACCTCACCGAGAACGTCAACCAGCTCGCCTCCACCCTGACCATTCAGCTGCGCGCCATCGCCGAGGTCTCCACGTCGGTGACCCGGGGCGATCTGACCCAGCAGATCGCGGTCGAGGCGCAGGGGGAGGTCGCCGAGCTGACCGACAACATCAACCAGATGATCGTCACCCTCCGGGAGACGACCACGGTGAACGCCGAGCAGGGCTGGCTGGACTCCAACCTGGCCCGCATCGGTGGGCTGCTGCAGGGGCAGCGGGATCTCGGCGAGGTCTGCCGCATGATCATGATGGAGGTGACTCCGCTGGTGGACGCGCAGCTCGGCGCGTTCTTCCTGGTGGATGACGCTGGGGGCAACTTCCGACTACGGCTCACCGCCTCGTATGGCTACGTCGCTCGTGGGCAGGACGTGACGTTCGGCCCCGGTGAGGGCCTGGTCGGCCAGGTCGCGCTGTCCCGGCGCACGATTCGGGTCAGCGGACCGGCGGAGAGCCGGCTCCGGCTCCGTTCCGGGCTCGCGGACACCCCGCCGGCCGACCTGGTGGTGCTGCCGGTCATCTTCGAGGGCGAGCTGCTCGGTGTGATCGAGTTCGCCAGCGTGACCGCGCTCTCCGACCTGTATCTCTCCTTCCTGGAGCGGCTCGTCCTCACCATCGGCGTCGCGGTCAACACCATCCAGGCGAACCGGCGTACCGAGGAGCTGCTGGCCCAGTCGCAGCGGCTGGCCCACGAGTTGCAGGAGCAGTCGGCCGAACTCCAGCGTACGAATGCGGAACTGGAGGAGAAGGCGAAGCTCCTCTCCGAGCAGAAGGGCAACATCGAGACCAAGAACCGGGAGGTCGAGCTGGCCCGACTGGGCTTGGAGGAGACGGCGCAGCAGCTCACCCGCGCCTCGGCGTACAAGTCGGAGTTCCTGGCCAACATGAGCCACGAGCTGCGTACGCCGCTGAACTCGCTGCTGCTGCTGGCCCGGCTGCTGGTCCAGAACCCGGAGCAGAACCTCAGCCCGAAGCAGATCGAGTTTGCCCGGACGATCCACAACGCCGGAACGGACCTGCTCTCGCTGATCGACGATATTCTTGACCTCTCCAAGATCGAAGCTGGCCGGACGGACGTCGAGCCAACCGAGATTCAGTTCACCGAGATCCGCGGCTATGTCGAGCAGGCGTTCGCCCCGCAGGCGGAGGAGAAGGGCCTCGACTTCGAGGTCCGGATCAGTCCGGAGCTGCCGAAGGAGATCGTCACCGACGTGCAGCTGCTGCAGCAGATCCTGCGGAACCTGCTTTCCAACGCGATGAAGTTCACCGACGCCGGGGCGGTGCGGTTGGGGATCGCCCCCGCGTCGGAGTCGGCTGTCTTCGACGTGCCCGCGTTGACCAACGCGCGGCAGGTGGTCGCCTTCACCGTCGTGGACACCGGGATCGGCATTTCCGACGACAAGCTGTCGATCATTTTTGAGGCGTTCCAGCAGGCTGACGGGACGACCAGCCGTCGGTACGGGGGGACCGGCCTGGGCCTGTCGATCAGTCGCGACCTGGCCCGGCTGCTGGGTGGCGCGATCGGTGTGTCGTCGGTGCCCGGGCAGGGTTCGACCTTCACCCTCTTCCTTCCCGACGTCCTGGCCCCGGACGCGGTCGTGGCGCCGGCTCCGCCCTCACCCGCCCGGGCTGGCCTCCCGTCGTCGCTACTGATGCCCGCTGTGGAGTTGCTGCCCACCACCGCCGAGGCGACGGCGACCCGCCAGCTGTCCGGTGCCACCGTGCTGATCGTGGACGACGACGTGCGTACCGTGTTTGCCCTGACCAGCGCCTTGGAGCTACACGGGATGACCGTGCTGTACGCGGACAACGGGGCCGACGGCGTACGCCTGCTGGCCGAGCATCCGGAGGCGGACATCGTGCTGATGGATGCCATGATCCCGGATCAGGACGGATACGAGACGACGCGGCAGATCCGGCGTAACCACCGCTTCGCCGACCTCCCGATCGTCTTCCTGACCGCGAAGGCGATGCCCGGTGACCGGGAATCCGCGCTCGCGGCCGGGGGTAGCGGATACATCACCAAACCTGTCGATCTGGACGAGTTGATCGAGCTCATCTCGTCCTGGATCAGCGGAGGTCGGAGCGAGGAGAGCCCGTGACGCAGATGGCGAAGGCGCTGCTGGTCGATGACCGGCGGGAGAACCTGACGGCCCTGGAAGCGATCCTGCAGGGGCTGCAGGTCCAGTCGGTGGCGGTGGAGAGCGGTGAGGCGGCGCTGAAGCGGCTTCTCGTTGACGACTTCGCGGTGATCCTTCTGGACGCCCAGATGCCGGAGATGGACGGCTTCGAGACGGCGAGTCACATCAAGCGGCGAGAACGAACCCGACATGTGCCGATCATCTTCCTCACCTCCGCGGACCAGGACGCCCAGCTGGCCATGCGTGGGTACGCCGCCGGCGCGGTGGACCACCTCACCAAGCCGTTCGACCCGTGGGTGCTGCGGGCCAAGGTGTCGGTCTTCGTCGACCTGTGGCTGAAGACCGGGCAACTCACCGCCCAGTCGGCCCTGCTCCAGGAGCGGGAAGCCCAGCGGCGGCTGCTGACCGAGGCCATTGACGAGGCTACCGCTCTGCTTCGCACCGAGACCGACCCGGCGGCGGTGCAGCGCGCGATCGGCCTGCTGGAGCAGGCCCGCTGGGGCAACACCGGCTGAGACTCAGTCGTCGCGAATCATCAGGGCACTACGTAGGCCCGTGATGTCGAGGACGCGGAGCAGGAAGTCGGCCACGTTGGTGAGGACCAGCAGGCTCTGGGAGTGGCTGGTCTTGCGGCTGAGCACGACCAGCGTGCCCAGACCCTGCGAGTCGCAGAAGGTGACGCCCGCCAGGTCCAGCACGATCCGCGGGGGCGGTTCGGCCAACACCTCGTTGACAACGGTCGAGAGCTGGGTGGCCGTCAGCATGTCGATCTCGCCGGCGAGGCGAAGAACAACCTCGTCCCCCAACCGGTGTAGCGTGATGGACAGTTCGGCACGACCCACCCGGTCAGCCTAGCGCGACCGGAGGCGCCGCCCGATGACGGCGAGCTGCCTCGGTCATCGGCAGGGTGAGACTGGTAACCCACTGCCCGGGGTGCCTGCCAGTCTGGCCGCTGACGCTGACACAATGGCGGCATCGTGACCGACGTTTTCCCTGCCGGACCCGGCCGCTACCCGGCCGCCGCGCCGGCCTCCGAGGCCCTGTTCGACCGCGCCTGCGCCATCGTGCCCGGCGGGGTGAACTCCCCTGTCCGCGCGTTTCGTGCCGTCGGTGGCACCCCGCGCTTCATCGTCCGGGGGGAGGGGCCGTGGCTCTACGACGCCGACGGGCGGCGCTACGTCGATCTGGTCTGCTCGTGGGGCCCCATGATCCTCGGGCACGCCCACCCCGCGGTGGTGGAGGCGCTGCGCTCTGCGGCCGCGCTCGGCACGAGCTTCGGTGCTCCCACCCCGGGTGAGGTGGAGTTGGCAGCGGAGATCGTCGACCGCGCGCCCGTCGAGCAGGTACGGCTGGTCAACTCGGGTACCGAGGCGACCATGTCGGCGATCCGGCTGGCCCGGGGCTACACCGGCCGTACCCGGATCATCAAGTTCGCCGGCTGCTACCACGGGCATTCGGACGCGTTGCTCGCCGCCGCCGGTTCCGGCGTCGCCACCCTCGGCCTGCCCGACTCGCCGGGCGTGACCGGCGCGGCGGCTGGGGACACGATCGTGCTGCCGTACAACGATCTCGCCGCCGTCGAGGCGGTCTTCGCCGCCGAGGGCCCGCAGATCGCTGCGGTGATCACCGAGTCCGCCGCCGGCAACATGGGCGTGGTCGCGCCTCGCGACAACTTCAACCAGCGACTCGCCGCCGTCGCACACGCGAACGGTGCGTTGTTGATCGTTGACGAGGTCATGACCGGCTTCCGGGTCTCCCGCGCCGGGTGGCACGGCCTGGACCCCTGTGCCGCCGACCTCTGGACCTACGGCAAGGTGATGGGGGGTGGCCTGCCCGCCGCCGCCTTCGGCGGGCGAGCGGAGATCATGTCCCAGCTGGCTCCGGTCGGTCCGGTCTACCAGGCCGGCACCCTCTCCGGAAACCCGCTCGCCTGCGCCGCCGGGCTCGCCACGCTGCGGCTCGCCGATGACGCCCTGTATCGCCGGCTGGACGAGACGGCCGCCGTCGTGGGCCGGCTCGCCGGTGAGGCGCTCGCCGCCGCGGGAGTGCCACACCGGTTGTCCTCCGCCGGCAACATGTTCTCCGTCTTTTTCACCGACGCCGACGTCTTCGACTACGCCACCGCGAGCGCCCAGCAGGTGCCCGCGTTCAAGGCGTTCTTCCACGCGATGCTGGCGGCCGGCGTCTACCTGCCGCCGAGTGCCTTCGAGTCGTGGTTCGTCTCGGCGGCGATCGATGATGCCGCCCTGGAGCAGATCGCCGCGGCGCTGCCAGCGGCGGCAGCGGCAGCCGCGGAAGTTCACGGGGGTAGTGACGGTGAGTAAGACTGTGGTACACGTGCTGCGGCACGGTGAGGTATACAACCCGGAGGGCATCCTGTACGGGCGGCTGCCGGGCTTCCGCCTGTCGGAGCTGGGCGTACAGATGGCGAAGGCCGCCGCGCAGGGCCTCGCCGAGCGGCAGGTCGTGCACGTCGTAGCCAGCCCGCTGGAGCGCGCCCAGCAGACCGCCGAGCCGATCGCCGCGCAGTTCGGGCTCCCGATCGGGGTGGACGAGCGGTTGATTGAGAGCGCCAACTGGTTCGAGGGCAAGAAGGTCTCGCCGGGCGACGGTTCGTTCCGCGACCCGCGCAACTGGTGGGTGCTGCGGGACCCGGTCACCCCCTCCTGGGGCGAGGCGTACCGGGCCATCGCGGAGCGGATGTTCGCCGCCCTACAGGCCGCCCGGGAGGCTGCGCAGGGGCGGGAGGCGGTGCTCGTCTCGCACCAGCTGCCGATCTGGACGCTGCGTCGGTTTGTCGAGCGTAAGCGCCTCTGGCACGACCCGCGGAAGCGGCAGTGCGGGCTGGCCAGCCTCACCAGCTTTCACTTCGAGGGGTCGAAGGTGGTCGGGATCGGCTACACCGAGCCGGCCGCCCACCTGATCGCGATGTCGTCGACGGCTCGGACGGCCAAGGGGGCCTGATGACTGCCCGGAGGTGGGCCGCCAGCCTGCTCGCCACCATGATCGTGGTGGCGCTCGCCGCCTGTGCCACCCCGGACTGGAGGAAGGCCTGCGGCACCAACTCCGACGGCGTGATCGAGTGTGCCCCGGATCAGCGTTCCGCCGCACCCGAGCTCGCCGGCGAGCTGCTCGACGGGGGCAGCTACGACGTGTCGCAGGACCGTGGGCAGGTCGTGGTGGTCAATTTCTGGGGCTCGTGGTGCGCGCCCTGCCGGGCGGAAGCCGATGACCTGGAAGCCACCTACCAGGCCACCAAGGGCTCGGGGGTGACCTTCCTCGGCATCAACGTGCAGGACAGCCGGGACAAGGCGATCGCCTTCGAGGAGGGCCGGGTCACCTACCCGAGCATCTTCGATCCCGGCAGCCGACTGGCGTTGGAGCTGGAGATCCCACCCAACACCATCCCGGCGACGGTCGTGCTGGACCGGGATGGGCGGATCGCGGCGGTGATCCGGGCCGCCGTCAAGCAGGAGGGGCTCCAACCAATCGTCGAGCGGGTCGCTGCGGAGTCGCCCGCGTCAACCGGCGACACCTGATGGGCGAGACGTTCCGGGAGATCGCCCAGTCCGGCCCGCTGCTACTCGCCGTCGGCGCGGCGGCGCTGGCCGGGCTGGTCAGCTTTCTGTCGCCGTGTGTCCTGCCGCTGATGCCGGGCTACCTCTCCTACGTGACCGGGCTGGCCGGTGCCGACCTGGAAGGCCGGGGAGCGGGCCCAGACTCCCGCCGCACGCCGCCGGCAACAGGTGGAGCTCCGGGTGACGCCGCCGGTGCCGTCGCGGTGCGGGAGCGGATCGCCCGGGTCGGGCCCGCCGCCGTCAAGGGCCGGGTACTCGCCGGAACGATGCTGTTCATCGCCGGCTTCACCGCCGTCTTCACCGCCACCGCGGTCCTGGTCTCCACGGTTGGCCAGGTCTTCTTCGCCTACGAGCGCACGTTGGAGATCGTCATCGGCGGCCTGGTGGTGCTGCTCGGCCTGGGCTACCTCGGTGTGGTCCCGGGGCTGCAGCGCGAGCTGCGCATCCAACGACTGCCGGCGGCCGGGTTGCTCGGCGCGCCCGTGCTCGGCGCGGTCTTCGCGCTCAGCTGGCTGCCCTGCACCGGCCCGACACTCGGCGCGGTGATGGGCATGGCCCTCGTTGACGGGCAGACCAACCGGGCGGTGGTGCTGGCCGTGGCGTACTGCCTCGGGCTGGGAGTACCGTTCGTCGTCTTCGGGCTGGGCTTCCAACGCCTGCTCGGGGTCTTCCGCGCGGTTCGCCGCAACAGCCGGTGGGTCACCCGGATCGGTGGTGGGCTGCTGATCCTGATCGGCCTCGCGCTCGTCACCGGTGGGTGGACCAGCTTCGTGACCCTGTTGCAGACCACCTTCGGGACGGGTGAGGTGAGCATCTGATGACGGTCACCGACGATCGGCCAGCCATGTCGGCCGAGGCGCCCCGACGCCGCCCCAACCCGGTTCTGGCGCTGCTGCGCAACTCGTGGCGGCAGCTCACCAGCATGCGTACCGCCCTGGTGCTGCTCTTTCTGCTGGCGATCGCCGCGATTCCCGGGTCGGTCCTGCCACAGCGCGGCGTCAACCCCGAGGATGTCCGGGACTACTTCATCGCGCACCCCGATCTGGCGCCGGTGCTGGACCGGCTCGGTGCCTTCGAGGCGTTCGGCTCGGTCTGGTTCTCCGCCATCTACCTGTTGCTGTTCACCTCGCTGGTCGGCTGCATCACGCCCCGGCTGCGCGAGCATGCCCGAGCCCTGCGGTCGAAGCCTCCGGTGGCGCCGAAGCGGCTGGACCGGCTGCCCCAGCACACCGTGTTCGCGGCCCCGACCGGTGGTACGACGGCGATCGCCGCCGCGCTGCGTCGGCGTCGCTGGCGGGTGGAGGTACGCGGCGACGAGGTATCCGCCGAGAAGGGCTACCTGAAGGAGACCGGCAACCTGCTCTTCCACGCCTCGATGGTGGTGGTGCTCATCGGTGTCGCCCTCGGCTCCTGGTTTGGCTGGAGCGGCAACCGCGTCGTGGTCGCTGGCGCGGACAACGCCTTCTGTAACACCCAGCAGCAGTACGCCGAGACGTCGTTCGGCCCCCAGGTGGGCAGCGCCGATCTGCCCCGGTTCTGCCTGCAACTGGACGACTTCGAGGCGAGGTTCCTGGAGTCCAACGGCCAGCCGGAGTTCTTCAATGCGAAGGTGACCGTGGACGAGGACGGCGGTACCCCCCGCCCAGCGGAGTTCTCGGTGAACTCGCCGCTGCGGCTGGACGGGGCGAACGTCTACCTGCTCGGCCACGGGTACGCTCCGGTGGTCCGCTACACCGACCGGTTCGGCCGGAGCCAGACCAGCCCGAATCCCTTCCTGGACATCGGGGACGTCGGGTTGACCAGCGAGGGAGTGGCGGCCTTCCCGGACGCGAACGTGGACCCGGCCACCGGTGAGCGTGACCCGGAGCTCCAGGTGGCCTTCACCGGTATGTATCTGCCGACCGCCCCGCAGGAGGGCCCGTTCGTTCGGTCCGAGTTCCCGACCGAGCGCAACCCGATGCTCAATCTCGTCGCGTACCGGGGCAATCTCGGCATGGACGCGGGTATCCCCGGCTCGGTGTACGAGCTGGACCAGCGGCAGGTGGACGCCGGTCGAGTCAAGGAGATCGGCACCAAGCTTCTCCGGATCGGTGAGGTCTGGACCCTGGACGACGGCACCACGCTGGAGTTCCTGGGCACCGAGCCGTACATCGTCCTGTCCGTGCGGCACGATCCCGGCTCGACGTTGCTGCTGGTCAGCTCCGGCACCCTGCTGCTGGGCCTGATGGGCTCACTCTTTGGCCGCCGGCGGCGGGTCTTTTTCCGGGTGCGCCCGGCTGACCCCGCGGGTGAATCTTCGACGCCCGGTAGTAGTTTGGTCGAGGCCGGTGGTCTGCCGCGCGTCGACCATCCCGGTTTCGCCGATGAGTTCACGCGGCTCGTGGCCGCGGTCAGCGGAGACGGGCGGCGGGTCGATCCCGATGGCCAGGCCGGAGCGCGAGTAGGAGCCGAGTGATGTCCGTACTCTCCGACCAGTTGGTGACGTTCTCGATCCTGGCCTACCTGGTCGCGATGGTCGTGCATGCCGTCGAGTACGCGCTGGGCAACGCCCGCGTTCGCGTCGGTCCGCCCACCCGCGAGCTGGTCGGCGCGGGCGTCGGGTCAACCGGTGGTGCGGTTTCCGGGCCGGAGCCGACCGCCCGTGGTGCCACCTCCGCCCAACGGACCGCCGCCCGGGCTCGCGCGGCCGGCGTGGGCGCCGTCGCGGTGACCGTGGTGGCCGCCCTGCTGCACCTCGGTGCGCTCATCGCCCGCGGGGTCGCCGCCGATCGGATGCCCTGGGGCAACATGTACGAGTTCGTGCTGACGGTTTCCTTCATCGGGGTCGCTGGTTGGTTCGTCGTGCTCTGGAAGCGCCCCACGCTGCGTCGGCTCGGGCTGTTCCTGACGCTGGTGATGGTGCTGTTGGTGGCCACCGCCGAGCTGCTGCTCTACACCCCGATCGTGCCGTTGGTGCCGGCGCTCAACTCGTACTGGTTCATCATCCACGTCGCCACGATCGTCTTCAGCTCCGGCATCTTCCTGCTTGGCGTGGTGCCGGCGTGCGCCTACCTGATGCGGGCCGGCTACGAGCAGGGCCGGCGCAGCTTCCCCTACCTGTTGGCGAAGCGAATGCCGGCCGCGGCGGCCCTGGAACGGTTGACCTTCGTGCTGCACGCCTTCTCGTTCCCGATCTTCACCTTCGCGGTGATCGCCGGTGCGATCTGGGCCGAGGCGGCGTGGGGTCGTGCGTGGGGCTGGGACCCGAAGGAGACCTGGGCGTTCATCTCCTGGGTGGTGTACGCCGGCTACCTGCACGCCCGGGCCACCCCGAGCGTCCGGCGGAACGTGGCCACCTGGCTCGCCGTGCTGGGCTTCCTCACCGTGCTGATGAACCTCTTCGGGGTGAACATCTTCTTTGAGGGTCTGCACTCCTACGGCGGCCTCGACTGACCCCACAGCGCGGCACCGTGCTCGAGGTCCCTCTCCCGTACCCCGGCTGGGGTGGTGGGCCGGGCGGTGGGGGAGACTGACGGTATGGCGGCTCGTGGCTTTCCGTACTCTGATCTGAAGGACTTCCTGGCGGCGCTGGAGCGCGCGGGTGAGCTGCGGCGGGTGGACGTCCCGGTGGATCCGACGCTGGAGTTGGCCGAGGTCGTCACCCGAACGGTCCGCGCCGGCGGCCCGGCGCTGGTCTTCGAGCGGCCCACCCGCGGCGAGATGCCGGTGGCGATCAACCTGTTTGGCACCGAGAAGCGGATGGCGATGGCGCTCGGCGTCGAGTCGCTGGACGAGATCGGCGCGCGGATCGGCGCGTTGATCCGGCCGGAGTTGCCGGTCGGCTGGTCCGGCATCCGCGAGGGCCTCGGCAAGGTCATGCAGCTCAAGTCGGTGCCGCCACGCAAGGTGAAGACCGCGCCCTGCCAGCAGGTGGTGTACCGGGGCGACGACGTCGACCTGACCCGCCTGCCCGGCCTGCAGGTGTGGCCCGGTGACGGCGGCGTCTTCCACAACTACGGGTTGACCCACACCAAGCATCCCGAGACCGGCGCGCGCAACCTCGGCCTCTACCGGCTTCAGCAGCACAGTCGGAACACGCTGGGCATGCACTGGCAGATCCACAAGGACTCCACCGCCCATCACGCGGTCGCCGAGCGGCTCGGCCAGCGGCTGCCGGTGGCCATCGCGATCGGCTGCGACCCGGTGATCTCGTACGCCGCGAGCGCCCCACTTCCCGGCGACATCGACGAATACCTGTTCGCGGGTTTCCTGCGCGGTGAACGGGTCGAGATGGTCGACTGCCTGACCGTTCCGCTCCAGGTGCCGGCGCACGCCCAGGTGGTGCTCGAGGGGTACCTCGAGCCCGGCGAGCGGTTGCCCGAGGGGCCGTTCGGTGATCACACCGGCTACTACACGCCGATCGAGCCGTTCCCGGTTCTGCACGTCGAGACGATGACCATGCAGCGCAACCCGGTCTACCACTCGATCATCACCTCGAAGCCGCCGCAGGAGGACCATGGCCTGGGTAAGGCCACCGAGCGGATCTTCCAGCCGCTGCTGAAGCTACTCATCCCGGACATCGTCGACTACGACCTGCCGGCCGCCGGGGTCTTCCACAACTGCGCGATCGTGTCGATTCGCAAGCGCTACCCAAAGCACGCGCAGAAGGTCATGAGTGCGATCTGGGGCGCGCACCTGATGTCGATGACCAAGCTGATCGTGATCGTGGACGAGGACTGCGACGTGCACGACTACAACGCGGTTGCCTTCCGGGCGTTCGGCAACGTGGACTACGCCCGGGACCTGCTGCTCACCGAAGGGCCGGTGGACCACCTGGACCACGCCTCGTACCAGCAGTTCTGGGGCGGTAAGGCCGGCGTCGACGCCACCCGCAAGCTCCCGGGGGAGGGCTACACCCGGGGCTGGCCCGAGGAGTTGACCATGGCGCCCGAGGTGGTGTCGTTGGTCGACAAGCGCTGGAAGGAGTACGGCATCTGATGTCCGGCTCCTCCGATCCGCAGGACCTCGCCGTCTCGGTCCGCGCCACGTCGACCAGCGCGGACTCACGCGGGCGGATCCGGGCGTTCCTCGACCTCGTGGCGATCGAGCACTCCGTCTTCGCGCTGCCCTTCGCCTACCTGTCCGCCTTGACCGCGATGCAGGTCAACGGCGGTCGGGTTCGCTGGCTCGACCTGTTACTGATCACCGTGGCGATGGTCGGAGCGCGGACGTTCGCGATGGCCGCCAACCGCATCCTGGACCGGCGGATCGACGCGCTGAACCCGCGCACCGCCAACCGGGAACTGGTGACCGGGGCGGTGAGCCTGCGTACGGCCTGGGCCGGCGCTGGCATTGCCCTGGCGGTCTTCCTGGTCGCCGCCGCGCTGCTCAACCCGCTCTGTCTGGTGCTGGCGCCGCTCGCGGTCGTGCCGCTGGTCGGCTACCCGTACGCCAAGCGGTTCACCAACTGGCCGCACGCGGTCCTGGCGGTCGCGCAGGCGGTCGGCCCGGTCGGCGCGTGGCTCGCGGTGACCGGCACCTTCGCCGGCTCCGGGCCAGCCTGGCTGCTCGGCGTGGCGGTCGGGCTCTGGATCGGTGGGTTCGACCTGATCTACGCCTGTCAGGACGCCGAGGTGGACCGGGAGATCGGCGTGCGCAGCGTTCCGGCCCGGTACGGGCTGCGTTTCGCGCTGCATGCGTCCACCGTCGCGCACGCGGTGACCTTCGTGCTCTTCGTCTGGTTCGGTGCCCTGGTCGGCTTCGGCTGGCTCTGGTGGATCGGGCTGGCGCTGACCGCGGTCGCCTTCGCCTACCAGCACGTGGTGGTGAGCCCGACCGACCTGAGCCGGGTCAACCGGGCCTTCTTCACCGCGAACGGCTTCGTCGGTATCGCGCTCTTCGGCTTCGCCCTCCTTGATCTGGTGTTACGCCTCGGGCTGCGGTCCTGACCCCGGAACCGGGGGTGCCCGTCGGTGGTCGAGGGTGACCAGGCACGCTGGGACCATGCGTGAACCATGGGTCGTCGGCGTCTCCGGAGCCTCCGGCACGCCGTACGCGGCTGCGGTCCTGCGGGCCTTGCTCGACGCGGACGAGGCCGTTGATCTGATCGTGTCCCGGGCAGCGCGGCTGACCATCCTTGACGAGACCGGGCGGTCGTTCCGCGACGGGCACTGGTCGGAGGATCTCGCCGCCTGGTTGGGACGCGACCTGAGTGGAGCCGACCTCCGGCACTGGCCGGCCGGCGATCTCGCCGCCGGGCCGAGTAGCGGCTCCTACCGGGCACGCGGGATGGCGGTCGTTCCGGCGAGCACCGCGGCCTGCGCCGGGATCTCCATCGGGCTCTCCAAGGATCTGTTGCAACGCGCCGCCGAGGTCAACCTCAAGGAGCGCCGCCCGGTGGTCGTCGTCCCCCGCGAGACACCGGTGACCCGGAGTCACCTGGAGCACCTGCTCGCGTTGCACGACGCCGGCGCGGTGGTGCTCCCCGCCAGCCCCGGCTTCTACGGGGCGGGAGCGGACGCCTCCGCCGCCCAGCTGGTCGACTTCGTCGCCGGTAAGGTGCTGGACGCCCTGGGCGTGCCACACACGCTCTTCCACCGTTGGACGGGTGAGTTGGGAGCAGCGCGCTCCTGAACTGGCCGGTCGGGCGCGGTGGCGGTGTGCAGCGGGCGGCGATCATCCGCCGGCCACCACCTCAATACATTCCGGCGTTGGCGGGGCCGGGGCCGGGGCCGGTCGGGGCGGCAGGGCCGGTGTTGCGCGGCCGCTCTGTCTCCTCCGCCTCGTCCAACATCCCCTCGCCCTCGAGCAGGGCCCGAACTTCGGATTCCCGAAATCGGCGATGCCCGCCCGGAGTTCGGATGCTGCCAATCCGGCCAGCCGCCGCCCACCTGGTCACAGTCTTCGGATCAACCCGAAACAGCGCGGCGACCTCACCCGGTGTCAGCAGGCGATCTCCAGTGTCCACAGCCCCCTCCTCGCATCGACGAAGCCCCCGGCTGAACACACTGCCCCCGGCCGGTGCGAGCCCAGAGCCGTCATGAGGGACGTATGGCAATTACAGCACCGGCGACCAGTCGTGTCCGCCAAACGCGAGAAAAGCACTGATCGGGAGGTTAGGCAATGGTACCCGCAGCTGTGCACTGTTGCGGTTGGTTCGTCAACAATGACAGTGCGCGGGGTCGACCATCGGGACCGGACGCCCGAGGGCGAGTCAGTGCTACTAGGGTCTACAGTCCGTGGACGCGATCGATCTGAGCATCATCGAACTGCTGCGTGGCAACGCCCGCCTCTCGTACGCCGAGCTTGCCCGCCAGGTGGGTCTCTCGGCGCCGGCAGTGCATGAGCGGGTCGGCAAGCTGGAGTCCAGTGGAGTCATCCGTGCGTACCGAGCCGAGATCGAGCCGGAGAGCATCGGGCTGGGCGTGACCGCCCTCATCGAGATCATTGAGGAGTCCGCCGCGGACACCGACGACGTGTTGGAGTCGTTCCGTGCCATTCCGGAGATTGAGTCCTGCTACTTCATGGCCGGCGTGGAGTCGTTCCTGCTCAAGGCGAGGGTCGGCACCATCGGGGAGTTGGAGGCGCTGATCGTACGGTTGAACCGTACTCCGGGCGTCGCCTCCACCCGTACCGGGATCGCCCTGTCGACCAAGTGGGAGAACCGCCCCCAGCCCGTCGGTACGCCCCCAGCCTGATCCGGCCGGCTCCCCGGCGGGCCGCGCCGAAGTGGTCGATCTGCCTCGCAGGCCCGTCGACCCGCCCGTCGGGCCTGGTCGATCCGCCTCGCGGGCCCGGCCACGGCGCCAGGGCCACGATCGGGCCGCGCCGGCCGGGCTTGCTAGGTTGCTGGGCGTGACTCATCTGGACCGGTGTGACGAGGCGATCCGGGGGTGGGTGACCGAGGCGATTGCCGCCGTTGAGGCGGATGCCAACCGGTCCGCCGACACCCATCTGCTGCCGTTCCCCCTGCCCCGACAGTGGGGAATCGACCTCTACCTCAAGGACGAGTCGGTGCACCCGACCGGCTCCCTGAAGCACCGGCTGGCCCGCTCCCTGTTCCTCTACGGGCTCTGCAATGGGTGGATCGGCCCGGGCACCACGATCGTGGAGGCCTCGTCGGGGTCGACGGCGGTCTCTGAGGCGTACTTCGCCCGGATGCTGGGGCTGCCGTTTATCGCGGTGATGCCGGCGTCCACCTCGCCGGAGAAGATCGCGCAGATCGAGTTCCAGGAGGGGCGCTGCCACCTGGTGGACGACCCGGCCAAGGTGGTCGTCGAAGCACGGTGGCTGGCCGAGGACACGGGCGGCCACTTCATGGACCAGTTCACGTACGCCGAGCGGGCTACTGACTGGCGGGGCAACAACAACATCGCCGAGTCGATCTTTTCCCAGCTGGCGTTGGAGCGGCACCCGGTGCCGGCGTGGGTCGTTGTCGGGGCCGGCACCGGTGGCACCAGCGCCACCATCGGCCGGTACACGCGCTTCCGTCGGCTGCCCACGAAACTCTGCGTGGTGGACCCGGAGAACTCAGCGTTCTACCCGGCCTGGCAGGCCTCCGACTGGTCGGTGCGCACCGGCCGCGGCTCGCGAATCGAGGGCATCGGGCGCCCGACGGTGGAGGCCTCGTTCCTGCCGTCGGTGGTGGACCGGATGGTTCAGGTGCCCGACGCCGCCTCGCTGGCCGCGATGCGGGCCGGCTCCGCAGTGCTCGGCCGGCGGCTCGGTGGCTCGACCGGCACCAACCTCTGGGGTGCCTTCGGCCTGATCGCCGGCCTGCTCGCGGAGGGGAAAACCGGCTCGGTGGCCACCCTGATCTGCGACGCCGGGGACCGCTATGCCGACACCTACTACGCCGACGACTGGGTCGCTGCCCAGGGGCTCGATCTCTCCCCACATCTGGCGACCATCGAGCGGTTCCTGGCCACCGGCGCCTGGCCGGCCTGAGGAGGACCCCCCAGGCCGGGCCAGCAGGTGCGGGCCGGTCAGTGGGTGCCCGCGGCCGGCCGTCCACCGAACCGTCGATCTCCCGACCGCCGCTCCGACCGGCCCTCCGTCGGCCGGCCCGAGTGGCGGCGATCACCGGTACGCCCCGGTTCGCCGCGGCGGTGCCGGTCTGCGAATCGGCGGTCCCCGTCTGGCCGGCCGGTGCGTCGGCGTGGTTCGGGCTCGTCCGGAACGGGTACGCCGCTCGGTTCCCGCGCTCCGGTCAGCTCGGCCAGCGCTGGATCGCCGGCTCGTACCCGGGTTTGTGCCGGGGCCACCCCCGCCTTCTCCAACATGGCGAGGGTGCCGCGGCGTTGCTTCGGCAGTGCCAGGGTCGCCACCGCACCGGTCTCGCCGGCCCGTGCGGTACGCCCCGCTCGGTGGAGATAGTCCTTCGGGTCTTTCGGCGGGTCAACGTGCAGGACCAGCGAGACGCCGTCGACGTGGATACCGCGGGCAGCCACGTCGGTGGCGACCAGGACATTCGTTCGGCCTTCCCGGAACTCGGCCAGAGTGCGGGTGCGCATCCGCTGGGTCTTGCCGCCGTGCAGGCCGCCGGCGCGTACCCCGACCGCCGCGAGCTGCCCCACCAGCCGATCCACGCCGAGCTGGGTCCGGGCGAAGACCATCGTCCGGCCCTCCCGTGCCGCGATCGACGCGACGACCGAGAACTTGTCGTGCGGCGGGATCAGCAGCAGGTGATGATCCATCGTTTCCACCGCCGCCGTCGGTGGCGCGGTCGAGTGGGTGACCGGGTCGGTCATGAAGCGTCGCACCAGCGCGTCCACGTCTTTGTCCAGAGTGGCCGAGAAGAGGAGCCGTTGCGCGTCGGCGGGGGTCTTCGCCAGAAGTTCGGTGACCTCGGGCAGGAACCCCATGTCAGCCATCTGGTCGGCCTCGTCCAGCACGGTGACCTCGATGTCGTCGAGGCGGCACACGCCCCGCTCGATGAGGTCAGCGAGCCGGCCAGGTGTGGCCACCAGCACCTCGACGCCGCGTCGTAGCGAGCTGATCTGCCGGTCGTAGGGCACTCCGCCGACCGCGGTCCGCAGGAACACGCCGATCGTCCGGCCGAGCGGGAACAGGGCGTCGCTGACCTGCATTGCCAGCTCTCGGGTCGGCACCAGCACGAGCGCGCGGGGGTGGCGGGGGCGGGCCCGTTCCCCGTTGGCCAGCCGGGCGAGCAGGGGGAGCCCGAACGCCAGCGTCTTTCCGGAGCCGGTCTGGCCGCGGCCAAGGACATCCCGGCCGGCGAGCGCATCGGGCATGGTGGCGCGCTGGATTTCGAACGGGGTGGTGATTCCCTGCCGGGCCAATTCCCGGACCAGGGGTTGGGGCAGGCCGAGCGCGGCGAAGTCGACGAGTTCGGGGGCGGACGGGGGCATGCCAGGGTCGATCGACGTGGTCAAGAATGGCCTTTCGAGTGGGGCGCATCGTCGCGATGGCCGCCGCGACGGAATGCCGCCGGATCACCCGCAAGATCGCCCATGGGCGCGCGCCGGGGCGCGCCAGGTCAGTTTCCGCGCCAGTGTACGGCGATGCCGCACCGCGCCGCGCACCAGCCACGACGCAGTGGGCAGGCTCACCCGCTCGCCAGGTTCCCGAACACCCCGTCCAGCGCGTTGTTGGTGATGAGCACGACCACCACGCCGATCGCCACCAGCAGGGCGAGCGCTGCGGCTAGGGCGACCAGCACCCGAGTGTTGCTGGAACGCTGCTCGGCCGGCGTCTCCGCCCAGCCCTGGGCGAGGATGTGCCCGGTCAGGGAGCCCGAGGTCTCCACCGGGTTGACCGGGAATGCGACGGTGGACAGGCCCGAACGGTCACCGTAGAGGCTGCTCAGATCACCCTCGTGCGGGTTTCGGTGCCCGGTGCCCGGCTGGTGCTGGTAGCCGGTTGCCGGGAATACCTGAGTCTGGGCGGATGAGGACGGGTGCTGGTAGCCGGTTGCCGGGAATACCTGAGTCTGGGCGGATGAGGACGGGTGCTGGTAGCCGGTTGCCGGGAATGCCTGGGTGTGGGCGGATGAGGACGGGGGCGGCAGTGACTCCGTGCGGGCCCCGGAGACCGGTGATGTCGCGGTGCGGGGGGTGGGGAACGGGCCGGGTGCCGGGACGTTGGCCTGCCCGGATGGCCCGGTGTCGCCGCCGGAGGTGATCGGTGGTGGAGGGAACGGGGGCGTCGGCGCCGGGTCGGGTGGCGCGGGCGCCGGCGGACCGGGTGGCGCGGGTGCCGGCGGACCGGGTGGCGCCGGGGCGGGGGGCGTCGGCTGCGGTCGGACCGGACCCGGCGGGTGGGGTCGGGGGGCAGGGGGTGCCGGCGGCGGTTCAGGCGCAAGCGGATCCGGGTCCGGAACGGACGGCTCGGGCGGCTGCACGGGCTCGGGCGGCGCGGAGCCGGCCCGGTAGACCCGGGCCTCCCCCGTCGCCGACCGAATGGCCGTCGCTTTGGCGGCGGATGGCTCCACCGCGTCGTTCTGCTCGGCCATGTTCGCCCTCCGCGCCGTGCTCGCACCCGGACTCGTGCCACCCGAGCCGGGGATGCCTGGGTTTCACCGTGCCACATTCCGTCCAGGTAGCACAGCCGGAGCAGGGCTACCCGGCCGTTTTCCGGGTTAGCTCAGCTGCTCGTACACATGTGTGGCAGGGCGGGTGGTCGGAGTGGTCACGCCGGGCTACGGCAGGAATGAGCCGCCGGTTGTCGAGGGCGACGGGATCCCGGTCGGGGTCGTCGAGGACGAGGTGGTGGGCGGCGGGGTGCTGGTCGGAGCTGCCGAGGGTGAGGTGGTGGGGGATGGGGTGTTGGTCGGGCTGGTTGTGGGAGACGGGGTGCTGGTTGGAGGCGGTGAGGGTGAGGTGGTGGGGGATGGGGTGTTGGTCGGGCTGGTTGTGGGAGACGGGGTGCTGGTCGGAGACGTCGATGGCGAGGGGGTGCTTGTGGCCGAGGGGGACGGTGATGCCGACGGGGGCGATGTCGGCTTCGGGGTGGCCGAGGCGGTGGGTGTGGGCGTGGGCGTGGGCGGTGCAGGGACTCCACCGACCACTCGCGTCGCCGCGTAGAGACGCGACCAGGTCACAGTTGAGATCTTGACCACGTCGCCGCTGCTCGGGGCGTGGATCATCCGCCCGCCGCCGATGTACATGCCGATGTGGTGGATGCTGGTCCAGCTCGACCCGGAGGCGAAGAAGAGAAGGTCACCGGGGAGCAGGCCAGTACGGGGGACGGTGCGGTGCCGGGTCGCGTAGTACTGGTCGCGGGAGACCCGGGGCAGGTTGCGGTAGTCGGCCGAGCGGTAGGCGGCCCAGATCAGGCCCGAGCAGTCGAATCGGTCCGGCCCCTCGGCCGCCCAGAGGTACGGATCGCCGAGCTGGTCCATCGCATAGGTGACCGCCGCGCGGGCGATGGGGTGCGCGACGAGCCCGTTCGCCGTCTCGTCGGCGACCCACTGCGCGCCGAGCGCCTGCTCCGCCGCCTCCTGCTGACGTTCCAGCTCCAGCAGTTGGGCGGCCTTGTCCTCCCTGAGGGAGGCGAGCTTCGCCTCCTCGCTGCGCAGCGCCTGCTCGGTGCTGGTGTAGGCGGTGTCGACGGAGCGTACCCGGGACTGCGCCGCCGTCATCGCCTGCTGCGCGACCTGCTCGTCGGCGCGGGCCCGGTTGAGCTGCCGGGTCGCCGCGGTGGTCTCCCCGCCGGCGACGTCCTCTCCCCGGGCGAGGCCGGAGAGCTCGCTCAGATCCTGGAGATCGTCGGCGAAGGGCGCGGGTGGCAACGCCGCAGCCGCCTTGATCGCGTCGGCGACCGCGGAATCCGCCCGCGACTGGGCCTCGGCCAGCGCTGTCAGGGCCAGGTTCAGCTCCTGCTCGGCGGCGATGAGCTGCGTCTCCGCCTCGGTCCGCTGTTGCCTCAGCAGGAGTAGTTCGTCGCTCAGTTGGCCGATGCGGGCCTCGGCCGCGTAGATCTGGGTGGCGAGCGGTCCGTTGATGAGGTTGTCGACCGGTGTTGAGGGAGACGGGGTGAGCGGTCCACCGCCGGGCAGGCTCAGCGGCCCGGACAGGACCGGGCGGGCGCCGCTGTCGGGCACGGTGTCGGGCAGCGGCGGATCGGCGTAGACCGGCGCGCTGAGCGCGCCGGCGGCGATGATGCCCAGCAACGCGGACCAGAGTTTCGGGCGGAGCACCGGCGAGATCACCGGGCTTCGTCGAGGTCGCCGTCCGTGGTCACTGTCGCCCATTCCGCTCCTTGTCTGGGTCAATACGTGTATTGGGTGCACGCAGTGCCCGGACGCTACCAGTGGTGTGTCTCGCCCGGCCTCATCCCGTCTTAGCGCACGCGGACAGCGGTGTCGATGTCTGGCGGGGTTACGAGTGGCTGAGAATTCGGGTAACGGCGACGGGGAAAGCGGTGAGGTGCGTCGCGGCTCACCGCCCGCGCTGACCGTGGGTTCGCCGGCCCACGTAGGCTCGACCGCGACCGCAGGCGGAAGGGACGGGGCTGGAGATGGACGCCGGACTCAAGCGCGAGCTCGAAGCGAAGGTGTACGCCGGCGAGCGGCTGACCCGCGCGGACGGGATCGCCCTCTACGACAGCGACGACCTGACCTGGCTGGGGCGGCTCGCGCACCACCGGCGGTCCGAGCGCAACGGCGACCGGGTGATGTTCAACGTCAACCGGCACCTGAACCTCACCAACGTCTGCAGCGCCAGCTGTGCGTACTGCTCGTTCCAGCGCAAGCCGGGAGAGAAGGACGCGTACACGATGCGGATCGACGAGGCGGTCCGCAAGGCCAAGGAGATGGAGGACGAGCAGCTCACCGAGCTGCACATCGTCAACGGGCTGCACCCCACCCTGCCGTGGCGCTACTACCCGAAGGTGCTCCGTGAGCTGAAGGCGGCGCTGCCGAACGTACGGCTCAAGGCGTTCACCGCGACCGAGGTGCAGTGGTTCGAGAAGATCAGCGGCCTGAGCGCCGACGAGATCCTGGACGAGCTGATGGACGCCGGCCTGGAGTCGTTGACCGGCGGCGGTGCGGAGATCTTCGACTGGGATGTGCGGCAGCACATCGTTGACCACGCCTGCCACTGGGAGGACTGGTCCCGCATCCACCGGCTGGCGCACAACAAGGGCATGAAGACCCCGTCAACCATGCTGTACGGACACATCGAGGAGCCCCGGCACCGTGTTGACCACGTGCTGCGGCTGCGTGAGTTGCAGGACGAGACCAACGGCTTCGTGGTCTTCATCCCGCTGCGCTACCAGCATGACTTCGTCGACTCGGCGGACGGCAAGATCCGTAACCAGATCCAGGCGCGGACGACGATGGCCTCGCCGGCGGAGTCACTGAAGACGTACGCGGTGTCCCGGCTGCTGTTCGACAACGTCCCGCACGTGAAGTGCTTCTGGGTGATGCACGGGCTCTCGGTCGCCCAGATGTCGCTGAACTTCGGCGTGGACGACCTGGATGGCTCGGTGGTGGAATACAAGATCACCCATGACGCCGACTCGTACGGCACGCCGAACACCATGCGCCGGGCCGACCTGTTGGACCTGATCTGGGATGCCGGGTTCCGCCCGGTCGAGCGCAACACCCGGTACGACGTGGTGCGCGAGTACGACGCCGCGCCCTCGCTCGCCGAGCGTCGTGCCCAGCCGCAGCAGGTGTGGGCCTGATCGTGCTGGTCGCCGGTTCGCGTACCCTCGTAGGGCCATGACCGAGCAGCGCAACAGAATTCCCCGGCGAGACGCCGAGGGACGGGTGCTGACCCTGGGCGACCTGCTCGGGGTGAGCCTGGCCGGCTGGGTCATCGGGGTGCTCGCGTTGGTGGCACTGGACTGGGCCGTCACCTCGTTTAGCTCGGGGGAGTTTGGCCAGGCCAACGGGTGGTTGGCGGTGATCCTGCCGGCCTGGCTCTACTGGGATGACTTCCGCGCCTGGGGGTTCGGTGCCGCCCGGGTGGTGGCGGGCCTGGTAGCCGGGGCCGTGGGGTTGACCCTGGGTCTGGCGGTGGCCGGCCTCACTTCTGACCTGCCGCCGGTGGTCTCCGGCGGGTTGGGTGCGGCGGCCTTCACCCTGGGGTATGCGGTGGTGTGGTTCCACGGCGTGCGGTGGCTCGCCCGGAGAACGGGCTGAGGACGCCCGCCGACGGCGGAGAACGGAGTGCGGAGATGAGCGCGGCGGTCAAGTACACCCTGGGTCGGATCGGGCTGTTTGTCGTTGTGCTGGCGGCCATCTGGCTCGTGGAGTTGAATCCCTTCATCAAGCTGATGGTGGCGCTGATCTTCTCGGCGGCGCTCTCCTTCTTCCTGCTGCGTCCATGGCGGGAGGAGATGGCCGAGGAGATGGCCGCCGCCGCCGAGCGGCGGCGCGCGGAGAAGGATCGGCTGCGCTCGGCTCTGGCCGGCGAAGACGACGCCGGGACGGACTCGGAGGAGCGGGGCGGGGACGCGCCAAAGTCCTGATCTCTGACCGGGGTCGGGCCGCACAGCACGGATTTAGACATGGAAGAATATTGATATGACCATGCCCTGAGTGGTGGAGTGTGCGGTACCAGGCGGGAAAGGTTTCCCGCGCTCGTCAGGAGGTTGTCAATGGCCTTCCGCACCCCCACCCTTCGCCGCCGCCTCGCGCTCGTCGTCGCCGCGGGGTTCGGCCTGCTCAGCTTCGCCGCGCCACCGGTCTCCGCGAAAGCCACGCCGGAACCCACCGGTGAGTCTGCGGCCGTCCAGTACCGGGTGCTCGGCCCGCGTACTCTGACCGACCGCAGCGCGGTCGCCAGCACCGGCGCCGCGATCGACTACTCCGAGCACGGTGTCCTGCACGTCTCCGCCACCGCCGCCGAGGCCGCCGCGATCACCCGGCTGGGCTTCGAGCTGGAGGAGGTTCCGGAAACGTCTACCGACCACGACCACGACCACGGGGACGTCGGCGTCTTCGACTTTCCGCCCGCCGACTCCGACTACCACAACTACGCCGAGCTGACGGCGGTGGTGAACCAGGTGGTGGCGGAGCACCCCAGCATCGCGCGGAAGATCAGCATCGGCACCTCGTACGAGGGCCGGGATCTGATGGCGGTGAAGATCTCCGACAACGTCGGGACCGACGAGGACGAACCGGAAGTCCTCTTCAACTCCCAGCAGCACGCCCGGGAGCACCTGACTGTGGAGATGGCGATCTACCTGCTCAACCTCTTCACCGACAACTACGGCAGCGACTCCCGGATCACCGATGTCGTCAACAGCCGGGAACTGTGGATCGTGCCGACCTTGAACCCGGACGGCAGCGAGTACGACATCGCCACCGGCTCGTACCGGTCGTGGCGCAAGAACCGGCAGCCGAACAGCGGCTCGTCATGGGTCGGCACCGACCTGAACCGGAACTGGGACTACCTCTGGGGCTGCTGCGGCGGCTCCTCCGGCTCCACCTCGTCGAACACCTACCGGGGCCCGTCGCCCTTCTCCGCCCCGGAGACCGATGCGATGCGCGACTTCGTTGACAGCCGGGTCGTGGACGGAGTCCAGCAGATCAAGGCCAACATCGACTTCCACACCTACTCCGAGCTGGTGCTCTGGCCGTTCGGCTACACGTACAGCAACACCGCACCGGGGATGTCGGCCGACCAGTACAACACCTTTGCCACCATCGGAACGGAGATGGCGGCCACCAACGGCTACGCCCCGCAGCAGTCCAGCGACCTCTACATCACCGACGGCAGCAGCATCGACTGGATGTGGGGGGCGCACGGGATCTGGGCGTACACCTTCGAGCTGTACCCCGGCTCCGCCTCAGGTGGCGGCTTCTACCCACCCGATGAGGTCATTCCGGCGGAGACCGCCCGCAACCGCGAAGCGGTGCTGCTCCTCGCCGAGTACGCCGACTGCCCGTACCGGGCGATCGGCAAGGAGGACCAGTACTGCGGTGATGGCGGCGGCGGGGACACGGTCTGGGCGGACACCTTTGAGACCGCGACCGGCTGGACGACCAACCCCAACGGCACCGACACCGCCACCACCGGCCAGTGGGAGCGGGGCGCCGCCCAGGCGACCAGCTACTCCGGTGCCAAGCAGCTCACCCCGTACGCGGGCAGCAACGACCTGGTCACCGGCCGGCTCGCCGGCTCCTCGGTGGGAACACACGACATCGACGGCGGCGTGACCAGCGCCCGTTCCCCGGCGGTGTCCCTGCCCTCGAGCGGCACGCTGACGCTCTCGCTGGCCTGGTACCTGGCGCACTACTCGAACGCGTCCTCCGCCGACTACTTCCGGGTCAGCGTCGTGCACAGTGGCGGCACCACCACCCTGCTCAACCAGGCCGGGGCGGCGACCAACCGCAACGCCTCCTGGACGGTGGCCAGCCTCGATCTGACGCCGTATGCCGGCCAGTCGATCCAGATCCAGGTGGAGGCGGCGGACGCCGCCGGCGGGAGCCTCGTCGAGGCAGCAGTCGACAACGTCACCATCACCGCTTCCTGAATTCCGAGGTGGGGGCCCTTCCCGGGCCCCCACCGCACCGCGTCACACGTCTCCGGCCAACGCCGGGCTCCTGCCCGACCATGCGCTACCGTGCTACCGACCATTCCGCAGCGAAGCCGGTGGGAAGCCGGCACTGTCCCGCAACTGTGATGCCCCGGGGTTTCCCGGGGACGAGTCAGGTCGCCTGCGGTCGGTCGCGATACGCGCTCTCGAGGAAGGGCGCCTCGCGGATGGGCACTTCGGTCCCTGTCGGCGAAGCACCAACTCCTCGACCGACAGGAGGCCCGATGTCCAGACGTACCCCCCGGCTTCTCACCGCGGCCCTCGCGGTGGCCGCGCTCGCACTCGGCGGCTGCGCCGAGACCACCGATGCCCCGGCACCCGACGACAGCGCGGCGAGCGCCGCGACTTTCCCGGTGACCGTCGGCTCACTGACGCTGGAACAGCAACCCGAAAAGATCGTCTCGCTGTCGCCGACCGCCACCGAGATGCTCTTCGCGATCGGGGCGGGGCCGCAGGTCACCGCGGTCGATGACAACTCCAACCACCCGGCGGAGGCGCCGCGGACCGACCTCTCCGGCTTCCAGCCGAACGCCGAGGCGATCGCCGTTCACAACCCCGACCTGGTGCTGCTCGCCAACGACCAGAACAAGATCGTCGACCAGCTCACCAAGCTGAAGATCCCGGTCTTCCTCACCCCGGCGGCGGTCACGCTGGACGACACCTATCGGCAGCTCACCGAGGTGGGCGCGCTGACCGGGCACCCCACCGAGGCCGCCGGCGTGGTCAGCCAGATGCAGGACGACATCGCGGAGTTGGTCGCCGACCTGCCACAGCGGGCGGAGACGCTCACCTACTTCCACGAGCTCAGCCCCGCGCTGTACACCGCCACCAGCAAGACCTTCATCGGCTCGCTCTACGCGCTCGCCGGGCTCGAGAACATCGCCGACCCGGCCGACGCGGACGGCGAGAGCGGCGGCTACCCGCAGCTCTCCGAGGAAGTCATTGTTCAGTCCAACCCGGACTTCGTCTTCCTCGCCGACACCAAGTGCTGCCAGCAGAGCGTCGCGTCGGTCGAGGCCCGGCCCGGCTGGGCAACGATCACCGCCGTACAGGAGAACCAGGTCATCGCGCTCGACGACGACATCGCCTCCCGGTGGGGCCCGCGCGTCGTCGACCTGCTCCGCACGATCATCGAGGCGACCGCCAAGGTCCCCGCGTGACGCTGGAGCGGCGGCGATAGCAGAGGCCTTCCCCATGCGGCAGGTGGTAACCCAGCGTCCCTCCCTCCGGGCGGCCGTGGCTCGGCCAGCCGGGCTGCGGCCCGGCTGGCTCGTCGCCGGGCTGGCCGCGGTCCTGGCCGCCCTGGTGGCGGGCGTCTCCCTCGGCCCAGTCAGCCTGCCGCCGGGCAGCGTCGCGGTCGAGCTGCTGAACCTCCTCCCCCGGGTCAGCCTCGACAGCGGGCTCACCGAGCGGGAGGTCGCCATCATCACCGAGCTGCGGCTGCCTCGGGCCGTGCTCGGCCTGCTCGTCGGCGGGTTGCTCGCCCTGGCCGGCGGCGCCTACCAGGGTGTGTTCCGCAACCCGCTCGCCGACCCGTACCTGCTCGGGGTCGCGGCGGGCGCCGGGTTCGCGGTCACCGTGGTGATCACCGCTGGCGGGGTCGGCGGGGCGATCACCGGGCTGCCGGTCACCATCCCGCTGGCTGCGTTCGCCGGCGCGATCGGTGCGGTCACCCTGACCTATCTGCTCGGTGCCGCTGGTGGCCGAAGCCGATCACCGGCGACCCTGATCCTGGCCGGGGTGGCGGTCTCCGCGTTCCTCTCCGCCGGGCAGACGTACCTGCTGCAACGCAACTCAGACAGCATCCAACAGGTCTATGCCTGGCTGCTCGGCCGGCTCGCCACCGCTGGCTGGCACGACGTACGGCTCGTCCTGCCGTACTTCCTGCTGACCGCCGTGGTGGTCCTACTGCACCGGCGGGAGCTGGACGTCCTCTCGGTCGGCGACGACGAGGCGACCAGCCTGGGCCTGCACCCGCAACGGTCCCGCTACCTGCTAATCGCCGCCGCCTCGCTCGGCACCGCCGCGGCGGTCTCCGCGTCCGGGCTGATCGGCTTCGTCGGGATTATCGTGCCGCACGCCGTACGACTGCTCGCCGGCTCCAGCTACCGGGTGATCCTGCCGCTGTCGATGCTCTTCGGCGGGGCGTTCCTGACGCTGACCGACGTGATCGCCCGTACCGCCGCCGCTCCCGAGGAGATTCCGATCGGGGTGGTGACCGCCCTGCTCGGCGGCCCGTTCTTCGTCCTGGTCCTGCGGAGCGCCCGGCGGGTGTTGGGATGAGCGCGCCGGCGGTGGCGGTACGCGACCTGCGGGTCCAGCTGGCCGGCGTACCGATCCTTACCGGGGTTGACCTGAGCGTCGCCGCCGGCGAGTGGGTGACCGTGATCGGCCCGAACGGCGCCGGCAAGTCGACGCTGCTGCGCGCCGTCGGCGGCCTGCTGCCCACCGAGGACGCGGTCTCCCTCTTCGGTACGCCGATCCAGCAGCTGCGTCGCCGGGACCGGGCCCGGGTGGTGGCGACGGTCGCCCAGTCCCCGGTGGTGCCGGCCGGGATGTCGGTCCTGGACTACGTGCTGCTTGGGCGCACCCCGTACATCGCGCCGCTGGGCCGGGAGTCCACCGCCGACCTGGCCGCCGCGCACGATGTCCTGGACCGGCTGGACCTCACCGGATTCCACGCCCGGGAACTGGCCACCCTCTCCGGTGGTGAGCGGCAGCGGGTCTTCCTGGCCCGGGCCTTCGCCCAGGGGGCCACCCTGCTGCTGCTCGACGAACCGACCAGTGCGCTGGACATTGGCCACCAACAGGACGTCCTCGAACTGGTCGACCAGCTCCGACGTGCGCACGGCCTGACCGTGGTGGCCACCATGCATGACCTCTCCATCGCCGGCGAGTATGCCGACCGGCTGGTGCTCCTCGCTGACGGTCAGGTGGCCGCCGTCGGTAACCCACGGGAGGTGCTCACGACGGAGCTGCTGGCCCGTCACTACCGCGCCACGGTGAAGGTGATCGATGGCGAGCGCGGCCCGCTGGTGGTACCCGTCCGTCCCGCCTCCGCGCCCGACGGTGTGCTGGGCCGGTGCTGACCGCCGTCCGTCGGTGGGCGGGGTGCCCGCCGTCAGGGTGGGGGAACCGGAGGTTGGAGCGGGGACACCGGAGGTTAGAACGGGGAACTGGCGGTCAGGGCGGGGTGATCGCGTTGAAGAGAGCGCCCTGCGGGTCGCGCAGGGCCGTGCAGCGGCCGGCGGCGGTGTCGCGGGGCGGCACCAGGATCGCCCCGCCCAGGGCGGCGGCCCGAGCGGCCGTGGCGTCAACGTCCGTCACCCCGAAGTACACCGACCAGTACCCGGGCGCGCCGGGCGGGAAGTCACCGAGCGGCGTGGTCATCCCGGCGACGATCTGGCTGCCGAGGCGCCACCCGGTGTGCCCCGCCGAACCCGTCGGCTGTTCGTCCGGTTGCCAGCCGAAGACCAGTTCGTAGAAGATCTTCGCGCCCTCCGGGTCGGGGGTGACCAGTTCGGTCCAGCTCATCGCCCCCGGCACCCCGAAGACCTCGCCGCCCGGCATCGTCAACGGCTGCCACACGCACAGCGTCGCACCGGCCGGGTCGCTGAGTACCGCCATCCGGCCTCGGTCGAACACGTCGAAGGGGGGCACCACGAGCTGCCCGCCGGCCTCCTCGACCCGCCCGGCCACCAGATCGGCGTCATCGGCGGCGACGTAGATCGACCAGATCGGCACCTGTTCGGGGATGGCTGGTGGCCCGGCACCCGCCACCGCCTGGCCGTGGCGGAGGAAGTCGGTGTAGCCGCCCGCCTCGGGCTCGGGCGCGACCCGTCCGGTCCAGCCGAACAGCTCCGGATAGAAACGGCGTGCGTCGGCGAGGTCTGGCGTGGCCAGGTCGGTCCAGCAGGGTGTGCCTGCCGGAACGATGCCCACATCGACCCCCTCTCGTCGGGGACGGCCACCGCGGTCCGCCCCGATCCGCATGGTGGCATTGCCGCGGCCCCTCCGGCGGGAAATGGGGAAACATCAACTCCAACCAGCGAACCGCACCGGGTGGCCGTCACCCAGCCGGCCGTGCGCGTAACACGATCGGTCCGGCCGATGGGGCCATCCGGCTGAGCCCGGCGCTGCGCAGGCCAACCGGGCTGAGCCCGGCGGTGGGCAGGTCAGCCGGACGACACCTGCTGGCCGGCGATGACGGTGGAGGATCTCGCTGGACCCGGTACATAAATGGCTACGGTGCGGGTGGCTGGAGGGGCTAGGCTGGTCGATCCGTGCGCCCTCGCGCCGAGCCGAGGCACAGCCGGTACCCGAACCGTGGGTGGCCGGGCGGCCAGGTCACCTGTCGACCCGGAGGAACCGCCGTCATGCCTGCCGACCTCACCGCCAACCTCACCGCCGACCTCGAGGCCGAACGCGCGCACATGGTCGCGTCGCGGGCCGCCCTGCACGCGATGCGCCAGCACGCCGAAGCCATGTACGCCGTCGGCGAGAAGATCGCCGGGGATCCCTTCTCCGCCGAGACCCTCGGGGTGGCGTTGGCCCGGCGGGTGGCCGAACTCGCCGACGACCCCCGTACGCCGCTGTTCTTTGGTCGCCTCGACCTCGACGGTGCCCCCGAGCCGGGAGGCGAGTCGTTGACCGGCCGCTATCACATCGGGCGGCGGCACGTCACCGACCAACTCGGGGAGCCACTGGTGCTGGACTGGCGCGCGCCGGTCAGTCGTGCCTTCTACCAGGCCAGCGTCCGCGACCCGCAGGGCGTACGGACCCGCCGGCGGTTCGGGTTCGCCGGCGGCGATCTGACCAGCTTCGAAGACGAGCGTCTCGGCCAGGGTGAGGAGTTCGGCACCGCCAGTAGGATCCTTATCGAGGAGATCGAACGCCCCCGGGTCGGGCCGATGCGCGACATCGTCGCCACGATCCAGCCCGAGCAGGACGAGCTGGTTCGCGCCGACCTCGACACCTCGATCTGCGTACAGGGGGCACCCGGGACCGGTAAGACCGCCGTCGGTCTGCACCGGGCCGCGTACCTGCTCTATCTGCACCGGGAGCGGCTTCGGCGTACCGGCGTGTTGATTCTCGGGCCGAACCCGGCGTTCCTCGGCTACATCTCGGCGGTTCTGCCCGCGCTCGGTGAGCTGGAGGTGCGGCAGTCCACCCTGGAGGGGCTCATCGGCCGGGTGCCCGTGTCCGGTGCCGATCCCGTTGAGGCTGAGGTCGTCAAGCACGACCCTCGGATGGCGACCGTGCTGCGTCGGGCACTGTGGTCGCGGCTGGGTCGAGCTGACTCCTCGATCCAGGTATCCGACGGCGCCTATCGGTGGCGTATCGATCCGGGGGTGCTCACCCGCCTGGTTGACGACACCCGACGAGAGGATCCCCCGTACCTGCTCGGCCGGGAACGCGTCCGCGCCCGGGTCGTCGGTCTGTTGCAACGCCAGGCCGAGACGCGCTCCGGCGAGTCACCGGGGGAGCCGTGGCAACGGCGGATGGGAAAGGCCAAACCGGTGGTCGAGTTCCTCGACGCCTGCTGGCCGGCGGTGACGCCGCAGTCGCTCGTCTTCGAGCTGCTCAGCGACCCGGAGGCGCTGGCTCGCGCGGCGGAGGGCATCCTCACCGAGGCCGAGTGTCAGGCGCTGCGCTGGCCGCGGCCCTTCCGGAGCGTCAAGAGCGTCCGGTGGAGCAGCGCCGATCTCGTGCTGCTCGACGAGGCCGCAGGGCTCCTGGAACGGGAGTCGAGCCTCCACCACATCATCATCGACGAGGCGCAGGACCTCTCCCCGATGCAGTGTCGGGCCATCGGCCGGCGTACCACGCACGGTTCGATCACGTTGCTCGGTGACCTCGCCCAGGGCACAGCACCGTGGGCGGCGACCGACTGGGAGGAGTCGCTGCGGCACCTGGGCAAGCCCGACGCGTCGGTGGTGCCGTTGACCACCGGGTTCCGCGTACCGGAGGCGGTGGTTGCGTTGGCCAACCGGCTGCTGCCTGCTTTGGCGGTGAATGTCCCCCCGGCGGTGTCGCTGCGTTCGGACGGCAGTCTTGTCCTGCGCCGGGTCGACGACCTGGCCGCCGAGGTGGTCGCGGAGCTGGCCGCGACCCGTACGCTGCCCGGTTCGGTCGGGGTGATCGTCGCTGACCGCCTCCTCGACGAGCTACGGTCCGCGCTCGTCGCGGCCGGCGAAGAGCCCGGGGAGCTCGACGCCCCAGTGAGCAGGCGCGTCACCGTGCTCCCGGCAACGCTGGCCAAGGGCTTGGAGTACGACCATGTGATCGTCGTCGAACCGGCGGAGATCGTGGACGCGGAACCGCGCGGCCTGCACCGGCTCTACGTCGTGCTCACTCGCGCGGTGACCCGGTTGACGGTGCTGCATGCCCGAGCGTTGCCCGTAGCGCTCTCCACCGATGCGCTCGACCACGCCATCGGTCCCGAGGTACCCGCTCCGGCATGACTCCTGCCTCCCCGCCCCTTGGTGGCGCTGACTGCGGTGTTGGCCACTCCGGCCCTGACCCGGCGTCACGGTGCGGTGCGGCGGCGATACGGTCGGGGCATGGTAGAGGCGATCGCGCGCCCTCGGGTCGGGCACATTCAGTTCCTGAACTGCCTACCGATCTACTGGGGGTTGATGCGCTCGGGCGCCCTGATCGACGTTGACCTGCACAAGGACTCGCCGGATCGGTTGAGTGCCGCACTGGTCGCCGGTGACCTGGACATCGGCCCGATCACCCTGGTGGAGTACCTGAGGAACGCCGACGACCTGCTGCTCCTACCCGATCTCGCGGTGGGTAGTGACGGACCGGTGCTCTCGGTCAACGTCGTTTCGACCCTTCCCCTGGCTGACCTCGACCAGCGTCGGGTCGCGCTCGGGTCGACCTCGCGGACCGGCGTGCTGCTGGCTCAGCTGCTGCTCGCCGAGCGGTACGGGGTACGGCCCGAGTACTTCCGCTGCCCGCCGGACCTCACCCAGATGCTGTTGGAGGCGGACGCCGGGGTTCTGATCGGTGACGTGGCGCTGCGGGCCCTCCTGGAAGCGCCGTCCCGGGGCCTCACGGTTACCGACCTCGGTCAGGCGTGGAACGAGTGGACCGGGCTGCCGATGGTATTCGCCGTCTGGGCGGTACGCCGGGACTTCGCCGCTGCCCATCCCGGTCTGGTCAAGGAGGTGCACGAGGCGTTCCTGCGGTCCCGGGATCTCTGCCTGGCCGAGTTGGACCAGGTGGCCGCGGCGGCTGCCCGCTGGGAGAGCTTCGACGCGGAGACGCTGGCGACGTATTTTCGGATGTTGGACTTCAGCCTGGGTGATCGCCAGGTCGCCGGGCTGCGCGAGTTCGCCCGCCGGGCCGCTGCCGCCGGCGCCGTCCCCGAGCTTCCCGCCGGCGGCCCGGCCCGCTTCGTCGGCTGAGGCCGGCCACGTCGGCCCGTGCCGACCACTGCGGCCCGTGCCGACCACGTCGGCCTGCTTCGTCGATGGATCAACTCGCGGTGCGGGGTCGCCGGTCAGAGTCAGAGCGGTTCGGTCAGCAGGGCCTCGGTGACTTTCTGACAGTTGTTCATGCCGTACTGGTAGCCCTTCGCGACCGGGTAGCGCAGCATCACCCCCATTGTCCAGGTGTCGCCGATCGCGAGGCAGTTGACGTGGTTCTCCTGTTCGCGGGTGCGGTCCACCCAGCCGTTCTTGATGGCGATGGTCTCGCTGACGGCCGACGGGAATGCCTTGCGGATGCCGAAGTCGCCGGCGTCACGGACCAGCCGCATCTCCTCGAGGAGCCAGTCCGTCCACTCCGGGCCGGCGGCGCGGCCATCGGCGATGCACTCGCCGAGCCGGGCGGTGTCCCGCGGGGACAGCTCGGTCCGGCTCCAGCCGCCGTCCTCCGCGACGCTGCTGTCGGTCAGCTCACACAGGGACAGCAGGCGCTCGATGGAGGTGGAACCGCCGAGGTTGTTGTAGAACTTCTGGGTACGGGTGTTGTCACTGTCCCGGATGATCTTTGTGGCGTCGGCGAGCTCGGCCTCGGTCGGGGTCCTGCCGGCCTCCACCGTGCGGCGCAGGTAGTCGGCGACGATCCAAGACTTGATCATCGAAGCCGTGGTGCTGGTCTCGGCCATGTTCTCCGAGCCGGTGATCTCACCGGTACGGCGGTCAAGCACGCTCCAGGCATACCAGCCGTCGATATCCAGGCTCGTGAGATCGTTCGCTGCGAAGGGCAGCGGTTCGAGGGACGGGCTCGGCGACGGTGTGGGCTGGGCCTGCTCTTCGGGTTCACCGGACTGTTCACTCGCTGGGCTCTCTCCCCACAGGGCCGTCGCCTCGGATGCGAAGGGCGACCCGGGGAGCAGGCGGAGGGATACCAGTACGAAACCGATCAGGACGGCCGTGATCGCGACTAGCTTGAGCATGGACGTGCCGCCCTGCCGCGAGCCGGACTGGTCGGCCATCAGAGGCTTCCGGTCGGCTGCTGCGGCACCTTCAGGGCGGCGCCGGGCTGCGGGGTGACGAGCTGGGTGGTGACGCTCGCGCAGGTCTGGGCGCCGTAGTCGAGCCCGCTCTGCTGCGGGTACCGCATCATCACGGCGAGACTCCACTGGTCGTTGACCGCGAGACAGTTGACGTGCCAGTTGCCGTCGTAGTTCAGCGCCGTCCACCCGTTCTTCATGCTGATCGGGCCCTGGCTCGTGATCGACTCCGGAAGGCCGTCGATGATCCCCCATCGGCCGCCACCGGAGCGGGCCTTCTGGTCGTCGGGGGCGGTCGTGCCGCGAACCTGGCTCATCTCGTCCAGCAGGAACTCGGTCCACGTCGGCCCGGCGGCCGTGCCGTCGGCGATGCAGTCGCCGAGCCGCACCGCGTCCCGCGGGGACATCTGGGTGAAGCTCCACCACCCGACGTAGCCCGGCACGGTGCCGGGCTTGGTGTCGGTGAGGCCGCAGGTGCTGATCATCCGGTCGATGGTGGCCGACCTGCCGACTGCTGAGTAGAGCTGGTTCGCCGCGTCGTCGTCGCTGTCCCGGACCGCCGTGGTGATGGTGTCGCGCATCGTCGTCGAGAGCGCCTCGTCACCGAGTCGGTTCAGGTAGTCGGCGGCGAACCACACTTTGATCATCGACTCGGTGGAGCTGGTGTCGGTGAGGTTCTCCGCACCGGAGATCGTGTCGATCTGGCGGTCCATCAGCGCCCAGGAGAAGAACTCGCCCTTGAAGGGTACGGACACCGGCGCGTCGGCCAGGGTCGGCGGTGGGGGTGGGGCGGGGACGGGCGTGGGGACGCTCGCCTCGGTGTCGGTGCCGCCGTCGTCGAGACGGGCGTACGCAGCGGGAATGATCAAAGCAATTCCGAGGACGACCGCTATGACGGCTAGCAACCGGGGACGCATAACTGGGTGAACTCCAGATGTCGGGGTCAGGGGGCCGGCTCGCAGGGCCGGGGAGGGATCGGCGTAACTGAGGCGGGGGCCTCGGCTACGTAAACGATCGCCGGCAGCAGGTCGGTGTGACCGCGGGGAAGTCTACGTCTGGATCCGCGCCGCGCCGAGACTCGTTCGCGGCGCAGGTGTGTCATAAAAGGCGGGCGTTGCAGATGGTGCGTACTTTCTGCCCTGGTTCACCGGGGTGATTTGTGACTCAGCTCATAGTAGCTGTCTGGTGTGTTCGGGGCTTCTCGCGGTCGGAAGCTGTTACACCCCCTAGAGATTGACGTGCCGAGCTGTAACACTTGGGGCATGTATGGGAATGACTTCCCCGCCGACGACACCTCCGGCGGCCTTCTGGGCGAGGTCGAGGCGGCCGAGACAGCGTTGCGGGAGGCGGCCCAGCGTGGGCGGCACGGTGCCGCCGCCGCGGATCCGACCGCCTACTTCGCCGAGGTCATCGCCGCCGACCAGAAGGTCGAACCGCGGGACTGGATGCCGGAGGCGTACCGCGCGACACTGATCCGGCAGATCGCCCAGCATGCCCATTCCGAGATCATCGGGATGCAGCCAGAGGGCAACTGGATTACCCGCGCCCCCTCCCTCAAGCGCAAGGCGATCCTGCTCGCCAAGGTGCAGGACGAGGCCGGCCACGGCCTCTACCTCTACGCCGCCGCGGAGACCCTCGGGGTCAGCCGGGACGAGCTGGTCGACCTGCTGCTGGCCGGCCGGCAGAAGTACAGTTCGATCTTCAACTACCCGACCCTCACCTGGGCCGACATGGGCACGATCGGATGGCTGGTGGACGGCGCGGCGATCGTCAACCAGGTGCCCCTGTGCCGCTGCTCGTACGGGCCGTACGCGCGGGCGATGATCCGGATCTGCAAGGAGGAGTCGTTCCACCAGCGGCAGGGGTACGAGATCCTCCACACCCTCGCCCACGGCACCCCGGCCCAGCGGGAGATGGCTCAGGACTCGGTGAACCGCTGGTGGTACCCGTCGCTGGCGATGTTCGGCCCGCCGGACACCGACTCCACCCACTCCGCCCAGTCGATGGCCTGGAAAATCAAGCGCTTCTCCAACGACGAGCTGCGCCAGCGGTTCGTGGACATGTGCGTGGGCCAGGCCGAGGTGCTCGGTCTCACTGTCCCCGACCCGGGGCTGGCCTGGAACGACGAGCGCGGTGCCTACGACTTCACCCAGCCCGACTATGCGGAGTTGATGCGGGTGATCAAGGGGGCGGGTCCGTGTAACCGGCAGCGGATGGAGCACCGCCGTCGGGCGCACCGGGAGGGCGCCTGGGTTCGGGCAGCCGCCGCCGCGTACGCGGCGAAGAAGGAGCAGGCGAACAAGAAGGAAAAGGTGTCGACGTGAGCGAGTACAGCGAGCCGACCGGCCAGCCCGGCGGGGCTCCTCCGGCGCCGCTCTGGGAGGTCTTCGTCCGGGCCCGGCGAGGTCTGGCGCACACCCACGTCGGCAGCCTGCACGCGGCCGACGCCGAGCTGGCCCTGCACAACGCCCGGGACCTCTACACCCGGAGACAGGAGGGGGTGTCGATCTGGGTGCTGCCGGCCGCCGCCATCACCGCGTCGAGCCCGGACGAGAAGGACGCCTTCTTCGACCCGGCGGCCGACAAGGTCTACCGGCACCCGACCTTCTACGAGGTGCCGGAGGGGGCTGCTCACCTGTGACCACACATGCCGAACAGATCGAACCGGGGACGATGCAGACCGCGCCGGGGGCCGAGCAGACCGCGCCGGGGGCTGTCGCCAGCCGCTTCGACTTCGTCCTGGGTCTCGCCGACGACGCGCTCGTCGCGGCCCAGCGACTGGCCGAGTGGTGTACCCGCGGGCCGGAGATGGAAGAAGACATCGCCCTGGCCAACATCGCCCTCGATCAACTCGGGGCGGCACGCCTGCTGCTGACCCACGCGGGCGAGGTGGAGGGAGCCGGGCGGGACGAGGACGCGTTGGCGTACCTGCGCGACGACCGGGAGTTCCGCAACTGCCTCCTGGTCGAGCTGCCCAACGGTGACTTCGCGCTGACCATGGCGAAACTGCTCTTCCTGGCGGCGTACCAGGTGCCGCTCTACACCGCGCTGGCCGGGTGCGGCGACGAGCGGCTGGCCGCGATCGGGGCGAAGGCGCGAAAGGAGTCGGCCTACCACCTGGATCACGCCTCGCTCTGGGTGCGGCGGCTCGGCGACGGCACGGACGAGTCGCATCGCCGGATGCAGGCGGCGGTCGACGAGGTCTGGCCGTACACGTACGAACTCTTCACCCCGGATCCGACCACGCCGGTCGACCCGGCCACCCTGCGCGTCGACTTCGACTCGGTCGTCTCCGGTGTGCTCGCCGAGGCCACGTTGACGGTGCCCGAGACCTCCTGGAGGCCGGCCGGCGGCCGGGACGGCGTACACACCGAGCACCTGTCGTACCTGCTCGCCGAGCTACAGGTGCTGCACCGCGCGCATCCAGGAGCGTCCTGGTGACGACCGCCCGGGCCGCGGCGGCCGCGGTGGTGGACCCCGAGATCCGGGTGATCACCATCGAAGAGCTCGGCATCCTGCGGTCGGTCGACGAGGAGCCGGCCACCGGTCGGGTGGTGGTCACCATCACCCCCACCTACACCGGTTGCCCGGCGATGGATGTGATCCGGTCCGACATCCGCGGTGCGCTCGCCGCCGCCGGTCATCCTCAGGTTGAGGTCCGCACCGTCTACACACCGCCGTGGAGCACCGACTGGATCACCGAGGCGGGGCGGGCCAAGCTCGCCCGTGCCGGCATCGCCCCACCCGGCCCGGCCGGCCCCGGCGGCCCGGTGCCGCTGACCTTGACCGTCCGCTGCCCGTGGTGTGGGTCCCCGGAGACCGAGCTGGTCAGCCGCTTCGGTTCGACCGCGTGTAAGGCTTTACGACGCTGCCGATCCTGTTCCGAACCCTTCGACCACCTGAAGGCACTGTGACTGTCACGATCACCCGGCCGACCCGTCGCCGGCCGGTCTTCCACCCGCTGCCCGTGGCCACCGTCGACCGGCTCACCGCCGACGCCGTGGCGGTCACCTTCGCCGTACCGGACAGGCTGCGCGAGATCTTCGCGTTCGCCCCCGGCCAGCACCTGACCGTGCGCCGGACGACGGAGCAGGACGGGGAGGTGCGGCGTTCGTACTCGATCTGTTCGACGCCGGCGGACCTGGCCCAGCGGGGCCTGCTGCGGATCGGGGTCCGGGAGATCCCCGGCGGGGCCTTCTCCGCGTACGCCTGCGGGGCGCTGCGCGGCGGTGACACCGTCGAGGTGCTGCCGCCGCTCGGCCACTTCACCACCGCGTTGCGGCCGGACCGGGTACGCGCCTACGGCGCGGTGGCCGCCGGCTCCGGCATCACCCCGGTGCTCTCCCTGGTTACCACTGCCCTGGCCGTCGAGCCCGCCAGCACCTTCACCCTGGTGTACGGCAACCGCTCGGCGAACACCGTGATGTTCGCCGAGGAACTCGCCGACCTGAAGGACCGGTACCCGACGCGACTGCACCTGGTCCACGTGCTCTCCCGCGAGCGGGGCGAGTCGCCCCTGCTCTCCGGCCGCGTCGACGCCGAGCGGCTGAGCCGGCTGCTGGACACGATCGTGCCGGGCGAGGCGATCGAGGAATGGTTCCTCTGCGGCCCGTACGGGATGGTGACCGACGCCCGGGAGGTGCTGACCGCGCGAGGTGTCCCGGAGACCGCGGTGCACGCCGAGCTCTTCCACGTGGACGCGCCTCCGGATCCGGTCCGTCGCCCCGAGCGCCAGCCGGAGGCGGGTACCGAGGTCACGATCGTTCTGGACGGGCGTTCGTCAACGGTGACCATGGACCGGGCGGATCGGGTGCTGGACGCGGCGCTGCGGGTCCGCGCGGAGCTGCCGTACGCGTGCAAGGGCGGCGTCTGCTCGACCTGCCGGGCGAAGGTCGTCGCCGGCGAGGTGACGATGGCCCGCAACTACGCACTGGAGCCGGACGAGCTGGCTGCGGGCTACGTTCTCACCTGCCAGTCCAGCCCGACCACCGATCGGCTCACGGTTGACTACGATGCCTGAGTCCACGGGACGGGGCCGGGCGCGGACGTTCGGCCACCCGTGGGGCGGCGGGTCGGCGGCCGGCGAGCTCACACCGCCGGTGGCCGCTCGTCACCGGTCGGGTCGGCGCGACGTAGGCTCGGGAGCGTGACGGTGAGCCGGGAGATCAACGACATCCTGCAACGCGGCGCGGACGGTGGGCGGATCACGCCCGACGAGGCCCTGCTGCTCTACACCGAAGCGCCCTTTCACGCGCTGGGTGAGGCGGCCGACGCGGTACGGCGGCGGTGGTACCCGGACAACATCGTCACGTACCTGATCGACCGCAACATCAACTACACGAACGTCTGCGTGACGGCGTGCCGGTTCTGCGCCTTCTACCGTGCGCCCAAGCACCGGGAGGGCTGGACCCACCCGACCGAGGAGATCCTGCGCCGTTGCGGCGAGGCGGTTGAGCTGGGTGCCACCCAGGTGATGTTGCAGGGTGGGCACCATCCCGACTACGGGGTGGAGTACTACGAGGAGCTCTTCTCCTCGGTGAAGCGGGCGTACCCGCAGCTCGCCATCCACTCGATCGGCCCGAGCGAGATCCTGCACATGGCGAAGGTGTCCGGCGTGGGTCTGACCGAGGCCATCACCCGCATCAAGGCGGCTGGCCTGGACTCGATCGCGGGCGCCGGCGCCGAGATGCTGCCCGCCCGGCCGCGGAAGGCGATCGCGCCGCTGAAGGAGTCCGGGGAGCGCTGGCTCGAGGTGATGGAGCTCGCCCACCAGCAGGGCGTCGAGTCGACCGCGACGATGATGATGGGAACCGGTGAGACCGCCGCTGAGCGGATCGAGCACCTCCGGATGATCCGCGACGTGCAGGACCGGACGCGGGGCTTCCGGGCGTTCATCCCGTGGACCTACCAGCCGGAGAACAACCACCTCAAGGGCCGGACCCAGGCCACCACCCTGGAGTACCTGCGGTTGGTGGCGGTGTCCCGGCTCTTCTTCGAGACGGTGCCGCACCTCCAGGCGTCGTGGCTCACCACCGGCAAGGATGTCGGCCAGCTCGCGCTGCACATGGGGGTTGACGATCTGGGCTCGATCATGCTGGAGGAGAACGTCATCTCCTCGGCGGGCGCGAGGCACCGTTCGAACCTGCACGACCTGATCGGAATGATCCGCTCGGCGGACCGGACCCCCGCCCAGCGGGACACCCACTACCGCCGGCTCGCTGTGCACCACACTCCCGCGGACGACCCGCGGGACGACCGGGTGGTGTCGCACTTCTCGTCGATTGCCCTGCCAGGCGGTGGCGCCGGGAAGACGCTGCCACTGGTCGACGCCGGCTGAGGCCGGGTCGGCGTCTCCCACACCCGTGGTAGGGGGCCCTCCCGGCGGGAGGTGCGACGGCTGGCACAGTGGAGGGGTGAGTACGTCTCAGGGCCAGCGCGCCAGCCTGGACAAGCAGCCGCACGAGGTCGCCGCGATGTTCGACGGCGTGGCCGCCCGCTATGACCTGGCGAATACCGTTCTCTCCTTCGGGCAGGACCGGTTCTGGCGGCGGGCGACCCGGGCCGCGCTGGACCTGCGGCCCGGCGAGCGGGTGTTGGACGTCGGTGCCGGCACCGGTGTCTCGACCGGGGAACTCGCCCGCTCGGGGGTGTACGCGGTCGGTGCCGACCTCTCCCTGGGCATGTTGGCCGCGGGCCGGCGGACCCGCCCGGAGGTGCCGCTGCTGGCCGGGGACGCGCTGCGGCTGCCCTTCGCCGATGCCAGCTTCGACGCGGTGACAATCTCCTTCGCGCTGCGCAACGTGCACGACACGGATGCGGCACTACGCGAGCTGGCCCGGGTCACGAAGCCCGGCGGCCGGCTGGTGGTCTGTGAGTTCAGCACCCCGGTCAACCCCGCTTTCCGCACGATCTACCTGTCGTATCTGATGCGGTCGTTGCCGGCGGTGGCGCGGTCGGTGGCGAGCAGCCCGGAGGCGTACGTCTACCTGGCGGAGTCGATCCGTGCGTGGCCGGATCAGGCGGCGCTGGCGGAGCGGATCGGGTCGGCGGGCTGGCGGCGGGTGGCCTGGCGCAACCTGACCGGCGGCATCGTCGCGCTGCACCGTGCCCTCCGGCCGTGACCGCCGCGCCCGTGCCCGCTGACCGGGACGGGGCATCGGTTCCGGGTGGACCGAGCGGTCGGTGGGGCGTCGAGCGGCGAGTAGCTGGCGATTCGTGCCGAAGCGGGCCTGCACGTCGCCCCTGCCGCCACTGACCGGCGCGTCTTCCGCAAGTTAGGTTCCCCTAATATGTAGTCGCCGCCCGGCCGGTCATAGACTCCATACCGTCTGGCTTGTGAACGTTTTCACGAGCGTGCGGGAGGGGAGGTGCGGATGACCACGGAGAACGACGCCGACGTGATCGTCGTGGGCGCAGGCCCAGGTGGTTCGGCGACCGCATACCACCTGGCCCGGCATGGCGTCCGAGTGCTGCTACTGGAGAAGACCGAGTTTCCGCGGGAGAAGGTCTGCGGCGACGGGTTGACCCCGCGCGCAGTGCGCCAGCTGGTGCGGATGGGTGTGGACACGTCGACCGAGGCGGGCTGGGTGCGCAACCGCGGCCTGCGGGTCGTCGGCGGTGGCCTCCGACTCGAACTGGACTGGCCCGACCTGGCCAGCTTTCCCAACTACGGCCTGGTGCGTCCCCGGCTGGACTTCGACGAACTGCTCGCCCAGCGCGCCGTCGTCGCCGGTGCCGAGCTGCGCACCGGGGTTGACGTCACCGCCCCGATGTTCGACCGGGCCGGACGGGTGGTCGGGGTTGAGGCGGAGGTCGGCCCGGAGCGGGAACCAGCCACCTTCCGGGCTCCCCTGGTCGTCGCCGCGGACGGCGTCTCCGGCCGCTTCCCGCTCGCCCTCGGGCTGGCCAAGCGGGATGACCGACCGCTCGGGGTGGCTGTCCGGCGGTACTACCACTGCCCGGTGAAGCAGGACGACAACTACCTCGAGTCCTGGCTGGAGCTGCGCCGCAAGGGCAGCGACGCGCTTCTGCCCGGCTACGGCTGGATCTTCGGGCTGGGCGACGGCCGGGTGAACGTCGGGCTCGGTGTATTGAACTCCTCATCCGCCTTCGGTAAGACGAACTACCGGCGGCTGCTCACCGACTGGCTCGCCAACACCCCCGAGGAGTGGGGGATCGCCGACGAGGCCAACGCCGAGGGGCCGATCCTCGGCGCGGCGCTGCCGATGGGCTTCAACCGGGTGCCGCACTACTCCCGCGGAACGCTGCTCGTCGGTGACTCCGGCGGCATGGTCAACCCGTTCAACGGCGAGGGCATCGCGTACGCGATGGAGTCGGGGGAGCTGGCCGCGGAGGTCGCGGTGCAGGCGCTCGCCCGCCCGGCCGGCGTCGAGCGGGAGCGCGCGTTGATGGCGTACCCGGCGGAGCTGAAGGACCGGTTCGGCGGCTACTACCGGCTCGGCGGGATCTTCGTCAAGCTGATCGGTCGTCCCGAGATCATGCGCGCCGCCACGAAGTACGGCCTGCCACACCCGATGCTGATGCGCTTCGTGCTCAAGTTGCTGGCCAACCTGACCGACCCGCGCGACGGGGATGCGATGGACCGGGTCATCAACGCGATGACGAAGGCGGCGCCAGCTGTGTGACACAGGTGGATCGCGGTGTGGTCGACCCCGCCGGCAGTCGCCGACCGGGATGTGAATAGTGTGATATTTGTCCAGCATCGAGGGCAGGGAAGGACGAGCAGGAGAAACGATGTCGCTCTCGCCTTACATACCGATTATCGGGTTGTTCGCCCTCGCCGCGGCGTTCGCGCTGTTCTCCGTGGCAGCCGCCCGCCTCGCCGGCCCACGCCGTTACAACAGGGCCAAGCTCGAGGCGTACGAGTGTGGAATCGAGCCGAGCCCGCAGCCGGCTGGTGGCGGCCGGTTTCCGATCAAGTTCTACCTGACGGCGATGCTCTTTATCGTCTTCGACATCGAGATCATCTTCCTCTTCCCCTGGGCTGTTTCGTTCGACGCCCTGCCGATCTTCGGCCTCGTGGAGATGGTCCTGTTCATCGTCGCGGTCTTCGTCGCGTACGCCTTCGTGTGGCGGCGCGGCGGCCTGGACTGGGACTGAGGAAGGAGCCGTAGATGGGTATCGAGGAGAAGCTCCCCGCCGGTGTCCTGCTCACCTCGGTGGAGAAGTTTGTCAACTGGTCGCGTAAGTCGTCGGTCTGGGGGGCCACCTTCGGCCTCGCCTGCTGCGCCATCGAGATGATGGCGGCTGGCGGCCCCCACTACGACATGGGCCGTTGGGGCATGGAGGTCTTCCGGGCCTCGCCCCGGCAGGCGGACCTGATGATCGTTGCCGGGCGGGTGAGTCAGAAGATGGCCCCGGTGCTCCGGCAGATCTACGACCAGATGGCCGAGCCCCGCTGGGTGCTGTCGATGGGCGTCTGCGCCAGCAGCGGGGGCATGTTCAACAACTACGCGATCGTCCAGGGCGTCGACCACGTCGTCCCGGTGGACATGTACCTGCCCGGTTGCCCGCCCCGGCCGGAGATGCTCATCGACGCGATCCTCAAGCTTCGCGAGAAGATCATGCATGAGCCCCTCGGTCCGAACGGCCGCAAGATGGCCGAGGCCCGCAAGGCGCGCGGTGACGTGCCAGTGGTGCCCTACGGGTCGATGCCGTCGTCGTACCGCAGCGACAAGGCCCGCCGCGCCGAGTGGACGAAGGCAGTCCGCGAGGGCCGCGAGGAGCAGCTGCGGATTGAGAACTGGATGAAGGCCCAGCCCCACCTGCAGCAGTACGAGGGGTTGAAGAAGTGACTGAGCTTGCGAGCCCCGCGGTCGTGAACGGAGGGCCGGTGACATGAGCGCACCCCAGGACAGGACGGACGACGGCGGTGTGCCGGTACCGGTGACCCCGGCTGGGGCCACCGGTGGCGCTCCGGCTGAGCTGCCCCCGTCGAGCCCCGCCGGGCGCGGAATGTTCGGTGACCAGGGCACCGGCGATGTATCCGGCTACGGCGGGTTGGTCCGCCCACAACGGTCTATCGAGGCGGCCACGCGGCCGTACGGTGGCTACTTCGACGAGGTCGCCGACGCGTTGGAGGAGGCGTACCCGGCCTTCGGCGAGGCGATCGAGAAGGTCGTGGTCGACCGGGGTGAGCTGACCCTGCACATCCGCCCGGAGCGGATCGCCGAGGTCTGCCAGGTGATGCGGGACGACCTCTCGCTTCGGTTCGAGCTCTGTTCGTCGGTGTCCGGGGTGGACTACCTCGGCGCCGATGCCTGCCGGTTGCACGTGGTCTACCAGCTGACCTCGATGACCTACCGGCGTCAGGTCCGGCTGGAGGCGGCGGTCTCCGCCGAGAACCCGCACCTGCCCAGCGTGACCAGTGTCTACCCGACCGCCGACTGGCAGGAGCGGGAGACCTACGACATGTTCGGCGTCATCTTCGACGGCCACCCCGGCCTGACCCGGATCCTCATGCCGGACGACTGGGAGGGCCACCCACAGCGCAAGGACTATCCGCTGGGTGGCGTGCCAGTCGAGTACAAGGGCGCCGAGATCCCACCGCCGGACCGCCGGAGGTCGTACCAGTGAGTGAGCTTGCGAGCCCCGCAGTCGCGAACGGAGGGGCAGGGACGGTGAGCGCGAGGAGTGAGCTTGCGAGCCCCGCAGTCGCGAACGGAGGGCAGGTAGAGTGAGCGCGTCCAACTACGCCACCGAGCGGGAGACCGCCGAGGGCAAGGTCTTTACCGTCACCGGCGGGGACTGGGATGTCGTCCTCTCCGGCACGGACCCGATCAACGACGAGCGGATCGTCGTCAACATGGGCCCGCAGCACCCGTCCACGCACGGGGTGCTCCGGCTGGTACTGGAGCTCGAGGGCGAGACGGTCCGCGAGCTCCGCTCGGTCGTCGGCTACCTGCACACCGGCATCGAGAAGAACATGGAGTTCCGCAACTGGGTCCAGGGCGCGGCCTTCGTGACCCGGATGGACTATCTCGCCCCGCTGTTCAACGAGACGGCGTACGCGCTGGCGGTGGAGAAGCTGCTCGGCATCGAGGAGCAGATCACCGAGCGGGCGACCACCATCCGGGTCCTGATGATGGAGCTCAACCGGATCTCCTCGCACCTGGTCTGGGTGGCTACCACGGCCATGGAGCTGGGCGCGATCAACATGATGCTCTACGGCTTCCGGGAGCGGGAGTACGTCCTGGAGATCTTCGAGCTGATCACCGGGCTGCGGATGAACCACGCCTACGTTCGCCCGGGTGGCGTGGCGCAGGACGTGCCGGACGAGGCGATCGCCAAGATCCGTGACTTCTTGGAGCTGATGCCGAAGAAGCTCGCGGAGTACGAGAAGATGCTCTCCGGTCAGCCGATCTGGCTGGAGCGGACGCAGAACGTCGGGGTGCTCGACGCGACCGGCTGCCTCGCGATGGGCGTGACCGGCCCGGTGCTGCGCTCCGCCGGCCTCGCCTGGGACCTGCGCAAGACGATGCCGTACTGCGGCTACGAGACGTACGAGTTCGACGTGCCGACCCACACCGACGGTGACGTCTGGGGCCGGTATCTGGTCCGGCTGGCCGAGATTCGGGAGTCGTTGAAGCTCGTCGAGCAGGCGGTGGACCGGCTCCGGCCGGGCCCGGTGATGGTGGCGGATCGGAAGATCGCCTGGCCGGCGCAGCTCGCCATCGGGGTCGACGGCATGGGTAACTCGCTGGAGCACGTGGCGAAGATCATGGGGCAGTCGATGGAGTCGCTGATCCATCACTTCAAGCTCGTCACCGAGGGCTTCCGGGTCCCGCCCGGCCAGGTGTACGTGGGCATCGAGGCACCCCGGGGCGAGCTGGGTGTGCACGCGGTCTCCGACGGGGGGACCCGACCGTACCGGGTGCACTACCGGGAGCCGAGCTTCGTCAACCTCCAGGCCCTGCCAGCGATGGCCGAGGGCGGCCTGATCGCCGACGTGATCGCCGGTGGTGCCTCGCTGGACCCGGTGATGGGTGGGTGTGACCGGTGAGTGACGCAGTCGCGAACGGAAAGGGGGCACCGATGACCGTGTTTTCCGAGGAGACCCGGGCGCGGGCCCGGGAGATCATCGCCCGGTATCCGGCCGATCGGTCCCGCTCGGCGTTGCTGCCGCTGCTGCATCTGGTGCAGTCGGAGGAGGGGTATGTCTCCCCGGCCGGCATCGCGTTCTGCGCCGAGGTGCTGGGGTTGAACAAGGCCCAGGTTGGTGCGGTCGCCTCGTTCTACACAATGTACAAGCGTCGGCCGACCGGCGACTGGCTGGTCAGCGTCTGCACCAACACGATGTGCAACGTGCTGGGCGGCCAGGAGGTGTACGACGCCCTGGTCGAGCACCTCGGCGTCGGGCACGAGGAGACCACGGCCGACGGCACGGTCACGCTGGAGCACGCCGAGTGCCTGGCGGCGTGCGACTACGGACCGGTGATGACGGTCAACTACGACTTCTTCGACAACGTGGACCCGCAGACGGCGGTCGGCGTGGTTGACGAGCTGCGGGCCGGTAGCCGGCCGACGTCGAGTCGTGGGGCTCGGCTCTGCCGGCTGAAGGAAATGTCGGTGCAGCTCGCCGGCTTCGCTGACGAGCGCGAGGGCGCGGTCGCCGACGGGGTACCCGGCGAACCGACCGTGGCCGGGCTGCGGCTCGCGCAGGAGCACGGCATCGCGGTCACCGGCTACGACCCGAACACGCCGATCCTCAGCAAGGCCGAGGCCGAGCAGGCAGCCGCCAAGGCGAAGGCCGAGGCCGCCAAGCCCGCCGCCGCTCCGGCTGGCTCGGCCGCCGAGGCGAGCCGGCCGGCCGGCTTCGCCAAACCCGCCAGTGACGCCAAGCCCGCGGGGGATGAGGCGCCGGTGAAGGAGCGCTCGTTGAAGGACGCAGCGGCGGGCATGGGAGATGCGGCGGGCTCCCCAGCCGGAAACGAAAGGGGCGCAGACCAGTGACCACCCCTCGGCCGGAGACGCTGGCCAAGCTCACGCCGGTGCTCACCAAGCGCTGGCTGTCGCCGGACGCCTGGCGGATCGGCACCTATGAGCGGCTGGACGGGTACGCCGCGTTGCGCAAGGCCATGCAGGCCCACCCGGACGACCTGATCCAGCTGGTCAAGGACTCTGGGCTGCGCGGCCGTGGCGGCGCGGGCTTCCCGACCGGTCTCAAGTGGGGGTTCATCCCGCAGGAGCCGGACGGCAAGGCCCCGACGCGACCGCACTACCTGGTGGTCAACGCGGACGAGGGCGAGCCGGGCACCTGCAAGGACCTGCCGCTGATGACGCACGACCCGCACTCCCTGATCGAGGGTGTGATCATCGCGTCGTACGCGATCCGGGCCAACCGCGCCTACATCTACATCCGCGGCGAGGCGGTACACGCCGCCCGCCGGCTGCGCCATGCGGTGCAGGAGGCGTACGCCCGGAACTACCTCGGGAAGAACATCCTCGGCAGCGGCTTCGACCTGGATCTGGTGGTGCACTCGGGGGCCGGGGCGTACATCTGCGGTGAGGAGACCGCGCTCCTGGACTCGCTGGAGGGGTTCCGCGGCCAGCCCCGGCTGCGCCCGCCGTTCCCGGCGACCCATGGTCTGTACGCCAGCCCGACAGTGGTGAACAACGTCGGCACCATCGCCTCGGTCCCGTACCTCGTCCTGGGTGGTGCCGCGTGGTGGCGGACCATGGGCACGGAGAAGTCCTCCGGGCCGATGATCTACTCGCTCTCCGGCCGGGTCGTGAACCCGGGCCAGTACGAGTGCTCGATGGGTGTCACGCTTCGCGAGCTGATCGAGCTGGCCGGCGGTATGCGGCCGGGACACTCCCTGCGGTTCTGGACGCCGGGCGGCTCGTCGACGCCGCTGCTGACCGCCGATCACCTGGATGTGCCGCTGGACTTCGAGGGGGTGGCGGCGGCGGGGTCGATTCTCGGCACCACCGCGACGCAGATCTTCTCCGACCAGGACTGCCCGGTCTACGCGACGTACCGGTGGCTGGAGTTCTACCACCACGAGTCGTGTGGCAAGTGCACCCCGTGCCGGGAGGGTAACTACTGGATGGTCCGTGTCTACCGCCGGATCCTCTCCGGTCAGGGCACCCAGGAGGACCTGGACACACTCCTGGACACCTGCGACAACATTCTCGGCCGCTCGTTCTGCGGCCTCGGTGACGGCGCCACCAGCCCGGTGACCTCCTCGCTGAAGTACTTCAAGCAGGACTACCTCGACTACGTCGAGGGCCGGACCGCGCCGAAGCTCTCCGACAAGCAGCTGGTGGGGGCCCACTGATGACGGACGTAGCCAAGCAGACCGAGACGGTCACGCTCACCATCGACGGCATTGAGGTCACCGCGCCCAAGGGGGCGCTGCTGATCCGGGTGGCCGAGCAGATGGGCGTCGAGATCCCCCGGTTCTGCGACCATCCGCTGCTGGCTCCGGTGGGGGCCTGCCGGCAGTGCCTGGTCGAGGTGGAGGGACAGCGTAAGCCGGTTGCCTCCTGCACCCAGACCGTCGCTGACGGCATGGTGGTGAAGACCCAGCTCTCCTCCCCGGTCGCCAAGAAGGCGCAGGAGGGGATGATGGAGCTGCTGCTCGTCAATCACCCGCTCGACTGCCCGATGTGTGACAAGGGCGGCGAGTGCCCGCTGCAGAACCAGGCGATGTCGACCGGGCGCACCGACTCCCGGTTCCACGAGCACAAGCGCGAGTACGAGAAGCCGCTGGAGATCAGCACCCAGGTGCTGCTCGACCGGGAGCGGTGCGTGCTCTGCCAGCGGTGCACCCGGTTCTCCGAGGAGATCGCCGGCGACAAGTTCATCGACCTGATGAACCGCTCGTCGGCAGAGGAGATCAACATTTACCGGGACGAGGCGTACGGCGCCTCGGAGAGCGATGACGGCGACGTGCCGTTCAACTCGTACTTCTCGGGTAACACCATCCAGATCTGCCCGGTGGGGGCGCTGACCGGTGCGCAGTACCGCTTCCGCGCCCGCCCGTTCGACCTGGTCTCCAGCCCCAGCATCTGCGAGCACTGCTCGGCCGGTTGCGCCCAGCGCACCGACTGGCGGCGGGGCAAGGTGCTGCGGCGGCTGGCCGGCGACGACCCGGCGGTCAACGAGGAGTGGAACTGTGACAAGGGGCGCTGGGGCTTCCAGTACGCCCGCGCCACCGACCGACTGACCACCCCGCTGGTCCGGGATGAGCACACCGGCGAGCTACGCGAGGCCTCCTGGAGCGAGGCGTTGACAGTCGCCGCCGAAGGGCTGCGGGCCGCCCGCGACGGTGGGTCGGGTACGGCGGTGCTCACCGGCGGTCGGCTGACCGTCGAGGATGCCTACTCGTACGCGAAGTTCGCCCGGATCGCGCTACAGACCAACGATCTCGACTTCCGGGCCCGGCCGGTCTCCCGGGAGGAGGCCGACTTCCTGGCCAGCTCGGTCGCCGGGGTCACCGATGTCAGCTACGCCGACATCGAGAAGGCACCCGCGGTGGTGCTGGCCGGCCTGGAGCCGGAGGAGGAGTGCCCAATCCTCTTCCTGCGGCTCCGCAAGGCGCACCTGAAGAAGAACCTGACGGTCTACGCCATCGCGCCGTTCGCCACCCGTGGTCTGGAGAAGCTCGGTGCCAAGCTGGCCCGGGTGGTGCCCGGCGAGGAGGCGAGTGTGCTCGCCGAGCACGCGACGGTCACCGAGGCGCTCAGCCAGCCGGGGGCGGTCCTGCTCGTCGGTGAGCGGCTGGGCACCAACCCGGGTGGGCTCTCCGCCGCGGCGGAGGTGGCCCGGCGTACCGGTGCCAAGCTGGCCTGGGTGCCGCGGCGCGCCGGTGACCGCGGCGCGGTGGACGCGGGCTGTCTGCCGAACCTGCTCCCGGGTGGCCGTCTGGTCACCGAGCCCGCCGCCCGCGCTGAGCTGGGCGAGGCGTGGGATGTTCCGGCCGGGACCATCCCGAGCCAGGCGGGCCGGGACACCGATGCCATCCTCGCCGCGGCGAGCGCTGGTCAGCTCGGCGCGTTGGTCGTGGCCGGCGTCGACCCGGCGGACCTGGCCGATCCCCGACTGGCCGAGCAGGCGCTGGACGCGGTGCCCTTCCTGGTCAGTCTCGAACTGCGCAACAGCGCGGTGACCCGGCGGGCGAACGTGGTCCTCCCGGTCGCCCCGGTGCTGGAGAAGGCCGGCAGTTTCCTGGACTGGGAGGGGCGGCTGCGCCCCTTCGAGGCGGTGCTGAACACCGCCGCGATGACCGACGGGCGGGTGCTGGACGCGCTCGCCGCGCAGCTTGACGTACGGCTCGGCACCGCTGACGTGTCGGCCGTCCGCCGAGAGCTGGGCGAGCTGCCGCAGAACCGGACCGCGAAGCCGGCTCCGCCGGCGGTGACGCCGGCGACGGTGCCACAGCCGGGTACCGGTGAGGCGGTGTTGGCCACCTGGCACCAGCTGATCGACCTGGGCAGCCTGACCGAAGGGGACGAGCACCTCGGCGGTACGGCCCGCCCGGCGGTGGTCCGGCTGGCCCGGAGCACCGCGGAGTCGATCGGTGTCGCCGACGGGGACGCGGTGACCGTCGGCACCGAACGAGGCGGTGTCACCCTGCCGGCGATGGTGACCGAGATGCCGGACGGCGTGGTCTGGTTGCCCACCAACTCACCCGGTTCGACTCTTCGCCGCAGCCTTGGCGTCGCGGCCGGTGCGGTCGTGCGGATCTCCGCCGGCGCGGCCGGCTCGACCGTTCCCCCGCAGTCCGATGCGCCGGTCGCCGCCGACGCGGCCGACCGTCCGGGCCCGCTCCTCAACTCCGGTGGTGTCCAGTGAGGGCGGGGAGAGCACGAGTGGGGCGAGTTAGCCCCGCAGTCGCGACCGAAAGGTGGGCACAGTGACCTTCCTCGCCCAGGAACCGACGCTGGCCGATTTTGGCCAGGACCCGTGGTGGCTGGTCCTGATCAAGATCGTCTTCGCGTTCGCGTTCGGCCTGCTGGCCACGCTGCTCGGCGTCTGGTTCGAGCGGCGGGTCGTCGGCCGGATGGCGGTACGGCCGGGTCCCAACCAGCTCGGCCCGTTCGGCCTGCTCCAGACGCTCGCGGACGGCATGAAGATGGCCTTCAAGGAGGACATCCTGCCGCGCTCCGCCGACAAGGTCGTCTACTTCTTCGCGCCGGTTATTTCGGTCGTCTGTGCGGTCACCGCGCTGTCGGTGATGCCCTTCGGTCCGATGGTGAGCATCTTCGGACACCAGACGCCATTGCAGGTCACCGACGTCTCGGTGGCGGTGCTGCTGGTGCTGGCCTGCTCGTCGATGGCGGTGTACGGCGTGGTGCTGGCGGGCTGGGCCTCCGGGTCGACCTACCCACTCCTGGGCGGCCTCCGCTCCAGCGCGCAGCTGATCTCGTATGAGATCGCGCTGGGCCTCTCCGTCGTGGCGGTCTTCATGCTCTCGGGCACGATGTCGACCAGCGGGATCGTCGCCGCCCAGGGAGAACGCCCCCAGCTTGAGTTCTTCGGCTTCGACGTCGCGGCGCCCGGCTGGTACGCGATCCTGCTCTTCCCGAGCTTCGTCATCTTCTTCATCGCCATCGTCGGCGAGACCAACCGGGCCCCGTTCGACCTGCCCGAGGCGGAGTCCGAGCTGGTCGCCGGCTTCATGACGGAGTACAGCTCGCTGAAGTTCGCGCTGATCATGCTTTCCGAGTACGTCGCCATGGTGACCATGTCGGCGTTCACGGTGACGCTCTTCCTCGGCGGCTGGCGCGCGCCCTGGCCGCTCACCATCTGGGACGGGGCGAACTCCGGCTGGTGGCCGATGCTGTGGTTCTTCGGCAAGGTCCTCGTCCTGGTCTTCGTCTTCGTCTGGCTGCGGGGCACCCTGCCCCGGCTCCGCTACGACCAGTTCATGCGCCTCGGCTGGAAGGTTCTGCTCCCGCTCAACCTGGTGTGGATCCTGGTGCTGGCGGGCTGGCTGAAGACCCAGGGCTGGGAGCGCGCGGACCGGCTGATCGTGTACGGGGCCATCGCCGGTGTGGTGCTGATCGTCACCATGATCTGGCCGAGCCGTGGGAGGGCACCGAAACCGACGCTGGCCGAGGAGGTCAACAACCGGCCTCCGGGTAGCTTCCCGCTGCCGCCGCTGGACCTTCAGGTACCACCAAGCCCGCGGACCCAGCGCATTGTCGCCGAGCGGGAGCCGGCCAACCTCGCCGACACGGACTCCAGGGAGGTGTGACGTGGGCGCGATCACCGGAACGTTCAAGGGCTTCGGGGTCACCTTCTCGCACATGTTCAAGAAGGTCGTCACCACCGACTACCCGTTCAAGCCGCCGGTCGCGGCGCCGCGCTATCACGGGCGGCACATCCTCAACCGGCACCCGGACGGCCTGGAGAAGTGCATCGGCTGTGAGCTGTGTGCGTGGGCCTGCCCGGCGGACGCGATCTACGTGGAGGGTGGCGACAACACGGAGGAGGAGCGTTTCTCCCCCGGTGAGCGATACGCCAGCGTCTACCAGATCAACTACGCCCGGTGCATCTTCTGTGGACTCTGCATCGAGGCGTGCCCGACCCGTTCGTTGACCATGAGCAACGAGTATGAGCTGGCCCGGGACAACCGACAGGACCTGATCTTCACCAAGGAGCAGCTCCTGGCACCGCTGCTGTCCGGCATGGAGCAGCCGCCGCACCCGATGCGGCTGGGCGACAGCGAGAAGGACTACTACGTCGGCGCGCTGGAGAACCCGGGCACCTCCGCCGGGGCGGAGCGCTCGCCGATGGGCCCCGGCCGCTACCGGATCAGCGAGCACCCCGGTGTGCAGTTCCCCGGCGCCGACCAGGCCGCAGAGCGGGCGGACAAGGGAGACGGAGCATGACCACGCAGACGGTGCTCGCCGCGGCGGGTTCGGTATCCGGAGGTGAGGCGGTCACCTTCTGGATCCTCGCCCCGCTGGCGCTGATCGGCGCGATCGGCATGGTCGCTGCCCGTAACGCGGTGCACTCGGCGCTGATGCTGGTCCTGACGATGCTCTGCCTGGGCATCTTCTACGTGCTCCAGGCCGGGCCGTTCATCGGCGTGGTGCAGATCATCGTCTACACCGGCGCGATCATGATGTTGTTCCTCTTCGTGCTGATGCTGGTGGGCCGCGGCGCCTCGGATTCGTTGATCGAGACGCTGCGCGGCCAGCGGATCGCGGCGCTCGTCCTCGGCGTCGGGTTCGCCGGACTCGTCGGTACCGGCATGTACCGGGCGCTGGCCGGTAGCACCGCCGTCGGACTCACCACGGCTAACGCCGAGGGCAACGTGCAGGGCATCGCCCGGCTGCTGTTCACCAAGTACGTCCTCGCCTTCGAGCTGACCTCGGCGCTGCTGATCACGGCGGCGGTCGGTGCGATGGTGCTGGCGCACATCGAGCGGCGCCGGGAGGACCGGATGGATCAGGTCGCCACCATGAAGGCGCGGTTCCGCCCCGGTAACTACCCCGGCCCGAAGCCGGGCCCGGGCGTGTTCGCCACCTCGTCGTCGGTCGCCACGCCGGCCCGCCTGCCCGACGGCCGGCTGGCCGAGCAGAGCACCCCGGAAATCCTGCCGGTCCGTGAGCTGACCGTCGAGGACACGACGTTGAAGGGGACCGAAAAGTGAACGAGTTCTTCTCGGTCGAACCGAACTACTACCTGGTCCTCGCCGCGGTGCTGTTCACCATCGGCGCCGCCGGGGTACTCGTCCGGCGGAACGCGATCGTGCTGTTCATGTGTGTCGAGCTGATGCTCAATGCGGCCAATCTGACCCTGGTCACCTTCAGCCGGATCAACGGTGACCTCAACGGGCAGATCATGGCGTTCTTCGTGATGGTGGTGGCCGCGGCCGAGGTCGTGGTCGGACTCGCGATCATCATGGCGATCTACCGGACCCGGCGCTCGGCGAGCGTCGACGACGCCAACCTGCTGAAGTACTGAGGGGCCTGCGGTGATGGAGATTCTGGCGAAAGCCCCCGTCGAGCCGGTGGGCACCGTCACGTACGGGACCGCCGACGGGTTGCTCGGCAGTGTCTGGCTGCTGGTGGCGATCCCACTGGTCAGCGCGGCGATCCTGCTGCTACTCGGCCGTCGGGCGGACCGGTGGGGGCACTGGCTGGGTGTCGCGTCGGTCGGTGTCGCGTTCCTGCTTGGCCTGACCTACTTCTTCCAGCTACGAGGTCTGGAGAACCGGTCCGTTGAGCTGAGCCTCTGGGACTTCATCGCGGTCGGCGACCTGCGAGTGGACTTCGGCCTGCTCTTCGACCCGCTGGCGGCGGTTTTCGTACTGCTGATCACCGGGGTGGGCTTCCTGATCCACCTGTACGCGGTGGAGTACATGGCCCACGACCCAGGGCGTCGGCGCTTCTTCGGGTACTTCAACCTGTTCGTCGCCGCCATGCTCCTGCTGGTGCTCGGCAACAACTACGTGATGCTCTACTTCGGCTGGGAGGGCGTCGGGCTGGCGTCGTACCTGCTGATCTCCTTCTGGTACGAGCGGCCCGCCGCCGCCACCGCCGGTAAGAAGGCGTTCCTGATGAACCGGGTCGGCGACGCCGGCCTGGCGATCGGCATCTTCATCATGTTCGCCACCCTGGGCACCACACAGTACGACGAGGTCTTCACCGGTGTCGGGTCGCTGACCGCCACCACGGTCCTGCTACTCGGCCTGCTCCTGCTGCTCGGCGCGGCCGGTAAGTCGGGCCAGTTTCCGCTGCAGGCGTGGCTTCCGGACGCGATGGAGGGCCCGACCCCGGTCTCCGCGCTCATCCACGCGGCCACCATGGTCACCGCGGGTGTGTACCTGATTGCCCGCTCCAACCCGATCTTCTCGGCGAACTCGACGCTGCAACTGGTCGTGGTGAGCGTCGGCGTGCTGACGTTGCTGCTCGGCGCCATCATCGGCATGGCGAAGGACGACATCAAGCGGGTGCTCGCCTGGTCAACGGTGAGCCAGATCGGTTACATGTTCCTCGGCGTCGGCCTCGGTGGTGCGGCGTACGCGCTGGCTATCGTGCATCTGTTGGCGCACGGCTTCTTCAAGGCCAACATGTTCCTGGGCGCCGGCTCGGTGATGCATGGGATGAAGGACCAGGTCGACATCCGGCGCTTCGGTGGGCTGGCGAAGTACATGAAGGTCACCTGGCTGACCTTCATGGCCGGCTGGTTGGCGATCATCGGCCTGCCGCCGTTCTCCGGCTTCTTCTCCAAGGAGCCGATCATCGTGGCCGCGTTCGAGCGGGACGACTGGACGGCCTGGCTGTTCGGCCTGGCCGCCCTGCTCGGTGCCGGGCTGACCGCGTTCTACATGACTCGGCTGTTCGTGCTCACCTTCCACGGTCCGGCTCGCTGGACCGAGGAGATCGACCACCCGCACGAGTCACCGAAGCTGATGACGATCCCGCTGATCCTGCTCGCGGTCGGCTCGATCGGCGCCGGAGCCCTGATGGTCGGGCCCGTCCCCGAGTGGCTGGAGGCGACCGCCGGACTCGGTGGTGGCTCGGAGGCCGCGCACGAGACGGTGCTCTCGCACCTCGCCATCACGATCCTGTCGATCGCGGTAACCGTGATCGGCGCCGGGCTCGCCTGGTTCCTGTTCCGGACCGGCACGGCCACCGAGCCGCAGCCGGCAGGGGTGCTGGTCACCGCCGCCCGGAAGAACCTCTACACCGACGCCGTCAACGAGGCGGTGTTCGAGAAGCCGGGCATCTTCCTCACCCGGGCGCTGGTCTACCTGGACAACCGGGGCATCGACGGGCTGGTCAACGCCCTCGCCGCCGGGGTCGGCGGCGGCTCGGGCCGGCTCCGGCGGTTGCAGACCGGCTTCGTCCGGTCGTACGCCACCTCGATCCTGGCCGGTGCCTTGCTGGTGGTGGCGGCCTTCCTGGCTATCGAGGCGGGGTGGCTGGTGTGATCGACCTCAGGAGGCGGTCGGGGAACCCCGCGGTGGCCGCCGTCGGCGGACCGCTCAGTGACGACGGAGGTAAGGCCGCGTAATGTCCGACTTCCCGTTTCTCTCGGTGCTCACCGTGGCGCCGCTGGTCGGTGCCCTGGTGGTCGCCGTCCTGCCCCGCCGCCGGCCGGAGCTGGCCAAACAGGTGGCGCTCGGCTGGTCACTGCTGGTGCTGGTGCTCTCGGTGGTCATGTGGGTGACCTGGCAGACCGGTGGTGACCGGTTCCAGTTCCGCGAGTCCTATCCGTGGATTCCGAACTGGGGCGTCAACTTCACCTTCGCCGCCGACGGCATCGCGCTGGTTATGCTGATGCTGATCGCGTTGCTGGTGCCGCTGGTGATCCTTGCGTCCTGGCACGATGCCGAGTCGTCCAAGCGGTCGGTACCGGTCTACTTCGCCCTGTTGCTGGTGCTCGAGTGCACGATGATCGGCGTCTTCGCCGCCGCCGACGTCTTCCTCTTCTACGTGTTCTTCGAGGTCATGCTCGTGCCGATGTACTTCCTCATCGGAAGTTACGGCGGACACCAGCGGCAGTACGCGGCCGTGAAGTTCTTCCTCTACTCGCTGGTCGGCGGCTTGTTCATGCTCGCCGCGGTGATCGGCCTCTGGGTGGTCGGTGGAAAGACCTTCGACTGGGTGGCGCTGTCGCAGGTGGACATCTCCACCGGTGCCGAGCGCTGGCTGTTCCTCGGCTTCTTCGTCGCCTTCGCCATCAAGGCGCCGTTCTTTCCGTTCCACACCTGGCTGCCGGACGCCGGTGGCGCTGCCCCCGCCGGTGCCGCCGCGTTGCTGGTCGGTGTGCTCGACAAGGTCGGAACGTTCGGCATTCTGCGCTACTGCCTTCCACTGTTCCCGGACGCGGCCAAGTGGTTCGCGCCGTGGGCGCTGGCGCTGGGCGTGATCGGCATCATCTACGCGGCGCTGCTCGCGGTCGGTCAGAACGACCTGAAGCGGCTGGTGTCGTACACCTCGATCGCGCACTTCGGCTTCATCGGGATCGGCATCTTCGCGTTCACCAGCCAGGCGGCCACCGGTGCGGTGCTCTACATGGTCAACCACGGGCTCGCCACCGGTCTGCTCTTCCTGGTGGTCGGGATGCTGGTCGCCCGCCGAGGCTCTGCGTTGATCAGCGACTTCGGCGGCGCCGGAAAGCTGGTTCCGCTGCTGGCCGGAGTGCTCTTCTTCGCTGGTCTCGCCTCGCTGGCGCTGCCCGGCACCGCACCGTTCATCTCCGAGTTCCTGGTGTTGATCGGCACCTTCTCGGTGAACAAGCCGGTGGCGGTGATCGCCACGGTCGGGATCATCCTGGCCGCCGCATACGTGCTGTGGATGGTGCAACGCACCACCCAGGGCACGCTCAACCCGGCGTTGACCGAGGTCGAGGGCATGAAGCGTGACCTGAACCTGCGCGAGAAGGTCGTGGTGGCCCCGCTGGTCGCGCTGATCGTGCTGCTTGGCTTCTACCCGAAGCCGGTCACGGATGTCATCAACCCTGCTGTCCAGGCGACGATGCAGGATATCGGCAAGACTGACCCGGCCCCGTCGGCCGGAACTCCACAGGAGGCGAGCCGGTGAGCGAGCTGAAGCTTCCGTCGATCGACTACGCGGCGCTCGCGCCGACGCTCATCCTGCTGGGCGCCGCTCTGGTCGGTGTCCTGGTCGAGGCGTTCGTGCCGCGCCGGCTGCGGCACGTGGTGCAGCTCACGGTAGCGCTGCTGGCGGTGCTCGGCGCGCTGACCATGGTGGTGTTGAACGCCAATGACCGTCTGATCACCATCGGTGGGGCGATCGCCATCGATGGACCGGCGCTCTTCCTGCAGGGCGCGATCCTGGTGCTGGCCGCGATGGCCCTGCTGCTCATCGGGGAGCGTACGGTCGAGCGCGGCGGGGCGTTCGTGGCTCAGGCGGCGGTGACCGCCGAGTCGGCGGACGACCGTCGGCAGGCCGAAGGGGCCCCCGGTCTGACCGAGGTGTACCCGCTGACCAGCTTCGCGGTCGGGGGCATGCTGATCTTCGTGGCGGCGAACGACCTGCTGACCATGTTCATCGCGCTCGAGGTCTTCTCGCTTCCGCTCTACCTGCTCTGCGCGCTGGCTCGCCGTCGGCGGCTGCTGAGCCAGGAGGCGGCGATGAAGTACTTCCTGCTCGGCGCGTACGCCTCGGCGTTCTTCCTCTTCGGCGTCGCGTTGGTGTACGGCTTCACCGCCGGCATCCCCGACCGTGCGGCGGGGGTTGACTTCGCCACCATCCACGCGGCGGTCGCGGAGAGCCCGTCCAGCTCGGTGCTGCTCTTCGGCGGTATGGCGCTGATCGCTATCGGCCTGCTGTTCAAGGCCGGCGCCGCGCCGTTCCACGTCTGGACGCCGGACGTCTACCAGGGGGCGCCCACCCCGATCACCGGCTTCATGGCAGCCTGCACGAAGGTCGCGGCGTTCGGTGCCCTGCTGCGGGTCTTCCACGTCGCCTTCGAGGGGGCCCGCTGGGACTTCACTCCGATCCTCGGCGTGGTAGCGGTGCTGACCATGCTCGTCGGGGCAGTGCTGGCGGTCACCCAGACCGACATCAAGCGGCTGCTCGCGTACTCCTCGATCGCCAACGCGGGGTATCTGCTGGTCGGGGTGCTCGCGCCGACCAGCGAAGGGGTCTCCGGGACGATGTTCTACCTGGTCGCCTACGGCTTCTCGGTGCTGGCCGCGTTCGCCGTGGTCACCCTGGTCCGGGACGCGGACGGCGAGGCCACCCACCTGTCCCGCTGGGCGGGTCTGGGCCAGCGCTCCCCCTTCTATGCCGGGCTGTTCACCTTCATCCTGCTCGCCTTCGCCGGTATTCCGTTGACCAGCGGATTCACGAGCAAGTTCGCGGTCTTCAGCGCGGCGTTCGACGGTGGTCAGGGTTGGTTGGTGATCGCCGGCGTGCTGACCAGCATGGTGCTCGCCTTCCCGTATCTGCGGGTGGTCGTGCTGATGTGGCTCTCCGAGCCCGGCGAGTCCACTCCCGCCGTCGTCGTGCCGGGCTGGCTGACCTCGGCCGCGCTGACGATCGGTGTGGTCGCCACCTTGGCGCTCGGGGTGTTTCCGGACCCGCTGCTCGATCTCGCCGCGGGAGCCGCAGAGTTCGTGCGGTGACACACCGCTGATCCGGGGCCGGCACGTGACCTCCGTGCCGGCCCCGGGCTGTTCTCAGAGGTCATGGGCGTATTCGATGAGTCCTTCGGTCATCCCCGCCCCGGGGCTGATGGTACTGGTGTGGCATGGTGGGAGGCGTGGTGAATCCGGCTGACAAGCTCTCGGGTGCCACTGGCGTGGGCAGTCGCTCCGACCGGGGCGGCGCAGGTCAGTTGGGTGCCGTCGGGCTGCACCCAATCGACGCGGGGCTCCCGGATTCAGCGTTTCGGGTGCTGGAGGGGGTCGAGGCCGCGCTGCGGGCTGATGTCGCCAGCGCCGACCCGTTCGTCACCGAGGCCGCCCGGCACCTCCTTGACGCCGGTGGCAAGCGGTTCCGCCCGCTGCTGGTGGCGCTCGGCGCCCAGTTCGGGGATCCGACTCGGGAGCAGGTCGTGCCGGCCGCCGTGGTGGTGGAGCTCACCCACCTGGCCACGCTTTACCACGACGACGTCATGGACGAGGCGCCGGTGCGCCGGGGGGCCCCGAGCGCCAACTCGCGGTGGACGAACTCGGTGGCCATCCTGGTCGGTGACTATCTCTTCGCCCGCGCCGCGGACATCTCCGCGGATCTGGGCACCGAGGCGGTCCGACTGCAGGCGCGGACCTTCGCGCGCTTGGTGCACGGCCAGATCGCCGAAACCGTGGGGCCGCGTCCCGGTGTGGATCCGGTGGCGCACCACCTGCACGTGATCGCTGAGAAGACCGGCTCGCTGATCGCTACCGCGGCCCGGTTCGGTGGGATGTTCAGCGGGGCCAGCCCGACGCACACCCAGGCACTGGCTGGTTACGGTGAGGCGATCGGGGTCGCCTTCCAGCTCTCCGACGACCTGTTGGACATCTCCAGTGAGGCGGAGCGCTCCGGCAAGACGCCGGGGACCGATCTCCGTGAGGGTGTCCCCACCCTGCCGGTGTTGTATGCACTCGCCTCGGACGACGCGGACGCCGCGTCGGTGCGGCTTCGGGAGGTCCTGGCGGTCGGTCCGCTGACCGATGACGAACTGCACGCCGAGGCGCTCGGACTGCTCCGGGAGAGCCCGGCGTTGAAGCGGGCGCGGGAGACGGTCCGTAGCCGTGCCGAGGAAGCGCGCGCGCAGCTTGCGCCGCTGCCGCCGGGCCCGGCCCGGCACGCGCTCGAATCCCTCTGCGACCAGATCGCGGACCGGACCGGCTGACCATCCGGCGGCGACCAGATCGCGGATCCGACCGGCTGACGTATCTCCCGGTCCGGTTGACGCGTTCGGAGAGCCGGCTGGGGTGTTCCCGGGAGCCGGCGTCACCGCGGTGTCACGCGCCGTCCCGGGCACCCACTCACTTCCTTGTTACCAGCAAGTGACCAGATCATTACTGACGGTGGATAATGATCTGGTGTTCTCTGCCCGAACAGGCGTTTCGCACCGGTCCCGCATTTCATATGGTGTAAGTCCCCGGCTGCGGAGGTGGTTGTGCGCGACCCCTTGGCGGAACCCTCGGACCTCATCCGAAGCGTGTCCCGCGCGCTACGAGTGCTCGAATCAGTCGGTCGTGCCCCGAAGGGGCTGACCGTCAAACAGATCGCGCGACGGTGTGAGCTGACCGTGGCGACCACCTACCATCTCGTCCGCACCCTGGCGTACGAGGGCTACGTGATCCGGCGCGAGGACGGCACATACATCGTGGGCCTGGAGATAGCCGACCGCTACCGTGAGCTGGTCGGTGCCTTTCGCGGCCCGCCGGCGGTCGGGGAGTCCCTGCGGCGGGCTGTCCTCGACACGGGCTACAGCCACTACCTGGGCCGGTTCGTCGGTGGCCAGGTCGCCATCACGGCCGCCACCGAAGGCCCACGTTCTCCCTACCTGGAGGACCTGGTTCCCGGCTTCGACGAGGGGGCGCACGCCACCGCACTCGGTAAGACCCTGCTCGCGACGCTCACGACCGAGCAGCGGCTGCGCTACCTGCGGGAAAGCGGCATGCGACCGTTCACCACCGGGACGCTCACCACCACCGAGGCGTTCGAGGCCGACCTCGCGGCCGGAGAGCGGCGGGGGATGCAGCTGGAGTTGGGGCAGTACCGGCCGGGAGTGGCCTGCGCGGCGGTGTTGGTGAGCGCCGACAAGGACGTGGAGCGCCGAGTCGCACTCGCCTGTGCCCTGCCGGCCAGCGAGATGATGACCTCCGCCCGGGTCGTTCGCGCGAAGCTGCTCGCCACCGCCCGGGGCATCGCCGACTACCTCGTCGACGACACCTGACCGGCTGCGGGGCGAGGGCCCGGCGGCTGCGGGGTGAGGGCCCGGCGCAGCGCGGAACGGGCCCTCACCCCGCACTGGGGTGAGGGCCCGTTCGCGTCGGAGAGGACCGAGGGGAGCTGAGAGGTCAGCTACCGATCGGGCCGCCGTCCAGGCGCCAGGTGACCACGACGCCCGGCTTGGCGTAGTCGCCGTCCGGCCAGTTGGAGGCGGGGTTCTCGACCGAGGCGCCGGAAACCTCCCCCGGGTGCTGCACAGCCACGAAGACCGAGCGGTTGTCGCCGGTGATGAACGGGCCACAAGTCTCCGCGCCGGTGGGCACGGTGAGGAACTGCTTCAGGTGGCCGCGCTCCGGGCCTTCGATCGGCGTGGCGAAGAGGCCGTCATTGCTACCCAGTCCGTTGCCGTCGGTGGAGATCCAGAGGTTGCCGGTGGCATCGAAGGCGAGGTTGTCCGGGCAGGAGATCGGGGAGACCTTCGTCTTGTCGTACCCGGCGAAGTAGGTCGAGGGGTCCGCCGGGTCGCCGGCGACGATCGGCAGCGACCAGGTGAACTTCTCAGCCGAGTTGTCACCGTGCTTCTCGACCAGCTCCAGCACGTGGCCGTGGCGGTTGGCGTTACGCGGGTTCGCCTCGTCCGCCTTCGGGTTGCTGTCGACCCCACGCCGCGAGTTGTTGGTGAGCGCCACATACACCTTGCCGGTGTGCAGGCTCGCCTCGACGTCCTCGGGCCGGTCCATCTTGGTCGCGCCGACCTGGTCCGCGGCGAGCCGGGTGAAGGTGAGCACCTCGTCGGCGGTCATGCCCTCGACGTACGAGCGGGTGCCACTGACCAGCTTGATCCACCGACCACGGCCGTTGAACGCGCCGTCGCTGGGAAGCTCACCGGAGCCGTCGATCTCGTCGGCGCTGGTGTAGTTCAGCTTGGCGACGTAGAGGGTGCCCGACTCCAGCAGGGTCAGGTTGTGCTCACGGTTGCGCCAGGAGTTGCCCTTCTTGAACTTCTTCTCCGACACGAACTTGTAGAGGTAGTCGAACCGCTCGTCGTCGCCCATGTACGCGACCACGTGCCCGCTCTTCGCCACGATGACGTTCGCGCCCTCGTGCTTGAACCGGCCCAGAGCGGTGTGCTTGCGCGGCCGGCTCTCCGGGTCGTACGGGTCGATCTCGACGACCCAGCCGAACCGGTGTGCCTCGTGCGGGTGCTGGGTCAGGTCGAAGCGCTCGTCGGCGCGGTCCCACTTCCGGTTCCCGCCCGGGTAACGGTCGGTGGTGTTGATGCCGTACCGGGCCAGTTTCGGCTTCAGCTCCTCCGGCGCGCCGTCGCCGCCGACGAAGTACTGGTTGAAGTTCTCCTCGCCGGAGAGCACGGTGCCCCAGGGGGTTACCCCGCCGGCGCAGTTGTTCAACGTGCCGATGGCCGTGCGCCCCTTCGGGTCGGCAGCGGTCTTGAGCCAGTCCGAGCCGGCGGCAGGGCCGGTCAGCTCGAACTTCGTCTTCGAGGCGGTCACCCGGCGGTTGTACTGCCGCTTGCCGGACTTGACCGGGCGCCACTCGCCGGTGCCCTGGACCCGCTCCAGCTCCACCACGGACATGCCGTGCGCGGCCATTGCCACCTTCAGCTGCTCGACGCTGAGCGAGTCCACGTCGGTGAAGCCGGGGAACATCAGGTTCTCGTCGGTGTACTCGTGGTTGACCACGAGCAGGGACCTGTTCCGGCCCAGCGGCAGCACACCGACGAAGTCGTTGTTGTAGCCGAACTGCTGGGCCTGCGCCCTGGCCGTCTGCTTGTGCAGCTTGAAGGTGGGCGCGCCCGGCACTACTTCGTCGCCCCAGCGGATGACCACCGAGTGGTCGTAGCCGTTCGGTACGATGAAGCTGTCCAGAGTGTTCGGTGGGACCGGCTTGAAGGTCAGCTTCCCGTCGCCGACACCGCCGGCCGGGGCCGCGAACTCGGTCGCCTTCGGCGTCACCGGAGCGGAGGCGGCGGCGGAAGCGGCGGCGGAAGCGGTGCCGCTGCCGGCGAGCGCACCGGCGCCGCCGAAGCCCAGGACCAGCGCGCCGACCGTGCCGGCGCGGACCACGCCGCGGCGGGACACCTCGGAGTCCACGAGGTCGCCGAAGTAGGTGTTGTCCGAGGTGTTGGGTACCGGGTGGTCACAGGCGTTTCCACACCGGTAGAGACAGGTCATAGCGTCACGACTGCCGTGGCGGATGGAGCCGAGCAGCGGGAGCAGCCGAGGACGGTCGCTCATGTGGAGGGGCCTCCTGATTTCGATGGCGCACGCCGAGGTCAGCGGATGGCATGCGTACATGCCGGAGGCTAGGAGAGGACAATTACCGTCAGTGTGCGGCAATGTGAACCGAAGCTGAACTCCCTCATCGGGCAACGGGGACCGGCAGCAGGCCGAGGGCCCCGGGTGTCACCTGCCTCGACACTGCTTGGCGAGCCCGGTGACCGGGGTCGACCGCCGTCCTCTCGGAGATGGCCGGCCCCGACACCCCTTGTTGGGGTGACTACCGCCGGACTGCTGCCCCGGCCGGACCGATGCAGCTGCCGATCGGGGAGTTGGGTAGCGCGGCTGGGAGCGTGGGTCAGTGACTGGCTACCGGCTGGATGTCCGTTGTCGGTTGGTCGATCCGATCCTGCCGAACGCGACGTCCGATTGCCGCGAGCACCCTTCGCTTTGTTCACGGACAGTTGATGACGGCTCGTGCACCGCATGGCGAGCTTCTTCGACTTACCTCCCGCGAAAGGCAAAAAGATGCACGTGGTCCCCGGGCTCAAGGTGCTGTACTTCGGGACACCGGTGGTGCTGATCAGCTCACGTAACGAGGACGGCACCGCGAACCTCGCCCCGATGTCCTCCGCCTGGTGGCTGGGCCAGTCCTGCATGCTCGGTCTCGGCAACAGTGGCCAGACGACGGCGAACCTGCTGCGCGAACGCGAATGTGTGCTCAACCTGCCCTCGTCGGCGATGGTCGACGCCGTTGACCGGATCGCCCTCACCACCGGAAAATCGGCCGTGCCGGACCACAAGGCAAAGCAGGGCTACCGGTACGAGCCGGACAAGTTCTCAGCCGCGCAGCTGACCGAGCAGACCTCGGAGCTGGTCCGGGCGCCCCGGGTCGCGGAATGTCCGGTCCAGCTGGAGTGCCGGGTCGTCTCGACGCACCCCTTTGGCGGCCCCACCCCGCATGCCACCGCCTTCCAGGTCGAGGTCCTTCGCGCCCACGTTGAGGAGGGCCTGATCATTCCGGGGACGCACTACGTAGATCCACTCGGATGGGACCCACTCATCATGAAATTCTGCGAGTTCTTCGGCGGTGGACACAACGTGCATCCGTCGAAACTCGCCGAAGGCTGGAACATGCCGCATCAACTCCAGCCGGCGGCCATCTGAGCTGGTGCGGCGTGTCGGCAAACCGTCCGTGATTCGTGATCACTTCTGCCGGTGGTGGCGGTATGCGTGGTCCGCAAGATCTTCCGCCACGCCGGAACCACCCGACTCGCCGCCCTGCCCGCCCTGCGCGGCCGACCGACCGGGCCCCTGACGCGGCCACCGGCCCTACCAGGCCGCACACCTGACATGCAGGACCCCACCGCCGACTCACAGGCGCCAGCGGGCGACCACGACCGATCACATCGATCATGGTCAGCCGCCGCTTGCTCGCTGCTGACCCACGCTCCTAGTCGCGGTCGAAGACGGCTCCGAGTAGCCAGGTGACCACACCGACGAGGAGCGCGCCGAGGACGGCGGCTGGCCAGAACCCGTTCACGTTGAAGGGCAGTCCGGCCTCGCCCGCGATCCAACTGGTCAGCAGGAACAGTAGACCGTTGACGACCAGCGCGATCAACCCGAGAGTGAGGAGGTAGAAGCCGCAGCCCACGGTCCTGATGACTGGCTGGAGCACCGCGTTGACGACGCCGAAGATCGCGGCGACGAGGATCAGCGTGGTGACTGTCTCAGTGGCCGACGTCGCATCCAGCGTGATGCCCGGGATCAGAAGCGTGGCCAGCCAGAAGGCAACCGCTGTGGAGCCCAACCGGATCAGGAGCCCTTTCAGGAAACCCATGGCGGAGAATGCTGCCACGGACCGTTCCTCCAGGGAAGGCTCGGGTCCTGTCTTCCGGGGAAGCCTCGGCCTGGAACCCACGGGTTGGAGCGTCTCCCCGCCCCCGGCGCGGGGGTGTCCGCCCAAGAAGCGGCGAGTAGGGGTACGACAGGTTTCGTAACATCGACCCTCCGTTTCGGCGGCGGAGCGGGATGTTATCGCTCGCAACGATTCGGTACGGCCAGGCCGTTATGATCTTGTGGCACCTTGTAGGTTGTACCCATTACGCGTGCTCTGTCGCCGGGAGGAGGGCTGGCCTTGACCGAATGGGAGCCGGCCACCGAGGCGGAGGTGACGCTGCGTGACGCGTTGCGTGCCAACGACCAGCAACGCTACTTTCGCGTGCTGGCCCGCACGGAGCTGTTGCTGCCCGTCTCCGCGCAGGCGTCGGCCGGTCAGACGTCGATGAACTGGGGCACCTGGACCACCGGTGGCCGAACCCACGTGTTGGCGTTTACCTCGGTCGCCGCGCTGCGCGCCTGCCTCGGTGAGCACGCGGGCGCGAACCGCCGCGCCGCCTACGCCGAGCTTGCCGACCATTGGCCCAACCACGAGTGGTGGCTGGCCGTCAACCCGGGCCTGCCTATCGAGGGCTACCTGCCGGCCTGGTACGTCGCCCAGCTTTCCCGCGGCGACGTCCGCCTGCCCGGTCGCACGATGGGGACCCGGGCCCGGCTGGAGCGCGACGAGACCTATCCCCGAGCCCGACCCTTCGGGCGCCGGGAAGCGGAGCCGGCAGCCGAGGCGAAGGGGCAGGACCGCGCTCCGCGGGCTGGCCAAGCGCCCGAGGGCGTCGCCCCCCTGCGCCCGTCGCCATCCGCGTCGTCCTCGGGTGCGTCGCTGCGTACCCCAGCCGATCTGCGCGCGGCTGCCCTCCGGCGGCCGATGATGGACGCCGGCCGCGCCGTGGATGGGGAAGGGACGGCCCCCCGGGCTCGCCCGCCCGGGTCAGGCCCCGGCCACCAGCCCGCCGACAGAGCCGCACCGCCGAGGGGGCAACCCCGGGGTCTCCCCGAACAGCCTCCCAGCCGCCGGTCCTTCTTCGAACCAGCCGCGGGCCGTAGCGACCGAGATGGGCGGAGTGTCCCACCGTCGCGCCTTGCGCGGGGCACCCAACATTTCCCGCGCCGCCAACCAGCCAGTGATCCGTTGCCGGCCACGTCGCTGACCTTCTCGGCCCAGGCCAGGACCCGGGTCGACCAGGAGGGAGCCTCCCCGCCCGGCGAGACAGCACCCGGGCTGGATCCGCAGCAGACGGCGGCGGAGGAGGCCCGGACCATCCGTTTCCCGGTGCCCGACCCAGCGACACTCCGGCTGTACGCGCGTCGTGCCGCCGAGGAGGAGCCACGCCAGCTTCGGCCCAGCTCGGCGGAGCCGACCCCGGTCACTGAACCGATGTCCAGTCCGCTACCTCGGCGAACACCTTCGTCGGCCGTGATCGAGGGGACGGTCGTTGACTCCCGGAACCTGACCGCCGCCGGCTCGGCCGCCGTGTCAGCGACCGCGCCGATGCCGGCGACGGCGGGCGTGGTCCCCGTCGACGGCGACCTCACGATCCGTGCCGCCGGTGGCCCGATGCTTCCTGTCGCCGGCGATCCGGCCGAGGCCACGGTCCGGATTGGCGTGGCGGAAGCGGGTGACATCTCCTCGACCCCGGCATCCGTGCCACCGGACTTCGAACCGGCCAACGGGGTCGAGGCGGACCTGGTCACGGCGGCCACCAGCGGCAACACCGACACCTTCCTGTCGACGTTGCTGCTTGCCCAGGTGCTGCTTCCGGTGGCGTCCGACTCGGCAGCGGGTAGCAGGCCCGGAGGGACGGGCTTCGTGTGGCGGACCGAGGAACTGGACGGCGCGGTGTCCGTCGTCGTCTACACCTCGCCGGAGCGGCTCGCCGACCACACCGACGGGACCGTCGAGACCATCCGCGTCCGCTTCGTGCAGCTCATCCAGCGTTGGCCGGACCGATCATGGTCATTCACCGTCAACCCGGGAACCCCAATCGGCACGAAGATGCCCGGCGAGCAGATCGTCGGGCTCGCCAACTGGGCGGCGGAGATGGGCCTGGGCGACGACCGGCCAGAGTCAGAGCCGGCAACGGCTGTGCCGGCACCGGCCGACCCACCGGCACCGACCGACCGGCCGCGATACCGACCGCCGAGCCCCGAGTCCACGAGCCCCGTCCTCATGCAGAAGGCGGTGGCCGCCAGCCAGCTCGCCTACTACCTGGAACGGGGGTACGACCGCGTCTCCGGTTTCGTGCACCGCGCGGGCGAGCTGGCACACCTGACCACCCCCGCTCAGCTTTACGACGCACTCGGCCTGGGCTACCCCGGTTCTCCCTTCGAGCGGGGCGCCGAGCAGATCTACGTACTGCGGTGGCCGGCTTTCCGGCCGAGCCTCTACCGCATCCCGTACGGCGGGCAGAGTGAGGCCGCGATGCGGGCCATGGAGGGCTGGGTGATCGAACGGCCGCCGTTCCGTGGCAACGGCTTCGCCCCGGGCGAGAGTAGCGATGTCGTGGCGGAGTTCAAGGTCGACAGTGCCCGGCTGCCGCACGGCACGCGGCTGTGGCGGATCGGCGCGGACGGCGCCGAGCGGCTCGTCGCCACGTTGGACGTTGACGCGCTGCGGTGGCAACAGGCGGGTGACCTGTGACGCGGGACGGGTACGTGGCTCGCTGGCGGGACCGCGAGTACCAGGCCAGTCCGGACGGCGACGACGTCCGGCTCTATCAGCCCGAGCCGGGCGAGGGCTTCACCGAGGTGCGCCCCGGCCGCCACCTACGCGTCGTGCCGGCCGCCGAGGTTGACGAGCTGACGTATGTCCGCACCGCCTGCACCTGGCAGGGGCAGCCGTTCATCGTGTTGGGCGAGCACGACGGTTGGCTGCGGGTCGAGTACACGGGCGGGCGCTGGCCGGTCGCCGAGGCGATGGGTCTCGAGGCGTTTGACTTCGGCGTCTACCAGGGCTGGGCGCCAGCCGCTGACGTCCGCGACCTGCGGGAGCTTCGCGTCTAGCCCCGATCAGCTAGGACTTCGCCCAGCGCAGGATCTCGCCGAGCACGATCTCTGGGGCCTCGACGTGCGGGAAGTGCCCGACCTGGTCGAGCAGTCGCCACTCGTACGGGGCCACCACGTATCGGCCGGAGCCTTGGGCGGTACGCGGCAGGGACGCCCGGTCGAGGGCGCCGTGTAGCTGGAGGGTCGGCGTGACGAGGGGCTTCTGCATGAGCCGAACGAAGCGGTAACCGTGCAGCCGTAGCGCCGATCGGAAGGCCCACCGGTAGCCCTCGAGGGCGCAGAACGCGGCCTGCGGGATCTGCATCGCCGCCCGGCAGCGGGCCGTGTACGGGTCGAACTCCGGGCTGTGCACCCAGCGCGGCCCACTCCAACGGCGCAGGATCTCCGTGACCGCCGCCCCGTCGTCGCGGGTCAGCACGTGCTCGTAGCGCGGCAGTTGGAACAGCAGCGTCGGCGTGGAGGCGGCGAATTGGCCGCGCGGATCAGCGAAGATCGCGGTCCGTAGCCGTAGCGGGTGCGGGGCGCCGAGCACCACCAGTCGGCGGACCAGCGTTGGGTGGAACGACGCTGCTGTCCAGCCGAGCAGCCCGCCGGCACCGGAGCCCACGACGGTGGCGGAGCGTTCGCCCAGCGCCCGGATCAGCCCGGCGACATCCCCGGCCAGGGTGTACCCGTCGTACCCTCGGGGCGGCTTGTCGCTCGCGCCGTAGCCGCGCAGGTCGACCGCGACTGCCCGGAACCCGGCGTCGGCGACCGCCGGTAGCAGATCGTGCCACGCCCACCAGTGCTCCGGAAAGCCATGCAGGAAGAGCACCATCGGGCCGGCTCCGGCCTCGACCACGTGGAACCGGCTGCCGTTGGCGCCGACGAACCGGTGCGTCCACGGCCCCTCGGCGAGGACGCAGGACTCGTCTAGGGCCCCGTCGTGCTGCTCGGTCATGTGCCACAGCCTAAGGCCCGGGTCATAACCAGGCTCGACGCGTGGCGGAGCGGGTCTGGAGTCGAACCCGTCCGGTGCGGGTCCTGTCGTGACCGCATCCAGGCGCCGGGTGTCGGGATCCGGGAGGGGAAGGGCGATGCCCGGGCCGGTCACCGGCCCGGGCAGCGCCCTTCGTGGGTTCTCTCCGCTCCGAAGAAGCGGACCCTTGACAGAGGTGATCCCATGGTGGGACCGCTGATGAAGACTACGGTCGGCCTCAGTCCTCGCCCGTGCCGGCGCCCATGCCGGTGGCGATGAGCTCCATCACCGATGAGTCCTGCAACGTTGTCACGTCGCCCAGGGACCGGTTTTCCGCCACATCCCGCAGCAACCGGCGCATGATCTTGCCGGAGCGGGTCTTCGGAAGCTCCGGCACGAGCATGATCTGCCGCGGCTTCGCGATCGGCCCCAACGTGCGCGCGACGTGGTCACGCAGGTCCGTGATGAGCTGGGCTCCCGCCGTCCCCTCGGTTTCGGCGCTGCCTCGGGGGATGGCGAAGGCGACGATCGCCTGCCCCGTGGTCGGATCGGTCGCGCCGACCACCGCCGCCTCGGCCACCGACGGGTGTGAGACCAGGGCCGACTCCACCTCGGTGGTGGAGATGTTGTGCCCCGACACCAGCATCACGTCGTCCACCCGGCCGAGCAGCCAGATGTGGCCGTCGTCGTCCTTCTTGGCGCCGTCCCCGGCGAAGTAGACCCAGTCGTCGCCGACACCGGCACCGGCACCGAAGCGCGACCAGTACGTCTCGACAAACCGGTTGTCGTCGCCCCAGATGGTCCGCAGCATTGACGGCCACGGCTCCCGAAGCACCAGGTAGCCGCCGCCGCCGTTGGGCACCGGCTGACCCTGGTCGTCCACCACGTCGCCGTTGATCCCCGGTAGCGGAGTCATCGCCGACCCCGGCTTGGTGTGGGTCACGCCGGGCAGTGGGGAGATCATGATGGCGCCGGTCTCGGTCTGCCACCAGGTATCCACAATAGGCAGCTGGCCCCCTCCGACATGCTGCCGGTACCACATCCAGGCCTCGGGGTTGATCGGCTCGCCGACGCTGCCCAGCAGGCGCAGGGACGACAGGTCGAACCCGGCGGGGATCTCCTCACCCCACTTCATCATCGTGCGAATGAGGGTCGGGGCGGTGTAGAGGATCGTCACCCGGTACCTGTCGACCAACTCCCAGAACCGACCCCGGTGCGGGGTGTCCGGAGTGCCCTCGTACATGACCTGGGTGGCACCGTTGGAGAGCGGGCCGTACACGATGTACGAGTGGCCGGTGACCCAGCCGACGTCCGCGGTGCACCAGTAGACATCGGTATCCGGTTTGAGGTCGAAGACCCCGTGCATCGTGTACGAAGCCTGGGTCAGGTAGCCGCCGGTGGTGTGCAGGATCCCCTTCGGGCGGGCGGTGGTGCCGCTGGTGTACAGGATGAACAGCGGGTGCTCGGAGTCGAAGGCGGTGGCCTGGTGCTCGACCGAGGCCCGCCCGACCGTCTCGTGCCACCAGCGGTCCTTCGCCGACCAGGAACACTCCTCGCCGGTGCGGCGAACCACCAGCACATGCTCCACCGACGGGCAGTTCGACACCGCCTCGTCAACGGTCGGTTTGAGCGCGGAGGGCCGGCCCCGCCGGTAGCCGCCGTCGGCGGTGACAACCACCTTCGCAGCGGCGTCCTGAATCCGGTTTGTCAACGCGTCGGCGGAGAAACCGCCGAAGACCACGCTGTGGGTGGCGCCGATCCGGGCGCAGGCCAGCATCGCGACCACGGCCTCCGGCACCATCGGCAGATAGATCGCCACCCGGTCGCCAGCGGTCACCCCGAGTTCGGTCAGCGCGTTCGCCGCCTGGCAGGTCAGCTTCTGCAACTCCGCGTAGGTGATCGTTCGGGTGTCACCCGGCTCGCCCTCCCAGTGGATCGCAACCCGGTCCCCCCGGCCGGCCTCGACGTGCCGGTCCACGCAGTTGTACGCCACGTTGAGCTGACCGCCGACGAACCACCTCGCGAACGGCGGCTTCGACCAGTCGAGCACCCGGTCCCACCGCTTCGTCCAGGTCAGTCGCTGTGCCTGCTGCTCCCAGAAGGCCAGCCGGTCGGCGTTCGCCGCGGCGTACGTCTCACCGGTGACGTTGGCGTTCGCGGCGAGTTCGGCCGGCGGCGGGAACTGGCGCGTCTCATTCAACAGGTTGGCCAACGCCTCGCTCATGCCTGCTCCCTCGTCGCTTGGGGTGACCTGCGTCTCGGTGCAGAGATTAGCCCGCGGGCCGGGCGCAGGCGACTGTCGAGGGCGACGGATCGCGCCGAACGGAGTCTTCCCCGCGCCAGACGATACGACACCGGCGGACAGTACGGCATCCGCGGATGGCACGGCACCGGCGGGTGGTGCAAGCGGTCCCGATAGCGTGGCGGGGTGACCGATGACCCGCTCGCTCCGCTGCTCGCCCTCGCCGATGTCGCCACCGCGGTGGAGCGGGCCCGCGAGCGCTTCGACCAGGCGCTGCGGCACCGCGCCCTGCGCCGGCACGGCGGTCAGGTGGCCGCCGAGGTCAGCCTCCGCTCCGCGGTGGCCAGCGCCGCCCTCGAGGGGCAGGCCCACGAGCGTGAGGAAGTCCGTGCCGGCACCGTCACCGAGCCGGTGTTGCAGGGCGCGCTGCGGGTAGCCGGGGCGCTACCCGGGCTGACCGACCTCTGGCCGAAGGCGCCCCGGCAGGCGCTCGCGAAGCTGCACGTGCTTGCGGCGCGGGAACTCGTGCCGGAGACAGACCTGGGCCGCCCGGTGCGCGACGCGGTCGTGGCGGCGCGGCTGGACGGGCTGGCTGCCCTGGTAGCCGGGGGAAGTCAGGCACCGCCAATGGTCCTCGCCGCAGTCGTCCACGGCGAGCTGTTGAACCTGCGGCCCTTCGCCGGCCCGTCCGGGGTGGTCGCCCGCGGTGCCGCCCGGCTGGTGCTGATGTCCCGGGGCGTTGACCCGCGGGGCCTGCTCGCCGTGGACGTCGGCCATCGGGAACGGGAGCCGGAGTACGTCGGTTCGGCTGGAGCGTTCGCCACCGGAACCCCGGACGGGCTTCGCTCGTGGCTGCGGCACTACCTGAGCGCCGTCGAGGTGGGCGCCGATCAGCTCACCGGGATTGGCGATGAGGTGCTCGCGGGGACTCAGTAGCCTCCCTCGCTGCGGCCTACCCGAGCCCGACCCGCCACCGGCGGCCGGCTGCGACGGTCAGGTCGCCGGGGCAGTCCGGGTACGACGGTGCCGGCCATACCAGGCGATTCCGATCGCCACGCCAACCCCGACGCCGAGCGCGGCGGCGGCGACCGGCACGGCGGGGCGATCACGCAACCGACGCCCCAGGGGAATCGGGTGCCGGAACTCCAGCACCGGCCAGGAGTTCTCCGCGGCGAGCTTGCGTAGCTGACGGTCCGGGTTGACTGCGGTCGGGCGGCCTACGCACTCCAACAACGGCCGGTCCGTGTACGAGTCCGAGTAGGCGTACGAGTTGGTCAGGTCGTAGCCCCGCTCGAGAGCCAGCTCGCCCACCGCGTCCACCTTGGCCGGGCCGGCCGCGTAGAACTCGATCTCGCCGCTGTAGTGGCCGTCCACCACGGCCATTCGGGTGGCGATCACATCGGTCACCCCGAGCAACGCCCCGATCGGCCGGACCATCTCCTCTCCGGAGGCCGAAACCAGCACGACGTCCCGGCCGGCGGCCTGGTGCTCCTCGATCAGGGCGGCGGCTTCGGCATACACGTAGGGGTTGATCAGCTCATGGAGGGTCTCCGCGACGATCTGGCGGACCTGCTCCACCTGCCATCCCTTACACAGCGCGGCGAGATAGTCCCGGGTCCGGGCCATGGTCTGTTCGTCGGAGCCGCCCAGCCGGAACATCAGCTGCGCGTACGCCGACTTGACAACGTCTCGTCGGGTTATCAGGCCGTCTCGGTAGAACGGCCGACCGAACGCCAGCGCACTTGACTTGGCGATGACGGTCTTGTCCAGATCGAAAAAAGCGGCGCTTCGGCCCACGGCGCGCAAGTCTAGCCCGATGGTCTATCGTCTGCGGGGGCCCGGGTCCGTCAACCCCTCGGATGTGCGACGTGGTCGACCGTCGGCCTGCTCTGCGTGACCGCGATCACACACTGCGGGAAGATTCAGCAGGGAGTGGAGGCCACACCACTCGACGTAGCCAGGTGCACTCAGGCAGACTGTCGACACAACAGGCGTTCATCTTCCGGACAACCGACAGACCCTCGGCGGTTGCACCCCCCCCCGTGACCGCTGAGTGGTTCGGCTCACCCCCCCCGGAGCCGGACCCCGACGACCCCCGTCTTCCCCCCGACGGGGGTCGTCCCTTCTTCTCCTGTTGTCGGCCCAGGTGAAGCCACGTTTCGAAGCAGGGCTCACCACGCGGACCGAGCCGGAGCTCCGCGCTGTCCCGACAGTACCGCCAGGGCAAGCGACGACCGCGGGGGGCGGCCGCCGTTGATGCTGGGGCGACTGGCTGCCGCGCCGATGTGCGGCCCACCGCCGGACGTGTGGGTTCGGCCAGTTGTTGACCCGCCCGCACCAGTCAGGGCCGGGTCGGGCCGTGGCCTGCTGTCCGACGTTGGCCAGGGGTGGGTAGTCGAGGGTGCGAGCGTCGCGGGCATAGCAGATCAACTATTCGGGCGGACTCTGTCCACAGGTGCCGTCCCCGTCCACAGACCAGCAGCCGGGGCCGCCCTCGGGACAGCCGGGTCGCGCACGCTTCCAGACCAGCGAAGCCCGAGCCGACTGCTGGAGGCCGTGATGCCACCTCGCCCCGCCGTACCGCCCCCGTGCCGCCTGCCCCTCCTCGTGACCTCCGACGACGTGCTCCTGGACGACCTGTTGCGGCTCGCCGCGGCCGGCGGCGTCGAGGTCGACCTCGCGCCGGACCCGGTGGCCGCCCGGTCCCGCTGGTCTCCCGCGCCCCTGGTGCTGGTCGGCAGCGACCAGGCGCAGCCGTGCCTGCGGGCACGGTTGCCGCACCGGCGGCGGTTGGTGCTGGTCGGCCACGCCGGGCACCTCGACCCGGGCCGGGATGTGGCCGACCTGATGGGTGCCGAGTTCGTGGCCGTCCTGCCCGCCGCCGAGCCCTGGCTGGTTGATCGTTTCGTCGAGTGCGGCCCGGAGCAACCAGACCCGGTAGCGGCCCGGGTCGTCGCCGTCCTTGGCGGACGGGGCGGTGCCGGCGCCAGTGTCCTCGCCGGCGGGCTCGCTGTCACAGCGGCCCGCGCCCGGCTGCGGACGCTGCTGGTTGACGCCGACCCGCTCGGAGGCGGGCTGGATCTGGTGCTCGGCTGGGAACAACTGGGCGGATTGCGCTGGCCCGCGCTGACCGACGCCGACGGCCGGGTGGACGCCTCGTCGCTGGTGCGGGCCCTGCCCAGCCGGGGCGACCTGGTGGTCCTCTCGTGGGACCGAGGTGATCTTCGGTTGTTGCCGGCCGTGGCGATGGCGGCGACCCTCGACGCTGCCCGGCGGGCCCGGGACGTGGTCGTGGTTGACCTGCCCCGGCACCTGGATGACGCGGCGGTGACTGCCCTACAGTCGGTCGACCGGGCCTTCGTCGTGGTACCCGCCGAGCTCCGCGCGACCGCCGCTGCCGCTCGGGTGGTCAGCGCCGCCGCACCACACTGCGCCGACCTCTCCCTGATCGTCCGTGGCCCCGCCCCTGGCCGGCTCAAGCCCACCGAGCTCGCGCGGACGCTCGGGTTGCCGCTGGCCGGCACGGTGCGCCTGGAGCCGGCGCTCGGCCGTGGACTGGAACGGGGCCAAGCACCGGCGGCCGACGGGCGGGGCCCACTGGCCGCCCTGTGCCAACGACTCCTCAACGAACTGACCGGTGCGGCGCCGGGGGCGGCATGACCAAGGCGGACGACGGCCTCGCCGCGAGAGTCCGACAGCGAATCGCGTCCTCGTCAACTCCGGTCACCCCGGCGGCGATCGTCTCCGCCGTGCGCGCCGAGCCGGCCGCCGCGGTGCTCGGCGACACCACGCTGCTCCGCCTCGCCGACCGAGTGCACGACGACCTGGTGGGCGCCGGTCCGTTGGCCCCGCTGTTGGTCGATCCACGCGTCACCGATGTCCTCGTCAACAACGTTCACGTCTGGGTCGACCGAGGGGAGGGCCTGAAAGAGGTCGCGGTACCGGTGGGTTCGGTGGACGACGTCCGGCGGCTCGCGCAGCGGCTCGCAGCCAGCGCGGGGAGGCGGCTGGACGACGGCTCGCCGTGCGTCGACGCGCGGCTCGCCGACGGCACCCGACTACACGCGGTCCTGCCACCAGTGGCCACCGACGGTCCATACCTGTCCCTGCGGACCTTCCGGCAGCGCCCGTTCACGCTCGACGAGATGGTTGGTCAGGGGGCCGTGCCACGGGCGGTCGCCCCGGTGCTGGCCGCGGTGGTGGCGGCCCGGCTCGCGTACCTCGTGGTCGGCGGCACCGGTTCCGGCAAGACCACATTGCTCAACACGCTACTTGGCCTGGTTTCGGGCACGGAGCGGATCGTGCTGGTAGAGGACGCGGCTGAGCTGCACCCCGTACATCCCCATGTCGTCGGCCTCCAGGCACGTACAGCCAATGTGGAGGGTGTAGGTGCGGTGGGCCTGACCGACCTGGTCCGGCAGGCGCTGCGGATGCGACCGGACCGCCTCGTCGTCGGCGAGTGCCGCGGCCGGGAGATCGTCGACCTGTTGGTGGCCATGAATACCGGTCACGAGGGTGGTGCCGGGACGCTGCACGCCAACACCCCGTCGGATGTGCCGGCTCGGCTCGAGGCACTCGGTCTCCTCGGTGGATTGCCCCGGCCCGCACTGCACGCTCAGGTGGCGGCGGCACTCCAGGTGGTGCTGCATGTCCGTCGCGCGGATCGGGGACGGGCACTGGATTCCATCTGCCTACTTCTGCCGGAAGGCCCTGATCGGCTGGTCAGGGCGGTTCCAGCCTGGGGCCTTGACAGCGGCCCCGGCCCGGCTGCCCGGACGCTGGCCGAGTTACTGGGCAGGCGGGAGGTGGCGGTGCCACCGATCCTTCGGGGGCCCTGGCCCGGTCAGGCAGGTGTGGGATGACCTCGGTTCAGCTTCTGCTGCTTCTGCTCCTGGTCGCCCTGACGGTCGTCACGGCTTGGCCGTTGACCCGGTTCGTCCGGCGACGGGTCCATGCCACCGGCGACTCGGGTGCCGCTGACGACCCACTGGTGACCTGGGTGTCCAGTCTGCGGCGCAGCACCCCGCCGTCCAGCTGCGGGCCCGGGGCGGAGCGGGACGCGGTGCGGTCGAAGCCGGTGGTGGTGCGGCCCCGGCGACGCGGGCAGGATCGTTCGGCGGGGCCGCCGACCCGGCATGACTCGAGACGTCCGAGCGGGGCGGCTCATCTGATGCCCGGTGGCCGTCGGGCTGCTCCGGTGTCCGGCTCGCGGGTGGCGGTGTCCCCGCCGACTTCCGCCAGGTACGGCCCCCTGGTGGCGGCGCCCCGGCGCACTCTGCTGGTGGCGGGCATGCTGGCCGTCGCCGTGGGTGCCCTGCTGGGCGGTCCGGTCGCGGCCGTCGTCACCGGTACGTACGGCATGCTGGGAGTTCGGGCGTTGCTGAGGCGATGGGCGGCCCGGCAGGCCGACCAGCTTCGCCGTCGTCACCTCGACCAACTCTGTGACCTCGCCGCTGACCTACGGGCCGGCCTGTCGGTGGGCCAGTCCACGGCGCTGTCGGCGGCTGGGAGGTCGGGCAGCACCCTGATCCGGTCGGCTGTCCGGCTCGCGGATCGCACCGGTGCACCCCTTGCCGACCTGCTGGAACGGATCGACGTGGACGCCCGCGCCGCCGACCGAGGCCGGGCCACGGCGGCGGCGCAGGCGGCCGGGGCACGGGCGACCGCCTGGCTGCTCGCGGCACTTCCGCTCGGCGGCATTGGTCTGGGATACGGCATCGGTGTCGACCCGGTCGCGGTGCTCCTGCACTCGGCGGTTGGCGGTAGCTGCGCGGTCCTTGCAGTCATGCTCCAGGTCGCCGGGTTGTTCTGGGCGGAGCGGCTTACCGCGATCCGCGGCGGGGACATCGGATGACCCCGCCGGTGCTGACCGCCGAGCGTTGGTCCCTGCCAGCCCTGCTGGGCAGACTCGGGTGGAGGAGGCGTCGTCCGATCCGTCGGCTGCGCGACCTTGACCGGGTCCCGCCCGGCCCTCCGCTGATCAGGTCGGCGGGTGAGGCTCCGGCGGAGTCCCGTCACCGGCGGGACGCGATTCGGCTCGTCGCAGTGCTCGCCGCCGTGGCGATCGCTGTGCTGGTTGGTGGAGTGCCGGGCCTGCTTGGCGCCCTGCCCGTCGTGGTGTTGCTCGACCGCCTGCTGCGGCGGGTCGAGTCACCGGCCGCCCGGGAACGGCGCCGACGGGAGAACGCGGCCCTGCCGCTCGCCGCTGACCTACTCGCGTCGGCGATGCGCGCCGGTGCCCCGGTTGACCGATCGGTACTGGCGGTGGCAGAGGCGCTCGACGGGCCTCTGGCGGAGCGGCTCGCCCGGGTCGGGCGTCTCCTTCGCCTTGGAGCGGAGCCTGCGGAGGCGTGGTCAACGCTTGCGGCGGTGCCCGGCGCCGAGCGCCTGGTCGGCGCCGCGCTCCGCTCGGCAACCAGCGGTGCTTCCCTGGCGGGTGCGTTGACACGCCTCGCCGACGACCTGCGGGCCGACCGGACCACGGCGGCCGAGGCGACAGCCCAGCGGTCCGGGGTTCTGATCGTGCTGCCGTTGGGGCTCTGCTTCCTACCGGCCTTCATTCTCGCCGGCCTGGTGCCGGTGATCGTCGCCGTTCTCGGCGACGTGCTCTGACCAATCTCGAGAAAGGACGCATGGACATGCGCAGAATCACCGCCCGGCTTCGAGGCGACGCCGGGATGAACACCGCCGAGTACGCCGTCGGCACGCTTGCCGCAGTCGCCTTCGCCGGGCTTCTACTCAAGGTGCTCACCTCTGACAACGTGCAGACCGCGTTGACCGCCGTCATCGACCGGGCACTTCAGTGAGGCGGTGCCGGTGGGCCGGCCGAGACCGGGGCTCCTTTACCGCCGAACTGGCGGCCGGCCTGCCGGCGCTGCTCGTGTTCCTCTTCGTTGGTCTGACGGCGGTCGACGCGGTGGGTACCAAGGGCGCCTGTCTGCACGCAGCCCGGGAGGCGGCGATCGCCGCCTCCCGGGGTGCGGATGGGTGGGCCGTGGTCCGTGCGGTAGCCCCACCGGGAGCCAAGGTGTCGATCGACAAAGACGGGCAGCGGGTACGCGTCACTGTTCGCGCTCCGGTCCGGGCTCTCGGGGCGCGAATGCCCCGACTGACGGTCACGGCGACCACCGTGGCCGCAGTCGAACCTGGCCCTGAGCCCTTCCTCCCACTGGCCGAAGCTGTCGTCGGTGGAGCGGGAGTGAGCCGGTGACCGGCGGTGGCCGGGGGTGCCCCGCTGCCGGCCGGGACGAGGGGGCTCGGTTGGGACGGAAGGCGGCCGGCGAGGAGAGGCGGCGGATGTCCGCTGGTGGCGACCGGGGCGGTGCCACGGTCCTGCTGCTCGCGGTCGGGGTCGCGTTCGTCGCCTTCGGGGTGGTGGGCGCGGCGGTTGGTGGGGCTCGGATAGCCCGACAGCAGGCAGGTGTCGCGGCGGACCTGGGTGCGCTCGCCGGCGCGGCGTCCGCCATGCTCGGCGCCACCATCGCGTGCGAGTCGGCCCGGGCGATCGTCACCGACAACGGTGGCCGGCTCGTCAGCTGCCAGCTCGAGGGCTTGGACCTGCTGGTCACCGTGGAAGTGACCGCCACTGTGCTACCGGGCCTGGTCCGGGCCGCGACCGGGCGGGCCCGGGCCGGCCCGCTGCGCGGTTGAGCGCACATACACCCCGGCCGGTTCGCTGGCTGGCAGCGGACGCGGGAGTGCCGGGGAACGCCGGGCCCGTCGGCGCTCAGGACGCCCGGCTGGCCTGAACCGTTCCGGATGGCAGGTTGGCCAGTACGACGTCGAGGACCCGGACCGCGTCCGGCTTGGACAGTGGATTGTTGCCGTTGCCGCACTTCGGGGACTGGACGCAGGACGGGCAGCCGAACTCGCAGCCACAGTCCGTGACCACATCCCGGGTAGCCCGGAGCCATGTCGCCGCCGTTGCATACGCCCGCTCGGCGAAGCCGGCCCCGCCGGAGTGGCCGTCGTAGACGAAGACGGTCGGTGCCCCGGTGTCGGGATGCATCGCGGTTGACAAGCCGCCGATGTCCCACCGGTCGCAGGTGGCGGTCAGCGGCAGCAACCCGATCGCGGCGTGCTCGGCGGCGTGCAGCGCGCCCGGCACGTCGGCCGGGTCGACTCCACTCGCGGTGAGGGACTCCGGCGAGAGCGTGAACCACACCGCCACGGTTCGCAGCTCCCGGGCGGGTAGGTCCAGGGGGCGGGTGTCGATGACCTCGCCGGTGGCAATTCGGCGTCGCTGGTAGGACACCACCTGGCTGGTCACGTCGACCTCACCGAGAAAGAGCCCGACCGGTCCGGCGTCCACGTACGACCGGACCGCCACCACCGACAGCGACGTGACATCGCGGGCATGGGTGGACCAGTCCGGCTCCTCGGGGTGCACCAGCGCGCACCCGTCGGCGAGGTCGAGGGTGTCGACCACGTACGAGACGCCCTGGTGCAGGTAGACCGCCCCGGGATGCAGCAGGAAGTGCGACGACCCGCCGTCGACCGTGCCGAGCAGCCGCCCGGTCGCCGTCTCCACCACGCAGATCGGTGCGCCGTCTCCGCCGCGTAGCTCCACCTGGGGGCGCTCGCGGTGGCGCCAGTACCACCCGGTGGGGCGCTGTCGGAGCGCACCGGCCTCGACCAGAGCGTCCACCGCCTCTTTCGCGCCGTCCCCGAACAGGTCCAGGTCGGCCGGGGTGAGTGGTGCCTCGGCGGCGGCGCAGGCGAGCTGCGGCCCGAGCACGTACGGATTGGTGGGGTCGAGCACGGTCGCCTCGACCGGTGCCCCGAAGACCGCCTCGGGGTGGTGGACGAGGTAGCTGTCGAGCGGATCGTCCCGGGCGACCAGCACCGCCAGCGCCTCCTGGCCGGAGCGTCCGGCCCGCCCGGCCTGCTGCCAGAGCGAGGCGCGGGTGCCGGGGTAGCCGCAGATCAGCACCGCGTCCAGCCCGACCAGGTCGACGCCGAGTTCGAGGGCGTTGGTTGAGGCGAGTCCGCGCAGCTCACCGCTGAGGAGGGACCGTTCCAGTTCGCGTCGCTCCTCGCGCAGGTAGCCGGCGCGGTAGGCGGCCACCTGGTTACCCAGCCCGGATACCGCCTCGTCGAGGGCCCGGCGGGCGTTGGCGGCCACCGCCTCGGCCCCCCGTCGGGACCGGACGAAGGCGAGCGTGCGGACCCCCGCGGCCACCGCGTCGGCGAGCAGGTCGGCGGTTTCTCGCAGCGCGGATCGACGTACCGGCGCGAGGTCGGTGTCGTCGGGGGAGGTGGTCGGGGTGGGCAGCGTCGGCGGCTCCCACAGCGCGAAGGTCACCCCGCCGCGGGGCGAGGTGTCTCCGGTGACCGCCGCCACGGGCAGGCCGGTGAGTCGTTCGGCCGTCACGGCCGGGTCACCCGAGGTGGCGGAGGCCAGCACGAAGACCGGCGTACGGCCGATCCGAGTGCACTGCCGGCGCAGTCGGCGCAGCACGTGCGCCACCTGCGAGCCGAAGACGCCCCGGTAGCTGTGGCACTCGTCCACCACCACGTACGCGAGCCGGCGGAGGAACCTCGTCCACTGGGCATGGCCGGGCAGGATGCCGTGGTGGAGCATGTCGGGGTTGGTCAGCACGAACCGCGCGTGCTGCCGGATCCATTCCCGTTCGGCCCGGGGGGTGTCTCCGTCGTAGCAGGCGGGGCGTACTCCGTCCAGCTCCAGCTCGGTGATGGCCCGTAGCTGGTCAACAGCGAGTGCTTTGGTGGGAGCGAGGTAGAGCACGGTGGCGCGGGGGTCGGTGAGCAGCGTTGACAGCGCCGGGAGCTGGTAGGCCAGGGACTTGCCGGATGCCGTGCCGGTGGCGACGACGACGTGGCTGCCGGTGTGGGCGAGATCGGCGGCTTCGGCCTGGTGCTGCCACGGTGTCTCCACGCCCTGCCGGGTGAACGCCGCGTGCAGATCCGCCGGGACCCAGCTGGGCCACGGCGCGGGCTCGCCGGCGCGGGCGGGTACCCGTTCGACGTGGGTTACCGGGTCGGCGTCATGCCGGGCGCGTAGCTGGCCCAGCAGCTCTGTCGGGGACGGCCCGGGGGCTGCGGCGCGGGTGGCCGTGGGTGACGGCGGCCGGCCGGGGCGCCGCGGCCGGGGCGCCGGGCTGTCGGAGGTCACGTCCTGCACTCTCGCACTGGTGTTCGGGGATGGGTAGCGTTGGTTCGGGGCGCGGTGCCTGCCCGACGGGGCGCTGGTGGTATCCAGTGTCACCCGTGGTGATGGTTGAATGCCCGTGGAGAGTTTACGGCTCTTGCGAGGAGGATCTGATGGAGCTGTCGCTGGCGACGCGCACCGTGGGGGAGTTCGCGGTGGTCGTGGTCGGCGGTGAGGTGGATGTCTACACCGCACCTCAGCTCCGGGAAGGACTCCTCGAGTTGATCGATGCCGGGGTCGAGCACGTCGTGGTTGACCTGGGTGGAGTCGACTTCCTCGACTCCACCGGGCTTGGTGTGCTGGTGGGTGCCCTCAAACGGCTGCGGACCGTCGGCGGTTCCTTCGCCTTGGTCTGCGACCGGGAGCCACTGCTGAAGATCTTCCGCATCACCGCGCTTGACCAGGTATTCCCGCTGTATCCGACGGTTGACGCGGCGACCGGCGTGTGATGGCCGTGGTCCGTCTCTCTTTCTCGCCCGCGCCGGTGCATGTCCGCACGGCGCGGTTGGTCGGTGTCGCCGTGGCGCGGCGCGCGGGGGTCCGACAGGGCCTGCTGGACGAGGTGCGACTGGCGATCGGTGAGGCGTGTACCCGGGCGGTGGCGTTGCACCAGCAGTACAACCTTTCTGACCCAGTGCGGGTTGAGATGTCCGATTCTGGGACGTATGCCGTTCGGGTGGTGGACCGGGCGCCGCTCGAGGCCGGAGCCGATCTTGCGGCGTTGCCGCCGTACGAACTGGCCCGGGAGTCACTCAGCGAGGATGCGTTGACCACCGGCGTCGGCTTCGCGCTGCTCGCTGGCTTCGTCGATGACCTCCTGGTGCGTCCCGCGGAGGGGGGCATCGGTACCGAGGTGCGGATGGTGTGGCCGGTCGGCCACTGAGCGCGCCGAAGCGCCGCCCGGTTTCCCGCTCCGACCTGCCAGCCCGACTCCTGCCCGGGCCCGAACCCCGCGCCGACCCGTCTGGCCCGACCGTTGCCCCTCGGGGCCTGTCCGGGGCGGCCTTGTCCTGGGTTGGGGGCAGGTGGTGGGCTGGTTGTCCTCTTGATCCCTATCGGCGCTTCGCTATATCAGAGTTTTCTTCATAGCACAGCGATGGAGATCATTCCGACACGATGACCACCAGGTGTGACCTCTGACACTGCGGACAGCTACAGTACCCGGGTTGTCAGCAAGTGAACCCTTCCGCAGCCAGCGGGAACGGTGCTCCATCGTTGGTCCGCTCGGTGGGTTGGCGCGTGCTTGCGACACCGCATCCAGGCGCCGGCCCTGCGTCTCCAACGGTCGGCGCGAGCGTTCGGTACAGGAGGACACAGATGTCCGACACCTTGGCCGCCGAGGGCGGCGGGATCTCCCTCACCGGGAGCAATGTCACCTACGTGGTTCTCGCCGCCGTGATCGCGGCCGTGGCGCTGGCCTTCGCCGCCGCGCTGACGCGGACCGTGCTGGCCGCCGGCAGGGGCACCACCAATATGCAGGAAATCTCGGGGGCGGTGCAGGAGGGCGCCTCGGCATACCTGCTCCGGCAGTTCCGTACCCTGGCGATCTTCGTGGTCGTCGCCGTGCTGCTGCTCTTCCTGCTGCCGGTGCACGAGACCGACGGCAGTGAGACCGCGGTCAAGATCGGCCGGTCGGCCTTCTTCGTCATCGGCGCGCTCTTCAGCGCGTTCATCGGGGGCGCCGGCATGTGGCTGGCGACCCGGGCCAACCTGCGCGTCGCCGCCGCAGCCCGGGAGCGGGTGGGTGGCCGGGAGACCGCCATGCGGATCGCATTCCGTACCGGCGGCGTTGTCGGCTTCCTGACCGTCGGCCTCGGTCTCCTCGGCGCGGCGCTGGTCGTCCTCTTCTACCGGGGCGACGCCCCGACCGTGCTGGAAGGCTTCGGCTTCGGCGCCGCGCTGCTCGCCATGTTCATGCGGGTCGGCGGCGGCATCTTCACCAAGGCCGCCGACGTTGGTGCTGACCTGGTCGGCAAGGTGGAGCAGGGCATCCCCGAGGACGATCCGCGCAACGCCGCCACCATCGCCGACAACGTGGGCGACAACGTGGGCGACTGCGCCGGCATGGCCGCCGACCTGTTCGAGTCGTACGCGGTGACCCTGGTCGCGGCGCTGATCCTCGGCCGGGCCGCCTTCGGCGAGCAGGGGCTGGTCTTCCCGCTGATCGTCTCCGGTATCGGTGTGATCGTTGCGATCATCGGCGTCTTTATCACCCGGCTGCGCACCTCGGACCGCTCCGGCCTGACCGCCATCAACCGGGCCTTCTACGCCTCCGCGCTCATCTCCGCGGTGCTGGTTGCCATCGCGGCCTGGACGTACCTGCCGGCCAGCTTCGCCGAGTTGACGCAGGGGCTGGCCGACGTTGACCAGAACCCGCGCGTGGTGGCCATCGGCGCGGTCGTCATCGGTATCGTGCTGGCCGCCGCGATCCAGGCACTGACCGGCTACTTCACCGAGACCGACCGCCGCCCGGTGCAGGACATCGGCCGCAGCTCACAGACCGGCCCGGCCACCGTCATCCTCGCCGGCATCGGTGTCGGTCTGGAGTCCGCGGTCTACTCGGCGCTGCTGATCGGGGCTGGCGTCTTCGGCGCCTTCCTGCTCGGCGGCAGCTCCATCACGCTGTCGCTGTTCGCCGTCGCGTTGGCCGGTACCGGACTGCTCACCACGGTCGGCGTCATCGTCGCGATGGACACCTTCGGTCCCATCTCCGACAACGCTCAGGGCGTGGCGGAGATGTCCGGCGACATCGATGCGGACGGCGCCCGCACGCTGACCGAACTGGACGCGGTCGGTAACACCACCAAGGCGATCACCAAGGGCATCGCGATCGCCACCGCGGTGCTGGCCGCGACCGCGCTCTTCGGCTCGTACACCGACACGCTGCGCATCGCGTACGCCGACGCGGGCATCACCGATGTCGGCGGCGAGATCCTCAACTCGCTGAACGTGGCGAACCCGCGGAACCTGGTCGGTCTCATCATCGGTGCCGCGGTGGTCTTCCTCTTCTCCGGGTTGGCCATCAACGCCGTGTCCCGCTCGGCGGGCGCGGTGGTCATGGAGGTCCGCCGGCAGTTCCGGGAACTGCCCGGGATCATGGACCGTACCCAGCGCCCCGAGTACGGCAAGGTCGTCGACATCTGCACCCGGGACGCGCAGCGGGAGCTGTTGACCCCCGGCCTGTTGGCGATCATGGCGCCGATCGCGGTCGGCTTCGGGCTCGGACCGGGCGCGCTCGCGTCGTACCTGGCTGGGGCGATCGGTGCCGGCACCCTGATGGCCGTCTTCCTGGCCAACTCCGGCGGCGCCTGGGACAACAGCAAGAAGATGGTCGAGGATGGCGCGTACGGCGGCAAGGGCTCCGAGGCACACGCCGCGACCGTCATCGGTGACACCGTCGGCGACCCGTTCAAGGACACCGCCGGCCCGGCGATCAACCCACTGATCAAGGTGATGAACCTGGTCTCGCTGCTGATCGCGCCGGCCGTGGTGGCCTGGAGCGTGGGCGACGACCGCAACAACGGGCTGCGGATCTCGATCGCCGTGGTCGCGACCCTGATCATTGTCGCCTCCGTGCTGTTCAGTAAGCGCCAGGGCGTGTCGATGTCTGATCCCGGAACAGGTACGGGCAGCTCGGAACAACGTCCGGAGGCGGTCCGCACCTGAACTGTTCACACCGCACCGCACTGCCGTCCTCCTGGCTCGCGTGGGGAGGGCGGTGGTGCGGACGTCCGGGTGAACCTGAGCGCTGTACCGGGCGGCGCGACACCGTACGCTGCAACGCATGCGTGTGTGCCGGGCAGCGGCTGGAAGGCTGGCGGCAGTGCTGGCTACGGTTGTCCTGACCGCCGGGTGCGGTGGCGGGCCGAGTCCCGGGGCGTGGGCGACCTCGGTCTGTTCCGCCATGACCCCGTGGCGAGCCGAGATCAAGAAGCTCACCAGCAGCACCGACCAGCAGATGACTGCCCAGACCAGTCCGGCTCAGGCCAAGGAGAACCTCGTGCGGCTCTTCGACGGGGCGGCGCGGGCCAGCGAGACGGCGCGACGCCAGGTGGAGCAGGCCGGCATCCCCGAGGCGGCGCAGGGCGCCGAGGTGTCCGAGCGGTTCCGCACGTCGCTGGCGCAGATGCGGGACGCGTACTCCAAGGCCCGGGACTCCATCGACAGCCTCAGCACGAGCCAGACCACCGTCTTCTACGACGGGGTGCGGGACGCGGTCCAGACCCTGAACCAGGAGTACGAGGCCAGCGTGTTGGACGCCAGTGACCTGAACTCGGAGGAGTTGAGACGCGCCTTCGCCGAGGTCCCCGAGTGCCGTTGACCGGGCCGGTGGACGGGGAGCCGGCGCCGGGACTCTTCCCGGCGCCCGAGCTGCTGGCCCCGCCCGCCATCCGGGGCGGCACCAACCGGGCCGTGGGCCGGGGTGTTGCCGCCGCTCGATCTGACGACGCGGGTCGTCAGCTCACCTTCTTCGGCGCCGAGGCCGCCGAACCCGCCGTCGCCGACGTGGCCGGCCTGCTCGCCGGACCGGCCGATATATCCGTAATGGGGGGTACCGCCCGTCTGGCCGTGGTTGTCGACGACGCCTGGCGGGTACACGTGCTGGTCGCCGAGTTGGAGGCGCGGCACCTCCCCACGAGCTGGGCGGCGGCGGGCGGTGGACGGCATACCGTGCGGACGGCGTACACGAGGGTGCTGAAGCCGCTGGTGGCGGCGTGGCTGAACGGCCCGGCGAAGCATCCGCCCGACGCCTTCCACCTGGATGGGCGAGGGCTGCGCCTGTGGCTCGTCGCGGCCGGTGCAGTGATGGACTCCGACGTCCTGCTCCGCCTCGGGCCGGCCGCCCACCAGCGGGTGGCGTCGGTGGGGGCGGCGCTCGCCGCGGTGGGGTTGCCCGCCGTGCCGGAGTCGGGCCCGGACGGCCTGGCCTACCGGATCACCGGACGCCGACTGCTGAACCGCTTCGCCGAACTGGTCGGCGACCCGCCCCCCACCGTGCCCCACACGGCCTGGCCGTACCGCCGTTGAGCAGCGGCGCTCGGCAGCCGCAGCGTCGGGTTGGCGGCGCGGTGGCCTCCCGATGACACACCTGCCCCCGACCGGGTGGGTTGGGTCCTGTTCGTCACGGGAAGCGGTGGTCGGGTCTACGGGCAGTGTACGGTGACGCCGGGTCGGGTCCCTCCGGTGTTGTCGCCCACGAAACCGGAATCCCGGACGACGCGTTACGTTGGACATCCGGACTGTTGGGCACCGGCGGGGTCAATGCGCCCCGTTCCGGGCACCGCGGTCGTGATGCGGGAGTGAGGTCGGAGAGAGACGTGCCGAGCAATACTGGAACCACCCGTCTGGTCATCGTCGAGTCCCCGGCGAAGGCCAAGACGATCTCGGGCTACCTCGGCCCGGGGTACGTCGTGGAGGCCAGTTTCGGGCACGTCCGCGACCTGCCGCGCAATGCCGCCGATGTGCCGGCGAAGTACAAGGGCGAGGCGTGGGCCCGGCTCGGCGTCGATGTCGACAACGGCTTCCACGCCCTCTACGTCGTCTCGTCGGACCGCCGGCAGCAGATCAGCAAGTTGACCAAGCTGGCCCGGGAGGTTGACGAGATCCTCCTGGCCACGGATGAGGACCGGGAGGGCGAGGCGATCGCCTGGCACCTGGTGGAGACGCTCAAGCCGAAGGTTCCGGTCAAGCGGATGGTCTTCCACGAGATCACCAAGCCGGCGATCCAGGCCGCGGTGGCGAACCCGCGCGAGATCGACCGCGATCTGGTCGATGCCCAGGAGGCCCGCCGCATCCTCGACCGGTTGTACGGCTACGAGGTGTCCCCGGTGCTGTGGAAGAAGGTCATGCCGAAGCTCTCGGCGGGCCGGGTGCAGTCGGTGGCGACCCGCATCGTGGTCGAGCGGGAGCGGCAGCGGATGGCGTTCCGCACCGCCGAGTACTGGGACATCCTCGCCACGCTCGCCGGCGAACAGCCCGGCGAGGGCCCCCGTACCTTCAACGCCACCCTGGTCGCGCTCAACGGTGACCGGATCGCCACCGGCAAGGACTTCGAGCCGACCACCGGGCGGGTCCGTCCCGGTGCCGGCGTGGTGCACCTCGACGAGGGCGGGGCCCGGGGGCTGGCCGCCCGGCTGGCGGATCGGCCGTTCACCGTCACCCGGGTCGAGGAGAAGCCGTACCGTCGCCGTCCGTACGCGCCGTTCATCACCTCGACGCTGCAACAGGAGTCGGCCCGCAAGCTGCGCTTCTCCTCCCAGCAGACGATGCGGACCGCGCAGCGGCTCTACGAGAACGGCTACATCACCTATATGCGTACCGACTCGGTGAACCTGTCGGAGACCGCCATCGCGGCGGCTCGCCGGCAGATCGTCGAGCTGTACGGGGAACGTAGCGTTCCACCGGAGCCGCGTCGCTACACCGGCAAGGTGAAGAACGCGCAGGAGGCGCATGAGGCGATCCGCCCCGCGGGCGACACCTTCCGTACCCCTGGTGAGCTGCGCAACGAGCTGTCGGTTGAGGAGTACAAGCTTTACGAACTGATCTGGCGGCGCACCATCGCCTCCCAGATGACCGATGCTGTGGGCTCCAGCGTTTCGGTGCGGATTCGTGCCGTCACGGCCGCCGGTGAGGAGGCGGACTTCGGCGCCACCGGTAAGACCATCACCGACCCGGGTTTCCTCCGTGCCTACGTGGAGTCCAGCGACGACGAGAACGCCGAGGCGGAGGATGCCGAGCGGCGTCTGCCACATCTGGTGAAGGACCAGCCGCTGACCGGCGAGCAGCTCGCCGCGCAGGGGCACCACACCCAGCCGCCCGCCCGTTACACCGAGGCGTCCCTGGTCAAGGCGCTGGAGGAGCTGGGTATCGGCCGCCCCTCCACCTATGCGTCGATTATGCAGACCATCCAGGACCGGGGGTATGTCGCCAAGCGTGGCCAGGCGATGATCCCGTCGTTCCTGGCCTTCGCCGTGGTCGGGCTGATGGAGCGGCACTACCCGCGCCTGATCGACTACGGCTTCACCGCCAGCATGGAGAACGAGCTGGACGAGATCGCCGGTGGCGACCACGCGGCGGTGGACTTCCTGACCGCGTTCTACTTCGGCATCACCAACGGCGCCGGTGACCAGGACATTGCCCGCTCCGGTGGGCTGAAGAAGCTGGTCACGGAGAATCTGAGTGAGATCGACGCGCGGAGCGTCAACTCGATTCCGCTCTTCAGCGACGACGAGGGGCGGCCAGTCGTCGTCCGGGTGGGCCGCTACGGGCCGTACCTACAGCGGGAGTTGCCCGGCGAGGCGGCCGCCGCCGACGGTGAGGAGGGCGGCGGCCAGGGCGACCGGGCTCCGATTCCGGAGGGGCTGGCCCCGGATGAGCTGACCCCGGAGAAGGTGCACGAGCTGTTCCTCGGTGGCGGTGGCGAGCGCAAGCTCGGGGAGGACCCGGCCACCGGGGAGCCGATTCTGCTCAAGTCGGGCCGGTTCGGCCCCTACGTGGCCAGTGGGGAGCGTAAGTCGTCCCTGCTGCGCTCCCAGTCGCCGGACGCCCTCACCCTCGACGAGGCACTGCGGCTGTTGAGCCTGCCTCGGCTGGTCGGTACTGACCCGGAGGGCAACGAGGTCTTCGCCAACAACGGCCGCTACGGCCCGTACGTCAAGCGGGGCGAGGAGTTCCGGTCGCTGGAGTCCGAAGAGAAGATGTTCACGGTCACGCTGGACGAGGCGTTGGCTCTGCTGGCCGCTCCGAAGACCCGGCAGCGTCGGGCCCCCGCGCCTCCGCTGCGGGAGTTGGGCGCCGACCCGTTGACCGAGAAGCCGCTGGTCATCAAGGACGGCCGGTTCGGGCCGTACGTGACCGACGGGGAGACCAACGCGTCGTTGCGGCGTGGTCAGACGCCGGAGGCACTGAGCCTGGAGCAGGCGTCGGAGATGCTGGCCGAGAAGCGGGCGAAGGGCCCGGCGCCGCGGAAGAAGGCGGCCAAGAAGGCCGCGCCGGCCAAGAAGGCGACGCCGGCCAAGAAGGCGACGAAGAAGGCGGCAGCGACGAAGAAGACCGCCGCGGCGACCAAGTCAGCGAAGAAGACCGCGACGGTGAACAGCACCGCGGCCAAGCAGGCGAAGCCGAAGCGGGCGGGCAGCGCGGCCGAGTGACGCACGCACCGCTGTACGGTCAGTCGAGGATGCGGGACAGGTGCTCGCTGGCGAACACCCGGTGCGGGTCGAGCCGGTCGCGGACGGCCTGGAAGCTGTCCCACCGGGGATAGGCGGGGGCCAGGGAGGCCGCATCGCGCCAGTGTAGTTTGCCCCAGTGCGGCCGGCCGCCAAGCCCTTCGGCCAGCTCTTCGACGGCACGGAAGTACGGCTCGTACGGCATCCCCACGTACTGGTGGACGGCGAGGTACGCGGAGTCCCGGCCGTAGCCGTGTGAGAGCCAGACATCGTCGGCGGCGCTGAACCGGATCTCGGCCGGGAAGAGGACCTTGACCGGCAGTCGGTCCACGATGCGGCGAAGGTCGGCCAGGGCCGGGGCGAGGGCCTCGCGGGGCAGCGCGTACTCCATCTCGACGAAGCGGACCCGACGGGGGCTACAGAAGACCGCGTCGGAGGGGCCGGTGTAGCGGCGTTCGGTGAGCACCCGCGCGGCGACGGAGCTGATGCCAGGGGCGAGTGCCGGTACGGCTCGGCCGAGCCGGCAGGCTCCGGCGAGAAGCGTGTTGGACAGGAATTCGTCGTTGAGCCAGCGGTGCCAGCCCGGCAGCGGACGGTCGTTGACGGGTACCCGGTCGTTGCTTTTGACCTGGACACGATCGGTGTATGGGAACCAGTAGAACTCGACGTGGTCGTGTCGCTCTACCAGCTCGGGCAACTCGGCCAGCACTCCGGCCAGCGGCGCGGGCCGCTCGTGGGCGTGCAACACGAACGCGTCCACACAGCTCAGGGTGACGTCGACCAGGACGCCGAGTGCGCCGAGCGAGACCCGGGCGGCGGCGAAGACATCCGGGTTTTCGTCGGCGGAGCAGTGCAGCACCTCGCCGACGCCGGTGACCAGGGTGAGCGCGGTGACGAAGGTGGACAGGCAGCCGTATCGGGCGCCGGTGCCGTGAGTGCCCGTCGAGATCGCGCCGGCTACGGTCTGCGCGTCGATGTCACCGAGGTTGGGCAGGGCCAGTCCGTGTCCGGCGAGCAGCCGGTTGAGGGTGCGAAGCGTGGTGCCGGCGGGTACCGTGACCAGCCGGCGATCGAGGTCGACCCGCGCCTCGTGGGGCAGGCCCGTCAGCTCCATCCGATGACCGTCGGTCCGGGCGACGGGGGTGAAGGAGTGGCCGCTGCCGACCGGGCGGATACGCTCTCCGCCTGCGACGGCGGCCCGTACCGCTTCCGCGATCTCGGCGTTCGATGTGGGGCGCAGCACGCTGGTGGCGGTGCCACGTTGATTACCGGCCCAGTTGGACCAGGCGTTTACGGAGCCTGCGGTAGCGACCATGGACGCTCCTCGACATGAATATGAAGTGACTTCATATCAGGAACGTTGTGCCTGGTAAATACCGCAATCGAGTTCCGCTCGTTGTACCGGTAGTCACGGACTCGTGACGTGCAGATATGTTCATCCGTCGAAGGGGGGTGGCGAGTGTCTACACCAGCCGCCACGACCGGGCCGCTGCGCCGCGTACCGGTGCAGGGTCGAAGTGTCGCTCGGGTCCAGCGAATGCTGGACGCCTGTGCGGAGCTCGTCGACGAGGTGGGGTACGAGGGGCTGACCACGACGCTGCTCGCCGAGCGCGCCGAGGTGGCGATCGGGTCGGTCTACCAGTTCTTCCCGGACAAGCGGGCGATCGTGCAGGCGTTGACCCTGCGCACGATGGAGTCCTATCTCCAGCGGCTCGACGAGAGGTTCGCCTCTGACGACCTGACCCACTGGTGGGATGGGGTTGACGCGGCAATCGACGAGTACATCACGATGCACCGCACCGTTCCCGGGTTCCGTACCCTGCACTTCGGCGACGTGGTCGACCTGCACCTGCTCGATGAGCAGCGGGACAACAACGGGGTGATCGCGGATCAGCTGGCCCGCGTCCTCACCGAACGCTTCGGACTCACCGACGTCCCGGAGCTTCGGTTCCATCTCGAGATCGCGGTCGAGGGCGCTGACGCGCTCATCAAGCTGGCGTTCCGCCGGCGGCAGGAGGGCGACGACCGGGTGCTCTTGGAGGCGAAGGCGTTGGTCCGGGAGTACCTGTACCGCCAGGTTGACGCTCGGGGGGGCGTGGACCGGCCGGTGGAGGTCGCCCAGCCAGCCTGATCGGTGTCCACCCGCCCGGACCGTCCGTAACCGGTCCGGGCGGGCGGGCCCCGGCGTCGGTGGTGCGTCCCTCAGAGGAACGCCCACCCCTCACCGCGGTAGGTGGCGGCGGCCGTCCCGACGGTCTCCGCCTCCACCAGGTGGAGCTCGTTGACGTGCTCGGCGAGCTCCCCGGCCTTGGCGTGCCGGAACCAGACCCGGTCGCCGATCTGAAGTGTGTCGGTGGCCCGGCCGGTCAGCGGAGTCTGCACCTCGCCGGCGCCCTCCGCCCCGACCAACCGGAGGTCGGCCGGGAGGACCGGGCGGGGGAGGCGACTGCGTTCGGCCGGCCCGGAGGCGATCCAGCCGCCGCCGAGCACGGTGGCGTAGCCGGGTGCCGGCCGGCGGGCCACCGCGCAGGCGAAGAACGCGGCGGGAGTCGGGCGCCAGGCCCGGTAGGTGTCGAAGAGCGTCGGTCCGTACAGTCCGGACCCGGCGGCCACCTCGGTGACCGCGGGGTCGGCGCTGGTGGCGGCCAGGCTGCCGGTGCCGCCACCGTTGACGAACTCCAGTTCGGCGTGCTCGCGGACCGCCGCCACCGCCGCGCTCCGGCGGGCCAGCAGCTCCCGGTACGACCCGCGTTGAACCAGTCGGATCGCCGCGCCGAGCAGTGCCCGTCCCGGCGGCGCGTCGCCCATTCCGGCGATCTGCGCCTCGTACGCCATGAGTCCGACCAGCCGGAACCCGGAGCGGGCGGCGACGGTGGCGGCGAGGGCGCCGGCCGCCCGTGGATCATGCACTGGCGAGCGGCGTACCCCGAGGTGCAGCCGCCCGCCCAGCGGTCGCCAGGAGGCGTCCAGGTCAAGGCAGACCCGCAGCTCGGGCCGGTGGCCTGGGGCGCGGACGGCGTCCACCAGATCAAGCTGAGCGGGATCATCGATCATCAGGGTCACCGCGGCGGCGAGCGTCGGATCACCGGCTAGTTCGGCGAGCGCGGCCCGGTCGGTCGAGGGGTACGCCACCACCGCGTCGTCGGTGACCCCGCAGCGGACCAGCCAGAGCGCCTCGGCCAGGGTGAACGCCAGCACACCGGCCCAGCCGGGGGCGGCCAGGGCCCGGGAGATCAGCGTCCGGCAGCGTACCGACTTGCTCGCCAGGCGGATCGGCTTACCCCGGGCGCGCTCGGCGAGGGCGGCGGCGTTGGCGTC